>CAYRDG010000013.1:0-123999 GCA_964422915.1 uncultured Frigoriglobus sp. | reverse complement strand
TTACCCAAATTACCCAATTCACGCCGGCACCACCAGAGAACTTGGCTACACCCGTACATTGTTGGACAACGGGTTTGCGGAGCAGATGGGCTGATGTGGTGATCTCGTCGAAGATGAATCGCCGTGTGCCGTGCGAGCATGACAGGATGTCGCCCAGGAAGCCATCCCAGACCGGGTGAGCATTCAACCGAAAGAAGCTTCTCGTCGAGTTACAATGCACTCCGAAGAACGATTCCGGAACGAACTGGGTCTGGCCCTCCTAACAACGAGTACGATCTTCATCCTCTGACGAGAGCTTGCTCCGACACACGTTGCTCGTGGGTAATCAACACACCTCGAGGAAACCTGGTATCTGTTGAGTGCTTTATCATGGTCTAATGTACAGTAATTATCCTGCGTTGAACCTCGAAAAACAAGGCATTTTCGACTAACTGGACATCAACAACTGCCTCGAATCTCATCGAAACCCGCAGATTTACAGCCGACCACGCTGCGAAAACGCCTTGTTTTCAAGGATTTGAAGCGCTAAACAAGTACTGAAATTCGGGAGTTCCCCCAACTTCACGGGGTCAACACAGATGAATCAAGTCCTGGAATGGATCGCGCTTGCGTTCATGCTCGTGATCACCTCAGGCGTCACACTCTGGATGGCGGGGGCGATCTACTTCGATGTCTGTCACGCATGTAGGTGGTCGACGTTGGGTGCACTGGTGTGGGTCGCCGTCGTCGCTGCGGTGTTCGCTCTGTGGGAGCCAACCTGGAAGCCCTTCGCGACGTTGATCGGCGTACTACTCCTCTTCCACATCTGGTGGCGGACGTTGAAGCCGAGGCATGATCGCGTGTGGGAACCGGCCGTGGCCGTGCTACCGCGCGCCATATGTACCGAAGATTCGGTCATGATCGAGAACATCCGCAATTTCGAATACCGCTCGCTTGACGAGTTTACCCCGAGATACGAAACCCGGACCTACAACCTCTCGAACCTGAGGGGGGTGGACATCATACTCTTCAACTGGGGTTCCGCGCTGATGAGCCACCCCGTTCTGGTCTTCGACTTTGGGCCCGACTGCCGCGTCTGCTTTTCGATCGAAGTGCGATACCGGCGTGGACAGAGTTTCTCCATCGCCCGTAGCCTGTACCGGCAACAGGAACTGATCTTCGTCGCTGCCGACGAACGCGACATCATCCTCCGTCGCACGAAGTACGGAAAGCCGCAGGCAGCTCACCTGTACCACCTAAATGTAACTTGCGAAGAGGCTCGTGTCGCATTCCTCGACTACGTTGCGGCGATCAACGATCTGTACACGTCACCACGCTGGTACCACGGCGTGAGTGCCAACTGCACCACAACATTCTACCGACTTCCCGGGAGCCGGATCCGGTATGACTGGCGAGTGCTGGTAAACGCCAAACTGGACAAGGCACTCTACGACGACGGACGACTCGACCGCACATTGCCCTTCCCGGAACTTCGCCGAATCGCGTATCTCACAGATGTCGCCAACAGCGGCCCTGAGGTCGGGTTCGGGGACTATATCCGACATGAGTTGGGGAATCGCCGCCATGAACGATGACGTAATCCCATTGCTGAAAGTCCACGAGTACTTTCGCGGAGTATCCAACGAAGCACTGACAGATGTCGTGCGGCAGGGTAGAGTCGTCCACCATCCCGCAGGGGCGCTGATTCACGAGGCGAATGTCCCGCTTACCACCGTTGGGTTCGTCCTCCGTGGCCGTCTCAAGGCGGTGCGGGTTGACGCGCATGGCACCGAGACATTGTTCCGGATGATCGAACGCGGCCAACAGTACGGATTGATGGTCGGGGCACTCTCGGAGTCTGTGCCCGTCCGTGTGGTTGCACTGGAATCGACGACGGTGCTAGTGCTCGACTACGAGCAGGCGATGGAACTCACCTTTGCACACCCGGATCTGCGTCGCCTGTGGCTGAAGAGTTTTGCCGGGAGCCTGCGGAAGCTCTACTTCGGAGGTTCCACCAAGCAGGCGCCAATGGTGCTCGCCCTGATCCACGAATCACCTGCTTCCCGCAGCATGTCTGACCGGCTTCTGGCCCGCCTCAATGAGATTGGCGAGAAACTCGCCATATTCAGCGACGCACCACACTGGCAGGGACAGTCGGGGGTGTGGTCACGACCACTCACAGTCGATGGCCGGATGTTGGAAGCCGAGGAAATCCGCCGGCAGGTGGCCGAGTGGCAGGACGCAACACGTATCGTCTTTAACGTGCGGGCGGATCTTGATCCAGGTGTGATGAACCGATTGATGCAACTCGCGGATCGCGCTGTTTATTTCTTACCGTCGGAAAGTGCTGAGGTGGCAGTGCGTCGGTTACAAACGCTCGACGTGGTGTCGCGCGGCTGGCGAGACAAGATCAGTGTTGCATGGGCTCTGGGCGCTGGGAACCCCGTGGCGCCTTCCATCCCCGCACTGCGCGAGTTCATCTCGCGCGACTTCAAACTCTCCGACGCCGAGCCGCAGTCGCCCTGGGGTCGGGTCCTCGCCAATGGTCTGGAGCGGTTGGTTCACGACCTTCGCGGGGTGCGGGTTGGCGTGGCACTGGGTGGCGGCGCCGCACGTGGAATGACCCACCTTGGGGTCCTCAAGGCCCTGGAACGGAATGGCATCGTCGTCGACATGATCGCCGGTACGAGTGCCGGAGCTATGACGGGCGTCGTCTACTCATCTGGCCTCGATTGCGACTATAGCGCCGCCCAGTTCGCGGCTGACTTGCGTCCGTCGTGGATCTTCCGTCGCTTACCGCGAGGCGACCAATTCTACCTACTGTACAAGTACCGCCGCGGCCAGTTCGACCCGATGCTACGCAAGTATCTACACGACTGGCGTCTGGAACAACTCCCAGTCCCATGCCTGTCGGTCACTGTGGACCTGGTGGGCGGCAGCCCGGTAGTTCGTGAACGTGGCGATGCCACACACGCGGTGCTGGAGAGCATCAACCTGCCCGTATTGGCAATCCCAATCGAGCGTGATGGTAAGGCGCTTATTGATGGGGGATTAGTGAACAACATCCCCGCAGATGTGTTAGTTTCGATGGGGTGCAACTTCGTGATTGCCGTCAGCGTGACCGCCCAACTTGAGAAAGAGTTTTCCCAGATCAACACAGCCAAAGCAACCCCATCGCGACGCAAGCCAGGCATAGTGCAGACGCTCTTGCGTAGCCTGGTGGTACTCAACCAGAACATGAATGCGATTGGTGTACAACCGGCCGATGTGGTGATTGAACCGAATGTAACAGGCTTCCCTCTCACTGCATTCACCAGCGCGAAGGAGATGGGCACGGTCGGCGAGGCGACCGCCATCGAACAGATCCCGAAGATCAAACTATTGCTGAACCGGCTCGACCCACAGTTGTTCCGGTGGACCGATACCCGCCTCGACCATCAGCAGTAGTAAGGAGTTGGCACACGCCCGTGGAGTAAAGGTACATGATACATCTGCTGCGACCCCGATGACAGACTGTTGTCCATCGGTTACGCTGATGCGATGACCGACCTGACTCGCTTGCTTTCGGACATCGAATCCGGCGATCCGCAAGCCGCCGAGCAACTCCTACCGCTTGTCTACGATGAGTTGCGGAAGCTTGCAGCCGCGAAGCTCGTGAACGAGCAACCCGATCAGACACTCGACGCCACGGCGCTGGTGCATGAGGTATACCTCCGCCTGGTCGGCGACCAGCACTTCGAGAACCGGAAACACTTCTTCGCCGCCGCGGCCGAGGCGATGCGCCGCATCCTGGTAGACCGTGCCCGCAGCCGGCAGTCGGTCAAACGCGGGGGCGAGCGATGCCGGCTCCGCTTCGACCAACTACACCTCGAAGCCGAACAGACCCCAGCCGAGTTCCTCGCGTTGCACGAAGCACTCAACAAGCTGGCTGCCCTGCGGCCGCGTCAGGCCGAACTGGTGAAACTGCGGTTCTTCGCCGGGCTGACCAGTGCCCAGGCGGCTGAGGCTCTGGGAATCTCGCCGTCCACCGCGGACAACGACTGGGCCTACGCCCGAGCCTGGCTCCGCCTCGAAATCGAGAAATCTTGAAATTCCGTTGGGTAAATTCCGCGCCGATTCCGCTTTGTTATTCGCGGCCGATCGAATTGCCTTCGGAGCCGAACCATGTCCACCAAACCGCTCGACGAAGAAGCCCTGTTCCATGCCGCCCGACGCCTCGAAGTTGGCGAAGCACGCGAACGCTTCCTCCAGCAAGCCTGCGGCGACGACGCGGCCCTGGCGGCACGGGTCCGCACTCTCATCGACATGCACGAACGCGAACCCGAGTCCGCAGTACAACCGGACCAGACCGGCGCCTATACCCCCATCGCTGAGCGTGTCGGCTCGCGCATCGGGCCGTACATCCTGCGTGAGCAGATCGGCGAAGGCGGCTTCGGCCTGGTCTTCGTCGCCGAGCAGCAGGAACCGGTACGCCGAAAGGTCGCCCTCAAGATCCTCAAGCCGGGCATGGACTCGCACCAGGTCATCGCCCGCTTCCAGGCCGAGCGGCAGGCGCTGGCATTGATGGACCATCCCAATATCGCCAAGGTGCTCGACGCCGGGGCCACCGACAGCGGTCTGCCGTATTTCGTCATGGAACTGGTTCGCGGCATCCCCATCACCGCCTACTGCGACACGAACCAACTGCCTCCGAAGGAGCGGCTGGAGATATTCATCACCGTCTGCCAGGCGATTCAACATGCGCACCAGAAGGGGATCATCCACCGCGACGTCAAGCCGAGTAACGTCTTGGTCACGTCGCACGACGGCAAGCCGGTGGCCAAGGTGATCGACTTCGGCGTGGCCAAGGCGATGCACCAGCAACTGACCGAGCGCTCGATTTACACGAACATCGCCCAGATGATCGGAACGCCCTTGTACATGAGCCCGGAGCAGGCGGAGATGACCGGGCTGGACATCGACACACGCTCAGACATTTATTCGCTGGGCGTGCTTCTCTACGAACTGCTCACCGGCTCGACGCCGATCGAGCGGCAGAAGTTCGCCAAGGCCGCGTACGACGAGGTGCGTCGGTTGATCCGCGAGGAGGAACCGCCCAGGCCCAGCGCCAGGCTCTCCACGTCGGAGACGCGTGCCTCGGTGGCGGCGCAGCGGCACATGGAGCCGGCGAATCTGTCGAAGCTGGTGCGTGGCGACCTGGACTGGATCACGATGAAGTGTTTGGAGAAGGACCGGACGCGGCGTTACGAGACGGCCAACGGTCTGGCGCGGGACATTCAGCGTTACCTGAGCGATGAGCCGGTGGAGGCGAGTCCGCCGTCGGCGACATATCGTTTGCGGAAGTTCGCACGGAAGAACCGGCTAGCATTGACGACGGCGGCGGCGTTCGCGGTGTTGCTGGTGGTCGGTTCGGGCGTGTCGGCCTGGCAAGCAATGCGAGCGACACACGCGGAGAAAGTCGCCCGCGATGCGCAGGCGGCCGAGTCGGCACGCGCTGACTGCGAGGCCCAGGCCAAGCGCGAGGTCGAGGCCCAGCGTCAGGTGGCGGTTCATGCCGCCGAAGCGGAGAAGGCGGCCAAGCTGGAGGCGCAGAAGAACCTGCGCCAGGCCAAGGAGAACCTGGCCTTCGCCAGGAAGGCCAACGACATCCTGGGTTCGGTGTTCACGGGGCTGGACCCCAAGAAGAACTATGCCACGCTCGGGGAGTTTTCCCAGGCGTTGAAGGACAATCTCAAGAAGGCGGTGCAAGAACTGGAAGGCTCGGCGATCGGCGATCCGCTGACGGTGGCCCAGATGCAGAACACGTTGGGGGTGTCGCTGCTGGGCCTGGGCGAGCCGTCGCAGGCCATCGTCCTGTTCGAGAAAGCACGGGCCACGCGGAAGGCCAAACTGGGGGCCGACCACCCCGACACGCTCACCTGCATGAACAACCTGGCGATGGGCTACCGGGCCGCCGGAAAGCTGGATCTGGCCCTACCGCTCATTGAGGAAACCCTGAAGCTCATGAAGGCCAGGCTGGGGGCCGACCACCCCGACACGCTCACCTGCATGAACAACCTGGCGTTGGGCTACCATGCCGCCAGGAAGCTGGACCTGGCCCTGCCGCTCTATGAGGAAACCCTGAAGCTCATGAAGGCCAAACTGGGGGCCGACCACCCCAACACGCTCACGAGCATGGCCAACCTGGCGTTGGGCTACTATGCCGCCGGGAAGCGGGACCTGGCCCTGCCGCTCCTGGAGGAAACCCTGAAGCTCAGGAAGGCCAGGCTGGGGGCCGACCACCCCGACACGCTCTCGAGCATGAACAACCTGGCGGGGGGCTACAAGGCCGCCGGGAAGCTGGATCTGGCCCTGCCGCTCTTGGAGGAAACCCTGAAGCTCACGAAGGCCAAGCTGGGGGCCGACCACCCCGACACGCTCAATAGCATGAATAACCTGGCGGGGGGCTACAAGGCCGCCGGGAAGCGGGACCTGGCCCTGCCGCTCTTTGAGGAAACCCTGAAGCTCATGAAGGCCAAACTGGGGGCCGACCACCCCCACACGCTCGCGAGCATGAACAACCTGGCGTCGGCCTACCAGGACGCCGGGAAGCTGGATCGGGCCCTGCCGCTCTTTCAGAAAGCGGCCGAGGGCATGGAAAAACGGCGCTTCCGGCATAAGTACGCGAGCCGGTTCGTCCACAACCTGACCGCTTGCCACGAACAGCTCAAGCAGTTCGACCAGGCTGAGACGTGGCATCGGAAGTGGCTGGCCGTGGTCAAGGCTGGCGCTGGCGCTGACTCCGTACCCTACGCCGACGAACTGGCCGCGCTGGGCCGGAACCTGATGCGCCAGAAGAAGTGGACCGACGTCGAGGCGATCCTCCGCGAGTGTCTGGCCATCCTTCAAAAGAAGCAGCCCGACGCCTGGTACACCTTCAACACCATGTCCTCCCTCGGCGGGGCGCTCTTGGGCCAGAAGAAGTACGCCGACGCCGAACCGCTGCTCGTGAAGGGCTACGAGGGGATGCAGCAGCGCGAGAAGACGATCCCGCCACAAGGCAAGGTGCGGCTGCGTGAAGCCGTCGAGCGACTGGTGCAGCTATACACGGCGCAGGACAAGAAGGACGAGGCGGCGAAGTGGCAAGCTGAGCGGGCGAAGTATCCCACGCCCGCCCCACCGCCGAAGAAGTAACCGCTCCGCGTCGCGACTGCATGGGGGTCTGCGGTCGCTTCGCGTTCAATCATTCGAGTGGGCGCTACAGGATTTGAACCTGTGACACCTCCCGTGTAAGGGGAGTGCTCTGCCGCTGAGCTAAGCGCCCGGTCGATTTAGTCTATGGCATGCGCGCCGTGTGTCACCGCGCCGCCGGCTCGCAGCGCCGCCGCGACGAGTGTTGCCTCGGTCAGTTCCGCTTCGGAGGCACCGGCGGCCTTCGCCTTCTTCACATGGACTTCGATGCAGTAAGGGCACTGTGTCGTCATGGCGACCGCTACTGCAATCAACTCCTTCACTTTCACCGGCAGCGCGCCGTCCTTGAACACTGCCGCGTTGAACGCATCGAAAGCGGCCATCCCCTCGGGAACCAGTTCCTTCATCGTCCTGAGTTTCTTCAGGTTCGCGGAGTCGTACATCACGATGAGTCTCCCCATCAATCGTTGTTGAGATCGTGGATCAACCCGCGAACGTACTTCGCTGCGTTTAACAGACTCCGTACGCGGGCCAACAGGTTCATTCGGTTCGCATCGTCTGGCGATAGTTCGTCCAGATTCTGGAACAACTTACCAACTTCACTCAGGAGTTTATCGAATCTTCGAGAGAAGCTCGTTTCGAGCCGTTCCGTCTGTGCCAGATTACCACGGGCCTGTTCAATCTCCTCGCGGGCATCGAGCATCTCCGCCAGGAACGCCGGCGGCATCTGCTTTTGTTCCGCAGGGCCTGGGCCACCCATCAGGGCTAACAGATGCTCGGCGCGCGTGAACGGATCGTGGAGAATGTTGTACGCCTCGTTGACCGCGGCAGACAAGTCCAGGCTCGCGTTGAGGTCAGCGGAGGAACCAGCGAGGTGATAGTCGGGGTGAACCTCGCGCGAATGCGCCAGGTACGCGCGTTCGAGTTCGGCATCAGGAAGAAGAAACCGCCTCTGCAGACCAAGGCGGTCGAATGCGTCGATCATGGTTGACGGTAGACTGTGGGCATGTTGGAACGAGCGTGCCGTGGGTTGAGAAGTTCGAGCAGTGGTGGGGGTCCTACTTCCCAGGCAGAGTTCAGACTCTTGTTCACTCTGCCCACTGCTCACGCGTCACGACCCATCATCGGCCTACTGCGCTCGGACTACATCGAGTACGAACTGCCACAACCGCACGTGCTCTTGGCGTTCGGGTTGGTGATGGTAAAGCCTCTCTTGTTCAGGTCGTCGTGGAAGTCCACGACGGCGCCGTCGAGGTAGAGCATCGACCGCTTATCGATGACCACTTCGATGCCGTGGAACTCGAACTTGTGGTCCGTCTTCTCGTCGAACTTGGGGTCGAGGTCGAGCTTGTTCTGAAAGCCGCTGCACCCGCCGCCCTGAACGCGAACGCGAAGGTAAAGCGTTGATCCTGGTTCTATCTCCTTCTGCTCGATCATCGTTGCGATGTGCCGGCGCACCTCGGCAGCGGCCTTCTCAGTGACGGAGACCGGCGCGACCGCAGGCGCGCCCTTCACACCCAGACTCTGTGCCTCGTTCACAACTGTCGTGGACATCGGAAGCACCTTTCGATTGTGGAAGTAATCGGTTCGTTGTTGAAATTATACCACGCTGCGCCGGCGGGGTTACACCGTGGCGGGTTCGGGCTGCTGGGATTGACTGGCTGCCGGGGCCTCCGCGGTCTCCTGCTTCTCATGGTAGTTCTTCAGCGCGGCCTTGATCGCGTCCTCGGCCAGCACCGAACAGTGGACCTTCACCGGCGGCAGCGCCAGTTCTTCCACGATTTCGGAGTTCTTGATACCTTCCGCTTCCTCCACGGTCTTGCCCTTGAGCCACTCGGTCGCGAGGGAACTCGAGGCAATTGCCGATCCGCAACCGAAGGTCTTGAACCGCGCGTCCTCGATGACGCCTGTCTCCGGGTTCACCTTGATCTGGAGTTTCATCACGTCGCCGCATTCCGGCGCGCCGACCAGCCCTGTACCAACACTCGGATCCGTCGCGTCGAAGCTGCCGACGTTCCGCGGGTTGTTGTAGTGCTCCAGAATCTTCTCGCTGTATGGCATCGTTATCTCCCGACCAGTTTGATGTCACTTCGTGTGAAAAGGATTCATGCCGCTTGCATGATAGCGGCGGCACTTCTCTCTTAGTGATGCGCCCATTCGATCTTCTTGATGTCGATACCTTGCTGAACCATCTCGTAGAGCGGGGACATCTCGCGGAGTCGGCTCACCTCACGGACGACCAGTTCTACCACGGCATCCACCTCAGCTTCCGTGTTGAACCGGCCCAGGCCGAATCGGATGCTACTGTGCGCCAGTTCATCACCAACGCCGAGTGCTCGCAAAACGTAGCTCGGTTCCAAGCTGGCGCTCGTGCATGCCGAGCCGCTCGAAACGGCCACGTCCTTGATTCCCATCATCAGCCCCTCACCCTCCACATAGGCGAAACTGATGTTCGCGTTCCCAGGCAAGCGTTCCGTGGGGTGACCGTTGAGGTATGTCTCTGGCAGTTTCGACATGATTCCCTCGCGGAGCCGCTCGCGGAGCCGGAACGTGCGTTGCGATTCTTCCGGCATCTCGGCCTTCGCAATCGCGCACGCCTGGCCCAACCCCACAATCAGCGGTACCGGGAGCGTCCCGGAACGCATGCCGCGTTCGTGGCCGCCGCCGTCGATCTGCGGTTCGAGCCGCACTCGCGGGTCTTTCTTGCGAACGTACAGTGCCCCGATTCCTTTTGGGCCATACAGCTTGTGCCCGGAGAGACTCAGGAGGTCGATGCCCATTTCTTCCACGTCCACTGGCACCTTGCCGACCACCTGGACCGCGTCAGTGTGGAAGAGAACGCCCTTCTCTTTGCAAAGGCGACCGATGGCTCCGATGGGCTGAACCGTGCCGATTTCGTTGTTCGCCGCCATGATCGAGACAAGGATCGTCTTATCGGTAATGGCCTCGCGCAGTTGATCGGCGTGAACCTGACCGTACTTGTCTACCGGCAGATACGTCACCTGGAAGCCGTCTCGCTCCAGCCGTTTGCAGGTGTCGAGCGTTGCCTTGTGCTCGGTCGCCTGCGTGATGATGTGGTTGCCCTTCTTCTTATACATGCCCGCGACGCCCTTGATCGCGAGGTTCACTGCCTCCGTCGCGCCGCTGGTGAAGATCACTTCCTTCGCGCTGGCCCCGATGATCTCTGCGATCTGCGCGCGTCCCTTCTCCACGGCTTCTTCCGCTTCCCAGCCGTAAGCGTGACTGCGACTGGCAGCGTTGCCATACATCTCAGTGAAGTAGGGCAACATGGCATCCACCACACGCGGATCGGTGCGCGTCGTGGCGTTGTTGTCCATGTAAATCGGCATCGTTCTTGGCGTCATGGGATGTTCGCTATGTCTGTACGGGGTTCGCCCGCGATGGAGTGAAATGCCGCTACGCAGGGAATCTCTCGATGGCCGGCGGGCAGCGACCGTCCACATCGAGCACGGGCAGCGCGCGCAGAGCGGACGGCGCGGCCTTCGGGTCGAATAATTCGGCGAGAGTGACCCCGCGAAGCACGCCGATCAAGCGCTGATGGACCTCCGCCATCGGCCCCTTTACAGTGCAAGAGTCGGCATGGGAGCACGCATCGGAGTGCGACTCCGCGGCCCCATGACTACATACCGTGAGTCGGAAGCCCTCTTCCACCGCTTCCAGCAACTCCGCGAGGCTTGTACTCGTCGCATCGCGTGCCAGCGAGTAACCGCCCTTCACGCCGCGGCGACTGGTCACGAATCCCTTCTGGCAAAGTTCTTTCAGAATGTTGGCGACAAAGGGGCGTGACAGATCAAACTGGGCTGCAATGGCGTGTGCCGTACCGCCGGTTTTGTTCTGATGCAGGTACGATAGAATCAGGAGGGCGTAATCTGCCTTACGGCTGAGTAGCGTCACGAGTCGCCCCTCCAGGATCGCACAACGGGAATCAGCACTCCCGCTATTCCATTTGTACCCGGAGAAGGGTACCCGACAAGTGCTATTTCGATCAACCCGCACTTTACGCAATTTCCCAGGGGTGCTACTGTCAGCCCGCGCTGGGAGCACGGTTCGGACTCGCGACCAGGCGCGATGGCGTTATCGTTCCCTAGGATCGTGGCTCAGTGTCACGCCTGGCCTGGCGGTCCTTCTTGTGAGAATCCACATGGATGCGGTACGTCAACCCGGCATCACTCTCGTCATCCCTGCCTACAACGAAGCCGAAGTGATCGCCCGCGCGGTGCGCGAGGCCGAGACCGCACTGACAACGCAGTTCGCACGCTTCGAGATCGTCGTCGTAGATGACGGCAGCCACGACAGCACCGCCGAGGAGGTACGTCGCGTGCTGCCGGAATCGCCGCACACGCGACTGATCCCCCACCGCCTCAACCGTGGCTACGGCGCCGCCTTGCGGACAGGATTCGAGGGTGCGCGGTACGAACTGGTCGCTTTCACCGACGCGGACTGCCAGTTCGACTTGACCGACCTCACCACTCTCGTCGAACTGGCGAAGGAAACGCCAGTAGTGGTTGGCTACCGCACCGACCGGAAAGACCCGTGGCGGCGGCGCATCCTCTCGCGCGGTTACAATCTCATGGCCCGCGCGCTCTGTGGAACGCGCGTGCGCGACGTGGACTGCGCGTTGAAGGTGTTCTGGCGCGATGCGTTGCCGCCGTTGTTGCCGGAATCGCGCGGTTTCTTCGTGAATACTGAGATGCTAACACGCGCACGACAGGTGGGGTTGGCCGTGAAGGAGGTTCCCGTCACGCATCGCCCGCGCGCCGGGGGGACGAGCAAGGTTTCGCTACGCGAAGTGCCACGAACGGCCGCACGACTACTGTGTTTCTGGTGGAACGAGGTGGTCGGCGGGGGGCGGATCGTGGTCAGACCGGCGGTCCTTCAGGCACGTCTGACGATTCCGCTGCCCACTGCCGCATCAGCTCGCGGATCAGGGTCAGCGCCTCTTCCTTCGTCAGGATCCGCGAGTCAAGCTGCGACTCCCGCACCGCGTCGAGAAGTCGCTTGAACATGGGACCGGGCTTGAGTCCCATCGCAATCAGCCCCTCGCCAGTCACCAGCGGCAGTGGGTTCAACTCATCGGGTGAAGTCTCGTTCAGCACCCGTTCGCACCACTCCACTGCGGAGAGGCTCGCGTGGCATGCCTCCGCGATGGCACGATGAAGGACAAGCAACTCGCCGATTCCAGAATGAGCCAGCAACGGCTTGAGCCTGCTTGGCCGCATCAGTGGTGCGTCGTTTAACACCGACTGATTATCGACGAGCCACTGCACGCGCGATGCTTCAGCGTTGGAGAGTCGCAACCGGAGTGTTGCGCGTGCAGTTGCGGCTGCCCCTGCAGGGTGCAACACTGCAGCGAACACGAGGGGGAAGCTCATCGCGATCCGCGGCGTAGTCGCATGGCCCTCAGAGCCGAGACACTCCACGACACGCGCGGCGCGTGCCCACTCCGCTTCCGCAGCCACTTCGGGCAAGATGGGCGCGACGAGATGCAATTCACGCAGCAACTGCAGCCCACGAGCACGATTCGGGTGGGTCAGTAATTTCCGCAGTTCCTCGGCGATACGCTCCGCGGAGACAGCCCCAATCTCGCAAGCCATCCGCCTCGCGGCATCTTGCGTGGCAGCATCGATGGCAAGATTGAACCGTGTCGCGATGCGAACCGCGCGGAGAATGCGAAGCTTGTCCTCGGCGAAACGTTCCTCAGGATTCCCGATCGCGCGGAGGAGCCTGGCGTCCAGGTCCGTTTGCCCGCCCACGAAGTCGATCAGTTCATTCTTCACGGGGTCGAAGAACATGCCGTTGATGGTGAAGTCGCGGCGCTGCGCGTCTTCCTCGGCTGAGGAGAAGACCACGGCATCGGGCCGACGTCCATCGGTGTAGCTCACATCGGAGCGGAAGGTCGCGACTTCCACCGTGAGCCACTTACCGTGTTCGTCGCGCGGGCCGATGACCTGTACCACGCCGAAGTGCGCTCCGATCTCGTTGCGTCGCCGGAAGAACGGACGGAGTTGCTCCGGGCGTGCGGAGGTGGCCACGTCATAGTCTTGAGGTGTGAGGCCAAGTCTCTCGTCACGCACGCAACCGCCAGCCCAGAGCGCCCGGAAGCCGGCGGCCTGGAGCTTGCGAACAACTTCCAGTGCGAATTCGCGCTCGGTCATGTCAGAGGTTAACGCTGGATCGGGAACAGTCGTGCAGAATCGCGTGAATCACTCTCAATTCAACCCACCGTGCGGCCTCAACGCACCGAACCAGGTACAGGTGAGAATACTCTGCCCTTCCCCAGGCGTCTTCACAACTCGCGTACCTGGCCACTCGCATTCGTTCGGATGTTCGGCGATTCGCGTGCGAGTGATGGTCCGTTCAGGTATAATCCACTCCATGTCCACATCACCCATCGCTCTGTCCGAACTTCCCTTTGCGGCGGCGGCATTCGCGGCGCGCGCACATCAGCATCAGAAACGCAAGGACGGACAAACCCCATACGTCAGCCACGTATTCCGCGTTTGCCTCGTTGTCCGCCATGTCTTCGGCTTCGACGACCCGCGGATGCTCGCTGCGGCGCTGCTGCACGACACAATTGAGGATACTGCCACCGACTGCGATGACATCATCGAACAGTTTGGCACCGAGGTGGCCGCCTGGGTCGCAGCGCTGACGAAGGACATGCGCCTACCGCACGACGAGCGCGAGGAGAGCTATGCGAAGGCCATAGCCGCTGCCGAGTGGCAGGTGAAGGTGCTGAAACTCGCTGACATCTACGACAACCTGACCGACTCGCACCACCTCTCGCCCACAAGCCGCCGAAAGACCGCGTCGAAGTCGCGCTACTATCTGGAAGCCATCCGGCAGAACCTCCCAGAGACAGGGCAGGACGCCCTGTTGCTGGTGGAGCAGCGGTTAGCTGAACTGGAAGCCGGTTTGACATCGTGATATTCCGCGTGTCGCGCACGAATTGCAGCTTTAGCTCCAGGTGGCCAGCCACGATAATACCTTTCCCCGCCTCCGGAGAATTCGCATGGTGATTCGCACGCTGCTTTCCGCCGCCGTGGCCGCGGCCTGTCTCTCGCTCATCCCATCCGCGCAAGCCTGCCCCGCATGCGGCCCCCCTTCAGGCCAGACACTCACTAGCGAAGTCGCCCAGGCCGACTTCATCCTTTACGGCACATTCGGCAACGCCAGGCGCGATCCGAATGATCCTGGTTCATCGAAAGGAACAACCGAACTGGCCATCGACGCAGTCATCAAGTCGCATGCGCTGGTGAAAGGGAAGAAGGTATTCACGATCCCGCGGTTTGTGCCACCGGATGCCAAGCCGACAAAGTATCTCGTCTTCTTCAACGTGGTCAATGGCGACGTCGACCCCTATCGCGGTGTCGCCGTCACACCCGACAGCAAGTTGCCTGAATATGTCAAGGGCGCGCTGGAGGTGAAGCAGAAAGACACCGTCACGCGGCTGAAGTACTTCTTCAACTACCTCGAATCGCCCGACATCGAGATCAGTGGCGATGCTTACAACGAGTTCGCCTTCGCCGAGTACAAGGATGTGCAGAAACTCGCGCCCCAACTGCCGGCCGACACGCTACTGAAGTGGCTGAAGGATCCGAACACCCGCGCGTCACGGTATGGCCTCTATGGGCTGCTGCTGGGGCACTGCGGCAAGCCGGAGGTGGCGAAGGAACTTCGTAAACTTCTCGACGATCCTGAGCGCAAGTTCAGCAGCGGCCTCGACGGGCTGGTGATGGGTTACGTCATTCTCGACAGGAAGGGCGGCTACGAATACCTGACCAAGCTCGTGACTGACCCTAGCAAGGAGTTCCTGGTCAAACATGCCGGGCTGAAGGTACTCCGGTTCTTCTGGGAGTATCGACCCGACGTACTCACACATCAGCAAATCCTTGCCGGCATGAAGTCGTTGCTGGCGCACGCAGACATCGCCGACATGCCCATCGACGACCTGCGCAAGTGGAAAGCCTGGGGGATGACGGGCGATGTGCTCAATTGTGCCAAACTGGAGAGCCACAACTCGTTACCGATCAACCGGCGCGCGATCCTGAAATTCGCCCTCGCTGCCAGCACCGCCGACCCGAAGAACACTGCCGCCGCGGCCTATGTCGCAGCAGCGCGCAAGGCGGATCCGGATCGCGTGAAACTCATTGAAGACTTGCTGCAAGACGAACTCAAGAGCGTACCCAAGCCGCCAGAACCGCAAAAGAAGTGAGGAACGCTCCACCCCACAGGCACCGAGAAGCCCGAACGTGATTCGGGAACATTCACACGGACCTTCTCCGTGCCTGTGATGCCTCTTGCACTGTTGCCCTTCCCTTCGACAGCTCACTCCGGGTATCACCTCGGCCACACGATTCCACGGAGGCCGCGTATGCTCCGCACACTCGCACTCGCACTCACACTCATCGCCTCCGCGTCGCGCCGATGCCTGCACCTTCTGCGGCGACAACGTCCGTACCAAGCCGACACTACGGATGCAATTTGCGCAGGCAAAAGCTGTTGTGTATGGCACGCTCAAGAACCCACGCTTCGACCCCAGGACCGACGAGGGATTCACCGATCTGCATGCATCGCAACTGCTGAAAGACGATCCGGCCCGTGGCAACCTCAGAGTGCTGACGATCCGCGCATACCTGCCGGTAGTCGGCGATACACCTGCGGGCTATGTCGCGTTCTGCGGTGTTGCCAACGGCAAGCTCGATGTGTCCTTCGGAGTGCCTGCCAGCGCTACAGTCGTCGAGTATCTCAAGGGTTCGGCGAAGTTCAGCACTGCCGACGCCCCGACGCGACTGGCGTACTTCTTCAAGTATCTCGCGTCGCCCGACCCGGTCGTTGCGACTGATGCCTTCGTGGAGTTCGCGCGCGCCTCTGATACAGAGATTGAGAAGAGCGCGAAGCACTTCGACCCCGCTGTGTTGCGAAAGCTCATTGTCGATGAGAAGACCCCCGGTGATCGGCTTGGCGTGTTCTCGTACTTACTCGGCGTCTGCGGCGGCTCCGACGACGCGGCGTTCTTCGCCAGGATGCTGAAGCAGTCTCCGCTGGCCGATCGCGTGCGTGAATCGTTCGGTGGCTTGCTCGCGGGCTATGTGCTTCTCGCACCGAAAGAAGGCTGGGCGTTCACCGCAACTGTGTTGGCCAGTGAGAAGGAATCGTTCGCGGTGCGGCTCTCGTGTATCAACACCGTGCGGTTCTTTCAGGCCACACATGGAACCGCCTGCAAGCCTGAGGTACTCAAGTGCTGCGCCGCACTCCTACCGCAAGGCGACCTCGCGGACCAGGCGATTGAAGATCTGCGCCGGTGGGGCTACTGGGAGCTTAGCGCGGCCGTCTTCGCGCAGTTTGGCAAGCCGACGCATGCCGCACCCATCGTGAGGCGGTGCATCGTCCGCTATGCGCTCTCG
Organism: uncultured Frigoriglobus sp.; assembly: GCA_964422915.1. GTDB lineage: Bacteria > Planctomycetota > Planctomycetia > Gemmatales > Gemmataceae > Gemmata. The sequence goes on along the minus strand of CAYRDG010000013.1, from coordinate 107,422 downwards.
TGTCCCAGCGCGGAGGCGGCAACCTTTGTCATGGCGGTGCGTCGCAGTGATCCAAAGCTCGTCGCTGCCGTGGAAGAGCAGTTGAAACTCTTCGCGCCAGTGAAGCCGCGGAAGTAACGTACCCGCAATGCACCGGCATTCCGCCGCGACGACTTTTTACCACCGGATTCAACCGGAAATTGACCCACACCACGAGACGAACATGCCCAGCGAATGGTTCTACACGGTTGACGGCAGCAAGCACGGCCCGTCTCCAGTAAGGAACTGACCGATCTCGCCCGAAGCGCCAAGCTCCTGCCTACGGCTCTTGTCTGGAAAGTGGGCACGGTGCGGCGATGTTGTCGGGCATTCCATCTAGCATCCCACGGAACGAAGTGCGGAGCCAAGTGCGGAGCCAAGTAGGGCTATTCAAGGACGCGGTGATCCTCACGGAGCGATCCACGCTACTGGAGATGAAACGCGGCGAGTTGCAGCGCATCGAGTACGCCGACGGGCTGGTGATCGACCACCGCTGTCTGCAGGAGAGGGCGAAAGCGACATGACCACCGCCTCCAACCTCTGGCAAGCAACCGTCAAACTGTTATGGTTCCCTCCCGATACCTGAAGACCGACGCCATCTGGTCTCCTATGATGGCGGGAACGAGAACACCCTCCAATCGCGAACTCATGCTCACCCATCCTGTCACACAATTCGACGCAACCTCCGATTCCGCCGCGACCGTTCAGGCCGACTGGCTCATACTCGGTGTGTGGGCCGACGAGCTACCCACTGGCCCAGGCGCGGAGTTACTCTCAAAACTCCGCGATGCGGGCGACTTCACCGGCAAGCATCTCGAACTCCTCCCGGTGCTCAACCCCTCTGACATCGCGGCGACGCGGTTGCTATTCGTGGGGTTGGGGAAACGCGATGAAGCACGGCGGTCCACCCTGCACGATGCCACATCTGCGGCGCTGCGCCTTGTTACTGGGAAAAAGCTCAGCACAGTCGCGGTCGTGGTGCCAGGGCCTGAGTGGACACTGGCGGTTGGCGTTGGCGCCGCGCAGGGATGCCAGGGGCCAGGAATCCGCAAGTCCACGCCATCGCGGTTTGCCCCGGATCAGATTCTGCTCCTCAGTGGAAACTCGAACGAATTACCGCGTGTGCGTGCCGAGGCCCGCGCGCTGTGGCTGGCGCGCGAACTGGTCAATACGCCTCCATGTGAACTTTACCCAGAGACATTTGCAACCGTGGCAGCCGATGCAGGGCGCGTCACGGGCTTCGCGGTCGATGTGTGGGACGAATCGCAACTCACGGCCGAGCGGATGGGTTCACTGCTGGCTGTCGCGCACGGATCGGCACGTCCGGCGCGTCTCGCCGTGCTTCGATACAACGGTTGTCCTGGCGGGCCAACACTCGGCCTTGTGGGCAAAGGTGTTACCTTCGATAGTGGCGGCCTGTCACTGAAACCGACTGATGGTATGGTGGACATGAAGTGCGACATGGCCGGTGCCGCTGCGGTGCTGGCCGGCGTGCAGGCTGTCGCCGAGTTGAAGTTGCCAATGAACATCCTCGGCGTGTTGGCGCTGGTCGAGAACATGCCTGGCGGCAAGTCGATGAAACTCGGCGACGTGCTAACGGCTCGCAACGGCAAGACCATCGAGGTACTGAATACCGACGCCGAAGGGCGGCTCATCCTGGCAGATGCACTGTCGTTTGCCTCCGAGCAGACAGACCGACTCGTGGACTTCGCCACGCTCACGGGCGCGTGTCTGGTCGCGCTGGGCGCTGAGACGACTGGTTTGATGACAAACAACGATGCGTGGGGTGATCAGATTCTCGCAGCCGTGACTCGCGCCGGCGAACGTGCGTGGAAGTTACCAATGGATGCGAGTTACGACGGCCTCATCAGGAGCAAAGTGGCCGACATGCGGAACACCGGTGGCGGCCGCTGGGCCGGTGCCATCGCAGGCGGAAAGTTCCTGGAGCAGTTCATCGGTAACGCTAAGTGGGTCCACCTCGACATCGCCGGGCCAGCCTGGGCCGACAACGAGACACCGGCCCTCGACGCTGGCGGCACGGGTTGCATGGTTCGGAGTATCGTGGAGATGGCACTCTCCGAGTGTGAAGCCCGCAGGTCGTAAGTCGTGCGAGTGCGGTCGGAGTACAACGACCCACAGCTAACGACCCGCAAGCGTTAACTCCACCCGATACAGGCTCTTCCCCGCAGTGATGTAGAGCGTCTTCTTCTCCTTCCCGGCGAAGCAGCAGTTGCTGGGGCCTTCGGGTACGCGGAAGAAGCCGATTTGCTTCCCCTCAGGGCTGAAAAAACAGATACCAGCCACGTTCTTGCTCCCGGCAGCGCCCACGATGGTCCCATCAGCCGCGACAGCCATTCCGTCAATACAACGGCCTGCGCCAAAGTCGTGCAGTAACCTCCCCTTGCCTACGCTGCCGTCCGCCTTCAAGGGATACGCAAGAAGTTTCCGTGCGTTCTTCCCGCCGCATTCGGCGACATACAGCGTCTTGCCGTCGGGCGAGATCGCGAGTCCGTTGGGCTTTGTCACATCGTTCACGACTCGCGTCACTGTCCCATCTGGGTCAACACGGTACACCGACTCGTGATCCAGTTCGCGCTTCTCGTTACCGACATAGCGCGGATCGCTGAAGTAAATGCGGCCCTTCGCGTCAATTGTCAGATCATTTGGCGAATTGAATCGTTTACCATCGATTCGATCGACGAACGTCCGTATCTTGTTGCCTTCCGTGAGGCTGATCCGCCGACCACCTCCGGTGTTCGCACCCTCACACACCACAAGTCGACCTCGAGCGTCGAACTTCATACCGTTCGATCGTCCACCAGGGTCTCGGAACGCTGTCGTTTTGCCGCTCTTCGGGTCGAACTTCATGATGCGGTTGCCGATGTCGGAGAAGTAGACACACCCGTCCGGGCCTTCGGTTGGGCCCTCCGTGAACTCGCCCGCCGACCAGAGTTTCTCAACCTTCGCTCCTGGTGCAAGAAACGTCTTCGGCTCATCGCCAGCGGCAATGAGAAGTGCAATGGCGATAGCAGTGAACATCTGGCACCTCTTCACGCACGTTGTAGATATTATGAGTGATAGTGTACTAAAGTCAACTAAACTCTCGCGATTTCCATCGGGTCATTTCTTTCTGGGGAACTGCCACTTCTCATCGAACAACCCGGCGGCGGCGACCTCATATGCGGCCGGGTCCTTGGCAGTCGGCGCCGGTTTGATGATGGCCCAGTCGCCCAGACGCGGATACAGCAGCGCGTTTGTGCCCCTCAGGTCAGCTTCCTTGAACGTGTGCCCGCTATTGATCACGATGTAGTGCGAGGGGTTTGTCGGGTTCGGGTAGATCAGTACTGGGAGATGCGTCTTGGAGTCGTACTCCACGCCATTGACAACGAGTTTCTCCTTCGTCCAGGTAATCGGTAACTTTGGGAGCAGTTTCGCGATAAGTGGGTTCGATTGCGGGTCGCCGAAGAGTACTACCGTCGCGTCTGTGGTGTCGTACTCGTTCGCTTTCATCGACGGCAATTTTCCGCGGAAGTATCGATCCCAGAGCGCTGAGAACTGAGTAACGGATGCGTCTGCGAACTTGTCCCCCGCTGTTGAGAATCCCTCGGTGGACGGTCTAACGACCTTGAAAATCCTGGAGAATGCATCATCGATTGGTCCCGGACACCGCGAATCCTTTTCGATGATCACCAGTCGTGAATCTTTTCTCTCACCCCACTTCCCATCGATCTTTTCAAGCGAGATGGTAGCCGGATTCGATTTGTTCAACTTCACTTTCTGTCCGTCGATGGTTACTGCTTCCGTGAGGCCATCGTTTGGAAATAACTTCAGGCGACGGACATTTGTCGTCCTGACGACAAACCTCCCCTTCGTGTGCGTGACATCTACCACGGCTTTCTGGTAAGTCTCGTCGAGCGCCTCAACAACCAGCCATTGACACCAGGCATACTTTGGCGTGTATGTGACAAAACGAATCCGCTCACGATCCCAGTTGTTGCCCTTCTCAGCGTACTTGCGATACTCCGTTTCGGCTTTCTCCTGCCATGCTTTCGGCATCTGGTGAGCCAGTCCCGGTGCGACGAGGTGGGTGAACTTCACCGATTCCTTGAACTTCTTCAGAGTGGTTTCAATGTTATCCGCGGCCTTCTTCTGGGGGTCGATTTCGCCACTATACGCCACCACGGGCACGTTGAACGCATTCTCCGCATAGCGGTACGCATCATAGATCCGAAGACACTTCTCCTGATAGTCGGGAAGTTCCTTCGGCAGATTCGGGACGTAACCATGCGTTGTGGTGAAGCCTGCCCCTGGCCCGATCACGCAGAACTCGGAAGGGTGATGCAATCCGATGTGCCATGTTCCCGCGCCGCCCATTGAGAAACCGCGGAGGACAATGCGGAATGGATCAACCGTGCGGGCGGATTGAAACGCTCTCATCGCCTCGAACACATCCGATTCACCCGACCAGCGGTACGCGTTGTTGCCGCGGCCGTATGGCTCGAGCTGGATGTAGTTGCGGTCTTTCGGCGCGGTGCCCTGATGTGTAGCGATGAACTTGGCCTCTGTCAGCGATGAGTCACGGCCGTGCAATACCACATCGAGTCGCCACTTCTTCTTCGGATCCTTGCCATATTCAACGGGGAGCAGCACTGCGTAGGGTTGGATCGAACGATCAACCTGCGACCGATACGCGCGCAGCACCCATTTGCCTGGTGTCTCGCGCCAGACTGCCTTGCCGCCTTCGGCCTGCCTGGCGCGGGCCAGACCCAGGTCGAGCGTGGTCAGCGCCCACTTGCCGCTGTTGGCGCTGTACCATTCCGCGAAACGGACGATATTTTCCGCAGCCTTCAGATAGATTTCGACCTCGATGAGAACATCGTCTGGAATCTTCCGCGCTCTCAACTTCGCGACGGCTGTGCGAAGTTCTCCGGTCTTCTCAGCAATGGTCGTCAGTGTCGCATCGTTCGGTTTCGCGGCCTTCGGCGGTGCGAATTTCGATTTCGTCTTCTGCTTGTTGGATTTCTTTTCCTGCGCGGATGTGGGCGCGGGTTCAGTCACGGCGATGAAGACTGCTACAGCGATAAAGAGAGCGGCAGCAAGCAACGAACGCATGGTGAACCTCGGTCGATCCAGGAAGCGGAGTACGAGTTCCCAGACAGCAGACACCAGAGGTGGATCGGTTTCAACCAGGAACTTGGAACTTCGTGGCTGTGCAACTCGTATACAATTCGGGGATGAAACGTACCCGCACTTGCGTTCGCGGCAAGGGGTCGCGTGCCAGCGGGTTCACGCGGAGGTCTATCATGTTGTCGGTCAAACTGATGGCGATGTGCTTTGTGGTCCTCGGCGTGATGGCCGCCGGTTCGGCGCGCGCCGCCAACCCGGTGGTTCTCGTCGAAACGAGCATGGGTAATTTCAAGGTCGAACTGTTCGAGGACAAGGCACCCGTCACGGTCAAGAACTTCCTGCAATACGTCAACGACAAGCACTATGAGAACACGGTGTTCCACCGCGTGATCAGCGACTTTATGATTCAGGGCGGCGGCTTCGAGCCGGGCATGAAGGAGAAGAAGACGCGCGACCCGATCAAGAATGAGTCGAGCAACGGGCTGTCGAATCAGAAGTACACCATCGCGATGGCCCGCACCCGTGAGCCGAACAGTGCCACCGCGCAGTTCTATGTAAACGTCAAGGACAACACCTTCCTCGACAAGGCCAAGGCGCAGGACGGCGTGGGTTATTGCGTCTTCGGCCGCGTCACGGATGGCACCGACGTAGTGGACAAGATCAAAGCTGTCGAGACCGGTTCCGCAAAGGGCTTTGAGAACGTCCCCAAGAAGGACGTGATCATCAAGTCGATCACGGTGGTGAAGGAAGCGAAGAAGTAGTGGTGGTGAAGAGCCCGCTTCGCATGCACAGCGAATCTGCTAACAGGAAGGCCGAAGCCTTGGTGGCTTCGGCCTTCCTGTTCATGGCTCCCTTCCACTCACTTCAGCGCTACTCGCGCACGATATCGCCGGCCATGCGCGTGCTCATGGGGAGTAGCGTGCCGAGAACCGAGATGCTGGAGGAAAGGAACCGCACACTACCATCAGCCATCGCCACGTTGCACCCCTGCGGGTGGAAACTGCTGTAGCCGCCGAGTTGCTGACGCATGGACGCCAGGAGCAGGCTCCACTTCGCGCCGGTCGAATCGTTCACGGCCGGGTATGTGGTGGATGTGGCGGGCGGGATGCCGGTGGTGATCGGCGCAGGAGGTGTCCATGTGTAGCCGCCACCGACCATGATGCCGCCAGCCGCGTTGACGAGATTGCAGGTTGTGGTGCCGGAAACGGGGTCGATCTGCGGCGCCCACAGGTAGTAGGTGGCAAGTGACTGCATCGCAAAGGAGGCCGGTGGTCGATCGCTCGGTGCCCAGCCATCGTTCGGCGGCCCCTGCGTGGGGTGGTAGTTATTCGCAGACGCGAAGACCGCTGCGAAGTCGACCGCGGCCACGCGGCGTTCGCCGAACAGTAGTGTTTGCGAGGTGCCATCCGTTACACTGACGAGCGTCGCGCCAGGCCGACCTGGACCAGTGATGTAGAACATGCCGTCGGGCAGGCTGGGCGCACCAGGGCCAAACGCACTCCCCGAACCACCATTCCCAGCGTAGGTCGTCAGGCAGTTGGGGTCGGTGGTTGGGTGCGAAGGGCAGAAGAGGACCGTGAGTGACGCCAGCCGCCGAGTGGGGATGTTGTTGTTGCTGTCGTTGAGGAAATCCCACTGCTGGTAGATGTTGCCCTGCTCGATGTAAGGGAGTAATTCGACGAAGAGGGTGGAGTTGCGGTTCGGGCTGAGGTACGCGGCACCCGGCAGCGCCTGCTGCGCGTCGTGATAGCTATGAGCCGCTAGAGCGAGCTGCTTGAGGTTGTTGGAACACTTCATGCGTGCCGCTGCTTCACGAACCTTCTGCACGGCAGGAAGTAAGAGGCCGATCAGAACCGCGATGATCGCGATCACCACCAAAAGTTCGATCAGCGTGAACGCCGCACGGCGAGTCATGGCGGCCTCCGGGAGTCACGAGCCAGCTATTAGAGAATGATACCGCCACGCGGCACGCGATGCGCCGGAAATTCGCGTGGCGAAGAAAGTGGGCTGGCCGGGTTCGCTGCGTTATTCGGCGGCTTCCAGTTCGGCGGTCATCGATCCCTGACATCGCGGGATTCGTGGGTCAGGACCATATGCGTGAATCTGATCACGTTTCAACTCGGCGCGTTCCAGGCTAGTGGTACAGACAACTGCTCTCCCCTTTGTGTCCACGATCTTGGCAAGCTGGTAGCCCTTCTCGACGGGGTGGCCAAAGAGCATCTTCAGCATCTCGATCACATACTCGTAGCTGTGGTCGTCGTCGTTGATGAGCACGACGTGGTACGGCGGTTGGCGCTTCGTCTGTTGCTGCTCTTCGACTTCCGCTTCTGGGAGTGCGGTTGGTCCAGGCATGGCTCACCTCCGGTCAGTATCAGCGTTCACCACTCCCCTGGATTCAGGCGCAACGACCGGGAAGAGGCGATTCCAGAACGTCAGTTACCCGCGACGGCGCCGGCTATATCCGGCCTCGGTGTGATGGCCGTCCGCGGGGGGCCATCGAGTCGACCGAAGGTCACGACGGCGATGTCGTCGTTCTGCGGCCGGCCGGCCGCATGTAGGCGTACGGCGCTCACGAGGCGTTCGCCCACCTGGCGGGCGCGCTGCGCGACGCCGGGTAAGGCCCCATCGCCACCCAGAATCGCGGCGGTCAGTTTTTCTGGGCCAAACAGCGCGCCTGAGGGGTTCATCGCATCAGTAACTCCATCGGTGTAAGACACTAGCGAATCGCCGACACCCAGTTGCACCGACACTTGCTCGTAGGGATAGCCCGAGAGTGCGCCGATCGGTGGGCCGGTCACATCGAGCGATACGGCATCAGTGACCGTGCAATCTGTCGCACAGTAGTGTTGGGGTGCCATGTGTCCTGCGTTCACCAGGATCACGGTGCTCTCTGCCGGATTGAGCACCATAACCAGGAGTGTCACGAACCGGTCGCCCAGCCCACCATGGATCATCTGCTCGTTGAGCAAGCAGACAGCATCTGCGAGGTTCGGCACTGTCAGCAGGCAGAACCGGACCTCGGAGCTGAGTTTGGCAACCAACAGAGCCGCCGGTACACCCTTACCAGCCACATCACCCAGAACAATGGCCACTCGTCCGCCAGGCAGCACAACGAAGTCGTAGTAATCCCCACCGACAGTCTGAGCGGGTGAGTAGTGCGAGAAGAACTCATATGTGGGCACTTCCGGCACTGACTGCGGCAGGAAGCCGAGTTGTACCTTCCTTGCCAGTTCGATTTCCTTCTGATCCTTCTCGCGGGCCAGCGCGGCTTCGTGCAGTCTCGCCTTCTCGATCGCGACGCCTGCGAGATTGGCAACGATTGTCAGGAGGTTCAGGTCTTCGAGGCTGAACTTCTTGCCACGGTCCTGTGTGTCCACCTGAATGGCGCCAATCGCTTTCCCTTCAGCGCTGGTCAGAGGGACGCACATCACCGAGCGAATCTTGAACTCCGCGATGCTGGCAGCCGGGCCAAGCCCTGCATCACTGGAGGCATCCTCGCTGAGGTATGACTGCATGGAGTCGATGGTCTTCTTCACGATGGTGCGACTGAAGCGCGTGTCGTCCAGCGCCGGCCGTCGGCTCTTCATCACCTTTGGTGCGGGTCGACCGTTTTCGTCGATCATCAACAGGAAGCAGCGGTCGGATTGCTTGAAGACGCTGAAGAGCGTGTCGGCGATCTGGGAGAGGAGCGGATCCAGTTCGAGGGTTCGCGAGAGATTCGTGCTGATTTCCAGCAGGGCACGGAGGCGATCTGAAGGGGCCACTTCCAGGAACTGTTGCGCAGTCCCTTTGGTCTGGGTTCCCTCAATGGTCGTCATACCCGTTTCGTCAGGCAGTTCTGCATCCGCGTCGGCGCTCTTGCCCATCCACGCGGGTAGTTCCATCGGCCTGGCGATCCGCTCATCGTGGAACCGGAAGAGGTAATCGCAAATCTTGATCCGGTCGTCTGGTTTGAGTGGTTGACGGCCGGGCGAGAGTACCTCCTTGCTGTTCACGAAGGTTTTGTTCCGGCTCTTCAGGTCTTCGATGAAAAACTGACCGCCGGAGGCGACGATCTGCGCATGTTTCCGACTCACCGCAGTATGTGGAATGACGATCTGGCATTCTTTCTCGTCCCGGCCAATCACCATCAGGTCCGCAACAAGCGGAATGGACTTGTTCGGCGCGGCCCCATCCGGGGATTTGAGCAGAATCAGCGATGGCATTTCGGTGCTCGAAGGTGAGGGGCGGCAAGCGACCGCTGGGACGCGAGCATCCCACCGAATGTTACAGCCCATTTGCCCTATTCGCAAGGAACCAAAGCCGGTCTGCGGTTTGACCGGCCACCAAACCTACAATACGGATGCGACTCCGTGAGCCGGACAGCAGGGAACCCCAGGGAGACCGTGGAACGCAGTGGGTACGGCCGAACAACTGTCTGTGGCGACCTGAGTAGCTGTTTCAGACCACGACCGGAGCCAGTTCTGGGAATGCCTGTAGTCGGAATTGCCAGGATACGGATCGACCTTCCCACCCCGGAACTCTTTCCCTACCCTGAAATCTTTCCTGGCCTTCCACGAAGAGCATTTCTGAAACCCCGCTTTGCGCCCACAGGTATAAGACGAGGGCAGATCGTGTCCGCCGACGCCGCGCTGGTAAAACGGTGCCTCAGCGGCGACCCGGTCGCGAGCCGGGAACTGGTTGAGCAGTTCCAGGGCGATGTGCTCGTAGTCTGCCGCCGATTGCTCTGCCACTTGCACGATTCCGAGGATGTGGCGCAGGAGGTATTCCTGCGCGTCTTTCGGAGTTTAAGGCGGTGGGACAGTACGCGACCCTTGCGGCCGTGGATTATGAGAATCGCCGTGAACCGGTGTCGGACGTGGATTGGCCGACGTGTCAAGGTTCCGGAATCGGTCGACTACCTGCATGAAACCGCCGATCAGCGTCCGACCGATGATTCGACCGAGCTTGCAGGTGAGATTCGCGCCGCGGTCGATTGTCTTCGCGACGAATACCGTGAGGTGTTCATCCTGTTCCACGAACTCGGCCGATCTTACGAGGAGATCGGCGAAGTGGTGGGCCGGCCGGTTGGCACCGTGAAAACCTGGTTGCACCGCGCCCGACTCGAAATCCTCGAACGCCTGCGCTCCCGCGGGCTGATACCCAACGAAAACCCCAACCCCTCTGTCCGGGGGTGACTGATGGCGAAGCCTGACGATTCTGTCGAACCGGAACTGCTCCCGCCGGAGTGCCACGCAACCGACCGGTTGATTCAACGTGCCCTCGACGGTGAGACGCCTCTCTGTGAACTGGAGGCAGATCCACACGCTGCGGTATGCCGCGCGTGCCAGCAACGTACCCGCGCGGCGCGCGCCTTCGCTGTAGTCTTCGCGACTCCGAGTGCGCCAGTTGCCGTTCCCGCTGATTTCACTGATCGCGTGGTGAATGCACTCCAGCACGACCGTCGTAGTGACGTCTGGCGGAAAGCGGCCAGGACGACAGGCAAGGCCATCACATGCGCAGCCCTTGCGGCCGCGGTGGTGATCGCGGCGTTCGTGATGCGTCCTACACCGCCTCGCCACGGAACTCCCGACAAGCTACCCGAACTCGCGAAGCAAGCTGGGCCAGAACTTGCCCCGGCAAGGCACTCCGTCCCTGCAACGATCCGCCTGGGCGACGAGTTCGCGAAGGTTGAGCAGAAATTCCTTGAGGTGCCCCGGCCGCTAGCGGAATCGGGTGCGGCCGCGCCGAAACTCCTCGCGGCCCTCGGCAGCGCACTGAAGTTACCCGAAGCGCCGAATCACCCCATGCCAGATATTCTCGCACCTGCGCGCCGATCACTCGCAGAACTACCGGTTGCCGCGCAGAGCGGCCTGGAACCTGTTACAGGCACCGCTGAGAAAGCGTTCAAGCGGTTCCTATCCGACATGGGTGCCGTGACGCCACGATCGTGAATGACAGCACCAGAACTCGTCACCCTGTTCGCAAAGCACGCCAGCCTCAGGCGAGCGAACTCCACTGGGCACCACGCATGCTCGCTCGCTGTCTGCTGACGTTAGCACTCGCACTCGCGCTCGCACTGCCCGCCCGCGCCGGGCCACGCGACGAGGCACTGCGACTTGCGCCAAACGACTTCGCACTCACAGTTGTGGTGCAGGACCTCCGCGCACACATACAGACGGTCACCGCCTCGCCGTTCGCGGCATGGTTCCCAACCTCGACACTGGGAAAGAAACTCCTCGGCTCCACGGCTCTGAAATCCGCTACCGATGCCGCCACACCCATTTTCACGACTCTCGGGGTGACGCCCACCGACCTGTTCCACGACATCCTCGGAGATGCCGTGGTCTTCGCTTATGCTCCCGCCACAGGCACGCGCGACGAACGCTCTGTCATCCTCCTCCGACCTCGCAAGCCCGAGCTACTTGCTGACGTGATCGGCAAGTTGAACGAGGCGCAGATTCAATCGAAGGAGTTGAAAGCAGTTCTCACACGCAAACACGCGGGCGAGTCGTACTTCGAACGGCAAAAGTCGGAAGGGCCTTCCGAGTTCTACTGCTTCCGTGGCGGCGTTCTTGCACAATCACAGTCAGAAGCGGAAATCAAGGCTGTGATCGACCGCGACCGAACATCTCCGAATGACAAGCCGCCAGAACTTGTCGCGCGAATGAAAACGCTCGGAGTCGCCAGTGCTGCCGTGGTGCTCCTCATCAATCCGCGGCCGTTCGATGAGGAATTGACGACGAAGGTCAAGAACGCACATCCGAACGAACGCCGTTTCCTGATGAAGTTCGCGGAGGCATGGCGTGCCTCGGAAGCGGCTGCGGTGTACTGCGCATTCGGTGTGAATATGGAAGTGGGCCTCTCGGTCCGGTTCGACCCAACGAAGGTGCCGTCCGGCGCGAAGTCGTGGCTTGTGGGCGCACGCACACCGTCGGTTGTATGGAGCGCGATCCCTGAGAGTGCTCTGGCCGCTGTTTGTGGCCGCATGAAGCCCACCGAGCTACTCGACTCCCTGGTCTCGCTCAACGCTGACGGAGAGCCGACCCCGCGTGAGGCCATGGAGCAACTTCTCGGCCCGATCATGGGCAAGGACAAGTTGCCGGTGATTCTCGACTCGCTCGGGCCGGACTGGGGCGTCTGGGTTCTTCCGCCCACGGAACACGCGATCGGTGCGAAGGGGAAAGTCCCGGTCGTGGTGGCTGCGGTGAGAGTCCAGGGTCCGAAGCGCGTGGAGGCCTCGAAGTCGTTACGTCAGTCGCTCGAATACGCATTTCAGGCGGCACGGATCGCATATAACGCTCGCCACAAGGCACAGATCGCCCTCCGGGAGGACAAGGATGGCGATACGGTTATCACCTCGCTGAGTGGCGACGGCCTACCAACCGGCTTCCTCCCCTGCTTCACATTCAAGGGCGAATTCTTGCTCGTCTCCACTTCGCCGGATGCGATCCGATCGTTCCAGCCACCCATGGGTGAACCGAAACCCAGCGGCGAGGTTCCACTCGTCCGCTTCAACGCGACCACCACCCGTGCGTACCTCACCTCACACGCCACAATGCTGGCGAAACTGCTGGCCACAGCCGGCGCGGGCGACAAAGAGTCTCTCTCGGATCAACTCGCTGGCCTCGCGGCCTTACTCGAACCTGTCGATCGAGTGGAACTGCTCGCACATGGTAACACCGCCGGCTTCAAGCTCCTCCTGCGGGCGAAGATGGTCAAACCACTGAAGAAGTAACGGAGGAGTCAATCCAGGCACACGGTCCCGCTTTCTGCTGCTGGACCGTGTGCCAATCCATCAGATGCGGGCGACAACTTTCTCAATCGTCGCACCCTGGCTGCGCATTCCGGCACGTCGTCACACCTGCTCGATTGCTGTAGCATTCTGGCCCACACTCTCGAATACCGCACGAACACAGGTGGTGTGCCTCCCGGCGTGGGATTGGGTACGCGCGTTGCGACGCAGGGTGACCAGGCACAGGGCCGTGGCGAAGCGGATCACGGAATGCACGGCAATGCACAACTGGAAAAGCCACGGATGGGTTGGTTGAAGGTCACTCGTAATGCCGTCGAATGCGCTGACCCTCCGCGTGCTGATTGTGGATGACAACCACGATGCCGCGGACACGCTGGCCGAGTTGCTCCGTCTCCACGGGGCAGATGTGCGAGTCTGCTACGATGGCCTGACCGCGCTGGAAATCGCGACCAATTTCTCCTTCGCTGCCGCCATTCTGGATATTCACATGCCCGTTATCGACGGTTGCGAACTGGCACGTCGACTCACCACACTGGTCGGTTCCCGCCGTGTGCTGCTCATCGCGATGACGGGCGTGAGCGACGCTGCGGCCCGCAAACGGACTGCCGAAGCAGGCTTCGACCTCCACCTGACCAAGAGCGCGGCACCGCAGGTACTGATTGCGGCACTGGAAGCCTTTCACGGCTGGCTCGCTGACCACCCGCGACACGTTGGCACGGAAACTGCGACTGAGGATTGAAGCTGCGAGGGTGATTGACGTGAACTGAACGAGCAACAGTTCATTTCAAACACCCCCGCCGTGTTGTTTGTCCTGTTCCGTTCGCGACTGTCAGTTCAAGCTCAGCCCAGATCGTGGTCAGGATTATCTCTCAGGGGTTACGCGCGTAGTTCAGCAACCCGTTGGTTGTCTTCGATTGCGACCACGCACCTCCCCTGTCATCTCCACCGCCGCGTCTACCTTCATCCTTGGTCCTGCACCGACACGAAAAACTTGTGACAGCCCCTCTCGCTCACTTGCCGGGGGTGTTATGCTGTGCGGCATCCACTCACAGTTGTTCGTCCCAGATGTGAGACTCGGAACCCATCGAGTTCTTCCCCGAGGGCACCCGCGATGCGCTGCCGCCTCTCCATACTGATCGCATTCACATTCGTCTGCGGTATTCACTCCACTCGCGTCTGTGCCGCCGAGAGACCGAATATCATCGTCATCATGTCGGACGATATGGGGTTCTCCGACATCGGCTGTTACGGGAGCGAGATTCAAACGCCCACGCTCGACTCGCTCGCGGCCAACGGATTGCGGTTCACACAGTTCTACAACACCGCACGCTGTTGCCCGACGCGAGCCTGCTTGTTGTCCGGCCTTTATCCACATCAGGCCGGCATCGGGCACATGATGCAGGACAAGGGAAAACGCGGCTATCGCGGTGATCTGAACAAGTCGTGTCGGCTCTTCGGTGAGGTGCTCCGACCTGCGGGCTACCGCACCTACGCCGTGGGCAAGTGGCACGTCACGCGATTCGCCAGCGCTGAGGGTCCAAAGCACAACTGGCCACTTCAGCGTGGCTTCGACCGCTTCTACGGCACCATCCACGGAGCCGGAAGCTACTACGATCCGTCCTCGCTCGTCACCGACAACACAATGATCTCGGCCTTCTCCGATCCGAACTACAAGCCCAAGACTTATTATTACACCGATGCAATCGCTGATCATGTCGTGAGCTTTCTCGGCGACCATGCCCGCGACAACAAGGACAAACCGTTCTTCTGCTATGTCACCTTCACCACGGCACACTGGCCCATGCACGCGCTCCCACAAGACATCGCAAAGTATCGCGGCAAGTACGACGCGGGCTATGAGCCGATCCGTAAGGCGCGCTTCGCGAAAGCGTCGAAACTCGGCCTCATCGACCCACAACAGATCGCCTCACCACTGGCTGGCGACTGGGATCAAGTTGCCGACAAGAAGTGGGAAGCGGCTTGCATGGAGGTCTACGCGGCGATGATCGACCGCATGGACCAGGGCATCGCGAAGATCGTCGCGGAACTGAAGAAGAATGGCCAGTTCGACAACACCGTGATCTTCTTCCTGCAAGACAACGGCGCCTGCGCGGAGAACCAGGGCAGAACCGGGAACAAGAACCACCCCAACATCGCGCGACCGCAGAAACCAACCCTGCCTGCGATGAAGTCAACCGACTTCGCCGCGGCCGGGAGCGTCCCGGCGCAGACGCGCGACGGATACCCTGTCCGAATGGGCAAGCAGGTCGTGCCTGGCCCCGCGGATACATACATTGCTTACGGCCGCGGCTGGGCGAATGTCAGTAACACGCCCTTCCGTGAGTACAAACACTGGGTCCACGAGGGCGGCATCAGCACACCGTTGATCGTTCACTGGCCAAAGGGGATTCCAGCGAAGGGCGAATTGCGGAAGCAACCCGGCCATCTGATCGACATCGCCGCGACCGTTTATGATCTCGCTGGGGCGCACTATCCGAGGGATGCAACACCGCTGGAGGGAAAGAGCCTCGTGCCCGCGTTCGCGAACAAACCCATCGAGCGTGATGCACTCTACTGGGAGCACGAGGGTAACCGCGCAGTGCGTGTCGGGAACTGGAAGCTCGTCGCCAAGCACGGCCAGCCGTGGCAGCTCTACGACATCGCAAATGACCGTGTGGAGTCGAACGACCTTGCCCCGAAGATGCCAGGGAAGGTGAAGGAGCTTTCCGCAAAGTACGAGGCGTATGCGAAGCGTGCGAATGTGGAACCGTGGCCGGTGAACCCTGCGAAGAAGAAGGGGAAGAAGTAACCGCCGGCTTGTTCCATGCTACCTGCGACACGCTTACCCCTGGAGCCGCCGGAGACGGTCCACCAACTCGTCGTCGGCGGCGGAGGTCCAGGCGAAATCGGCTGGCGGCGTGAAGGCGCCCTCCGCGTTGATCGCGGCGGTCGGCACGGGGCGCAGCGATGCCACACCCAGAAGCCGACCGCGCAACCGCAACTCGAACCCACTGACACGACCCACCTCTACCGGATCGAATAACCCCGGCACGAACAGCGTTGGCGAATCAGCGACCACAACCTCTGCCTCGCGCACGATGAGAGGGCAAGGATCGCCTGCGTTTACGCCCAACACCTCAAACCGGCAAACGCCCACCGCCCCGGCATCGGAACTACTCAGCACGAAACACGGGCCAACCGACGACACGCCGGTCAGCGACGGCGGGAGTTTCACTGTCCGCACGCTGCCGCCAGCGTCGAGCAGCGCGAATCGCGTTTCCAGCAACCGCACGCCAGCTTCGAAGCGCGCCACAGGAATCGCTTGAAGGCGTTGCGTGGTCAGCGTGCGATCGCCAGCTACCCACGACACCCACCACCCTCCCGCACGGCGCGTTGATTCAGGGCAGAGTGCGGCCACTACCGCTTCAGTGCGGTTCAATTGCGCGGCAGAGAGTGTTACAGGCACTGCGTGCGGGCGCGCCGTGAGATCGTCGGTGAAAACGGCCTTCAGCCCAAGCTCAGCCAGGGGTGTGAGTTCCATGCGGCAGCGCAGCACGGCGGAAGCAACGAGGCCGTCGGAGGAATCGGGCACGAATGAGGTAGCCGCGAGAGCGCTACCTGCCATCTGAACCGTCAGGGTCGAACCGGAAGCGGTTAACGCTGCGAGGAACTCGCCCGGCGTGAGGACTGGCACTGAAATCGTGGCGAATACGCGACCGCGCCAGAGAAGATCAGCGCGTCGTGATGCCGCCGGAACCAGGAAACGGAATGTAATGCGGTAACGGTCGTCCGCATCTGGGCGCAGCGCATCGGCCAGGAAGGTGACGCTTGGCAACCGGAGTGAGAAGTCCTGCTTGCGATTCGCGGCAACTGGCCCACGCAGGAGTATGTCGAGCACGAGGGCGTCGGCCGTCCAGGGCACGGGGGATTCCCAGCGCGTGACACCCATCCGTTCGAAACCGATGGTGGCCGAGATTGCCCGCGGGCGGGCGCGGCGGAACAGATTATCGCGCGCCCAGGCGAGCCAGCGCGTCGTCCACTGCGGCATCGAGAGCCTCTCCGGTTGGCGCGACCGTGGCCACACCACAGGTGAGACAGGTCGACGAGCGGGCGATCCGTAACCGGTGTGCACGGTACGCCACGTCGAACACGCCAGGCACTACCTGAAGGGAAAAGAGCAGGCTGGTGGGCGCCTCGCGTCTTGATTCTTCCAGGGTCAAGGTCGCATGGAGGCCCGCGATCACAGCGATACTCGCCTTGCTTGCCGGGAGGGTCATTTCTGGCTGCGCTGCAGTGGGATCGCGATAATCCGGCGGTGGCCCCGTGGGTTGTTCAGCCACCTCGCGTTGTAGATAGCTTGCCACGCAGCCATAGCACGGGCCGCCTGGAACAAAGTGGTGAACCCAGCCGCCAATTCCGCCGCTGAGAACTTCGCCGAGCGTCCAGGGTTTGCCTGCGACACGCATGAGCGCATCGAAGGCGAACTTCGCACTCTCGTTATCAGCGGCACAGATACCGATATCGCATTCGGCAGCAACTCGTGTGTAATCCGTCTGCCGCGCTGGGTCCGTGACATCGGCGATGAGTGATTCAAAGACGATGTCGGGCCGGATTGCGCGGATCCATTCCGCTGCGAGATCGGCCTTCATGCAGCCAACCGCGGCGGGTGGGAAAAGGTGCCGGTGAACATTGTGCAGCGAGTAAAAGTCCGGCTCCACCAGCGTGATGCGATTCACGCGCGGATCGCGAGCGACGAGATCGAGGACCGCCATCCCGCCGCTGCCGGCACCAATCTGGAAAATGTGCATGGGAGTGATCAAGGATTCATGAACGTCTCACGGGTAGTGACCCGTTATTTGGCTTCAGGTAACGGCCACTCACCGGTTTCATGCCAGAGTTCGTAACAGAGTAACCAGCGCCATGCCGCGACAATGGCGAATACACAACTGAACTGGCTCGCGTCCCACCGGCTGCTGGCCCGCGTTGAACCTTGTCGCCACAAGCACATCGTTTGCCCTTCGAGTAGGTGCGGACAGTGTTTGAGTGGCGTCAAGATGCGTGTTTCAGGAGGAACGATTGGGTAGCTGGAGAGCAATCGCGTCTCAAGCCGGTACAGGTTGTGACACGGCTTGAGGCAATACGACAGCACCAGGCCGCCACCGACCCGCGTCACTATGAGGCGGTACTCGGGGTCACGGCCCGCGTTGTAGCGTTCAATGGCCGGAATCTCGACGGCCAGCAGCCGCCGCTTACCGGGTTCGGTATCGAACAAGCCCATGAGAGCGGTCAGTCGTCAGAGGGCAGCGGGCCAGCAGAAAGCAATCTGTCCAGCCGCGAACAGGATTCAACTCTCCACGGCCCACCGCTCACCGAGCACAGTTAGTAGTGACACGGGACCGATTTCACCGCTACGACAACCTGCTCGTCAGGGACTTCCTCGGAAGTACCTGCGAAGCTGGTATCCTTCGGGTCGATCAAGAGCGCGACGCCCCGGTCGGAGTGACCCCGGAGGGCGGTCAGCAACTGGCGGCGTTCAGCCTCGGCAAGCGGACGGAAGTCCATGACACGATCCTCGAAAAAGGGCGAGCGACAGAAGCGATGGTCAAGCACCCATCGACTCGGTACCAGGCGCGTGAACGCACCCGAACGTGTTCGCATCAATCTGCGGCAAGGACCGCAGCGTTGGGTTATCGAGGCGGCCGTCGTCGTTGTGAGGCGGCGGTCGGATGCCTTGCTTTCCAGTCAGATTGCAAGGCAAGAAGAAGAGGCCGGTCCTGGCTCTATCGGATCAGTCGTCGGTTGAACCAACACCTCTATGATAACCGCGCCAGTACCTTCTGCACAAGTACACTCAGCGACCATCCGAGAGAGTGTCGCACACTGCGTGCCACACGCACCCGTGCACGCGATTCCGTAACAACCTCACTCAATATGACATCCACAGCGGTCACAATCGACCTCCCTTACGGCGACCGACTTGCCGGCACTTATCATACCGGCGATCGTGACACGGCTTTCGCTGTCGTCTGGATTCACGGTTTCGGCAGTCATCGTGGTGGAGAGAAATCCGAAGCTATCTTGGCCGAGTGCATGCGCCGCGGCTGGGCTTTCGCCGCCTTCGATTTTCGCAGCCACGGTGAATCGAGCGGCGCGACGCACGAACTGTGCGCAAGTCGCCTCGTCGAAGATCTCGCCACGGTGCGAGACTGGCTCGTCGCGCGCGGGCACGTCCGACTGGGGTTAGTCGGTTCCAGCATGGGCGGATTCGCGGCCGCATGGTTCACCCGGCAACAGCCAGAGTCGGTACTTGGGTGCGTCTTCGCCGCACCTGGCTTTGGCTTCCTGGAACGCCGCTGGGACGAACTAACCCCGGAACAGCGCGACCAGTGGCAACGCACCGGACGTATGCAATTAACGAATCAGTGGGTGAACGCGGAACTGGGCTATGGGCTTGTGGAGGAACGTGATCGGTACCGACCAGTCCAGCTCGTGGCCGGCTGGCGAACGCCTGCCCTTCTCTTTCACGGGCTGGCCGATGAAGTCGTCCCGCACACTGATAGCCTGTTCTTCATCCGTCATGTTGGCTACCCTGATGTGGAACTGAGACTCCTCAAGGACGGCGATCACCGTCTGACGGCGCATAAAGAGGACATCGCCTCCGCGACAGGCGTGTTCTTCGCCAGACGGCTCGCAACCTGATCACCTATCGGAGATTCGACCTTGCGACTCTTCACACTTGCTCTGAGCTGGCTCGTTGCGGCCCCGGCCTTCGCGCCCGCCGCACCCACTGACACCCTGCCGACCGAGTTGACGGACTACATTGGCAAGAAAGACGACTCGTTCGCCTGGACGCTCGCAAAGGTCAACAAGACCGACGCCGGCGCAGTCTATGAGATCGATCTCGTGTCGCAAACATGGCACGACATCAAGTGGGACCACAAGCTCCAAGTCTTCGTACCGAAGGGTGCCAAGCCGCAACAAACGATGGTGCTCTGGAATCAGGGCGGCAGGCCAAATGTGGGTTCCGGCGTCCTGGGACTGGCCATCGCGGAGCGAGTGAAGGCTCCGGTGGCGTTTCTCTTTGGCGTACCCAAGCAACCACTCTTCGGCGGCAAGAAGGAAGACACCCTCATCGCCGAAACCTTCGTGAGATACCTTGAAACGAAAGACCCAAGCTGGCCGCTACTCTTCCCGATGGTCAAAAGCGTGGTCCGCGCGATGGATTGCCTCCAGCAGTTCGCGAAGAAGGAATGGAACTTCGAGGTGAAGTCATTCGTCGTCACGGGCGCATCGAAGCGAGGATGGACGAGCTGGCTGACGGCGGCCACGGGTGACCGACGCGTGAAGGCCATCGCGCCCATCGTCATTGACACGCTCAACATGCCTGTTCAAATGAAGAACCAGGTCACCGCCTTCGGCAAACCGAGCGAGATGATCAAGGACTACACCGAGAGAAAGCTCGTGCCAATCCCGAAGACGACCGAGGGGCACAAGCTCTGGAAGATGGTTGACCCGTGGGTCTATCGCCAACGGCTCACACTCCCCAAGATGATCATCAACGGTGCCAACGATCCCTACTGGCCGCTCGATGCGCTCAACTCCTACTGGGATGACCTACCAGGCCAGAAATGGGTGCTCTACGTCCCCAATGCCGGCCACGACCTACGCGAACGGAACGGCGACGGTAAGAAAGAACTGATCCCGATTCGAGCCGTCAACACGCTCTCCGCGTTCTGCCACTGCCAGATTTTTGGCAAGCCGATGCCAACACTCAACTGGAAGTGCGACGAGAAGGCGAATGAGATCGACCTGACCCTCGACTTCAAGGGTGCAATCAAGTGCCAGCGCGTGTATGTTGCCGAGGCGAACACACGCGACTTCCGCAAGTCGTTGTGGTCGCCTAAGAAGCAGATTGACAGCAAGGATGGCAGCGATGCGGCTGCGGAGTTCTCCTTCCATCCAGGCACGAGCTATCGGGCCTCATACATTGAATGCGAATACGAGATGGACGGGCTGAAGTTCACACTCAGCTCGCGTATCTGCATCACGGAACCGAAGAAGTGATGGCCTGGGACTTCGCGCGTGAACTCGAAGCGTGGAGCCAGGCGAGCGGGGGGCGCAACCCCACCGTTTCTCTGGCGGATTCGCGCGCCTACTGCGCATACGTCACGAAGTCGCACTACGAGAACTTCACGGTCGCTTCGCTCGTACTGCCGCGGCGACTGGTGCCGCACTTCCAGGCGGTGTATGCCTATTGCCGCTGGTCGGACGATCTGGCCGACGAGACTCCCTGTGGGCAGGCGGCGCTCGAACTCATCACCTGGTGGCGCGGTGAGTTGCTTTCGTGTTACAAGGGCACTCCCACGCACCCGGTCATGGTCGCGCTACGCGAGACAATCCGCCGCTTCGACATTCCCCCGCAACCGTTCCTCGACTTGCTTGTCGCCTTCGCCCAGGATCAGCATGTCAACCGCTATGACACCTTTGACCAACTCCTCGGCTACTGCCGCAATTCGGCCAACCCCGTAGGCCGGCTTGTGTTGTACCTCTTCGAGTGCTTCGACGAGACACGAGCAGCACTTTCAGATGAGGTTTGCACGGGGTTGCAACTGGCGAACTTCTGGCAGGATGTAACCCGCGACTACAGCATCGGCCGCATCTATCTTCCTGCCGAGACACGCGCTCGCTTCGGCGTGAGCGAAACAGACATCGCCACGAGTCATTTCACGTCAGAGTTCCGCAATCTCATGCAATTTGAAGTGGAGCGCGCCCGCGGGTTCTTCGACCGCGGCGCGAAACTCCTGCCGATGCTGCCGCGCGCGGCCCGGATCGATGTCGATCTCTTTATCCGTGGCGGCCGTGCCATTCTGCACGCCATCGAAGCCATCGACTACAACGTGCTTCGCCAGCGCCCCGAGGTGAGCAAGTGGGAGAAGGGGAAGTTGCTACTGGGCGCGGTGACACGAATGTGTCTGGGTTAGCTCCACTGTGGACGCGCATCGAAGACCGAGAGGCTCAAAGAACCAATTACAACCAGGTAAAGCGTTCACTCGTCTGCGGTCTGATCGAGTGAATGCTTCGCCACACATGTCGTTCACTTCTTCAGCGGTGGGTCGAATGCATCGTCGGGAATTGACGCAGGGAACTCCCACTTTGAGACTTCCCATTCTTCAACGGGAATGTTGTCGAGGCGGTACTGCATCCGGGAGGGCAACGCCAATCCGTCCGGTCCTGCCTTGTGATCAGACATGATCCACTGTTTCCGGTGGGGAACTTCCAGTTCCTTCGATGCATACTCAACGCGCAGCAGAGAATCTGTCTTGGCGTCAAATGTGAGTTGATACAGCGGTAGGTCAGGAAGCGAGAGCTTCAGCGTGCGGACTTCGATTGACTGGCCCGATGGCAGCGACTGGTTCTGTGTGCGCAAGTCGTATACGACGGCCTTGGAATCAGTGAGTGGGAAGAGGAACATGACCCAGAACTCACCGACACCGTCTGCCACAAGGTTCCGTTCGTACTCGGCGCGATTGGGGAGGCTGATCTCTTCGCCACGGTTGCGCACCGTCAGATGAGGACGCCGCAGCCACATTCCCACTGTTAATCGCTGTGCGGGGACCTCCGTCAGTACATGGATACGATCCGGCCAGACCGCAGCCACGTTCCGGGTCGCCTCAGCCAGTAGCTTCTGGCCCTCCACGGGCATCAGCATCTTGCCCTTGAGGCTAACGCGAGCCACCTTTCCCTTCTCAATCGACTGCGGTTTGTTGCCTGTAAAGGCATTCACAGCCTTCTCTACATATGCTTTGGCAACAGCGTCCGAGGCTTTGGGCGCCGGAGTCACCTGTTCGAGTGGTTCCTGACTCTTGCCAGGTAACTCGTCAGGTAGTTCCTTCGCAGGGCCGCAGCCAAACACCACGCCTGTACACACCGCCAGCGCTGCAACCAACGCGACCCGGACCATAATCCATCCTCCTGAAGGCCGACACTCTCCGTTTTACTCCGCGGAGCGTGGGCGGTCCATCGAAGAACGCCAGGCGATGCGCGCCGTGAAGCGCCAATCGTGCCGGATGCGCCACGGACGCGGTCATGGCCACTGGCCATTGCAATCAACCCAGCGGATAGCTGCGAGATACCGTCCGGCCGCGGATGCGAAACCGACACCGAGGAATGCTGGCCAGAAGGAGAAGCCTGCGACCAGGGAGGTCAGCGTGATGAGAATGATCACCAGAAGCAGACCCAGACCCAACCGCACCCCAGCAGTCCCCAGAGTGCCAGCGACACCCACAATGGCCGCGGTTGTGTCGGTTAGAAATCGTCCTCGTCGTCAAACGGCACAACACCATCCTCGTTCCGACGGGGACGATCACGCGCCGCTCTGGACAATACGGGCTCTGATACGATCGCCCGAGACTGGAAGGGTAGTCGCTGCCAGCGGCAGCGTGACACGGAATGTTGTGCCGACACCGGGTTCACTCTCGACTGTGATCGCGCCGCCAAGCCGCGCAACGTATTCCTTCACGATCGCCAGGCCCAGTCCGGCGTGAACCCCGGTGGCGCTGCGCGAAGCATCAGCTCGGAAGAACCGCTCAAAGATTCGATCTTTCACGTCCGAGGTCATCCCGATTCCGGTGTCTCTCACTTCGAAGACTACAGAATCCCCCTCGCGCTGTGCCGTCAATTCAATCGTGCCGCCAGGCTTGTTGTACTCCACAGCATTGTGCAGCAGGTTCATCAACACTTCGCGGAGTTTGCCTGCGTCGGTATCGAGCCAGAGTTCCTCGTCGTGCGTCGTCAAGAGGCCCACGTTGTTGGCAGCAGCCAGTGGACGGATGACTGCAGCACAACCTGCCGACAGGTCGCCACCATCCACCCGCGCAGTGGCGGTATGATCGTTGCCGGCATCGAGTGATGCCAGCGTCATGATGCGTTCAACGAGTTGGCCAAGTTGCTTGGAAATCAGTCGGCACTCTTCCAGTGTGGTGCGATACTGGTCGGGCGTGCGGGGTTTGCGGAGGGCAACATCAATGGTCGCGAGCAACGACGCGATAGGCGTACGCAGTTCGTGCGAAATGTCGGCCACAGCCTGTTTCTCCCTGGCAAACGCCCGCTGCAGCAATGTGAGCGTTTGCGTGAGTCGTGCATGAATAGGGGCCAGTTCACGGCCCAGTTCGGCAGGAACGACGGGCAATCGGAAGTCTTTCTCGGAAACGCGGCTCACCGCGTCGGACAGCAATCGCAAGGGAGAAAGCCCACGGGCAACGATCAACCAACCGCCCAGCACCAGCGCCGCGAATGTACCAGTGCCGATGAGAATGAGTCGCGCGCGGAGTTGCGCCAGTTGCATCCGCGTCTCGCCGCGGACGCGATCGAGTTGCGAGTCGCGTTCCTTCTGGTCGGCCGCCAGCCTGGCGTCAAGTTCCGAGTAAGGCCTGGCCAGGTGGACGTAAAGCCGCAGCGAGAAATCCGGCGGTCGGGTGAGGAGGAAACGGGTGTAGCCCGGTTGAGCGGCCGGCGGGGGTGGGGGCGGAAGCCAGACGCGGAACCACGACGGCCCACGGCCCGGGCGCGCACCTGTCACGACGTGTCGGCTCGCTCCCCAGCCTGGGATCTCCACATCCTCGCTCACAGGCTCCTGATCGGCCGGTGAATCGGTGTGCGGAGCAGGCAACTCGACCTGGAGACGCCCCGGACGGATGCTGACGGTTCTTCGCGCTCCGTGGTAGCTGGCGACGAGCGTAATCTGGCAATGATCGGAGCGGAAGTCGTCCGCGAACTCACGGCGTAACCCTTCCTGGATACGTGTGAGTGCCCGCGGTCCGTCGAACTCGACCCAGTTGGGGTAAGGGTAAGGGAAAAACGGACGCATATCGGGACCGCGCGAGGGTGGACCTGGAGGCGGGGGCTTTGGCGGGGGCGCTTGCGGCACGCGAGCCGAACGGAGTCCAGGAAAGGTGGCGATCTCGGGAGCAAGAGAGGGTAGCAATCCCGGTGCGGGACTGAGTGAGATCAGGCAGGAACGTAGCAGGTACTGGCGCGCTTCTTCCTCAGAGGCTCTCAGCACCAGTGGTGCCTCCGGAGGCGGCATCTTGCCGCCAGGGCGCGCACGAAAGTCGAATGCCTGACCGAGAATTGCCCGCGTACGACCATGAACATCCACGGCCAAGACTTTTGTGCTCGCTTCGAGATCGACGTTGAACTGTGTTTTGACTTCCCGCTTACGCACGTCAAAGGCTTGCTCGATCCGCTGTGTTTCGGCTCCCTCACGCTGGCGGAACGCCGCGTTGGCAAAGCGCTCCACAAGCGTACCCACCGCTCCGAGCGCCAGCGCCAGGAGTAGCAGCAGGTAGCCCAGCAGCGAACGTCGGATCGAGCGCATGGGACACCTTCACAGCAGACCTCGGGGCGTGCACGTCCTGCGCAGGGGCATCATTTCGCCCGCCGGAATGCCAACGTCCGAAGTCACGACTTCTGCGGCAGGTCGTCATCCCCGCGAAGCATGTATCCTTCGCCCCAACGGGTTAGGATCAGTGGCGGGTCGAAGCCTTTATCAATCTTGTTCCGAAGGTAACGAATGTATACGTCCACCACGTTCGACGTATTCTCGTCATACTCATCGTAGAGGTGTTCCCAGATCATGCTGCGCGTCACGACCTTGCCGCGGTGGAATGCGAGGAACTCCAGTAGTGCGTATTCGCGTGGCGTCAGTTGGACGGCCTTACCGGCACGTTTCACATTCCGAGCCGCAGTGTCAATCTCCAGATCATGGCAACGCAGGACCGGGTCTTTCTGCTGATGCCCACGCCGGACCAGTGCGCGAACGCGGGCCAATAGTTCGTCCATGTCGAACGGCTTGGCCAGGTAGTCGTCCGCTCCAGTATCCAGCCCGGCCACCTTGTCCCCTGATGTGGTTTTGGCCGTCAACATCAGGACGTGTGTGTCGATTCCGGCAGCACGCCAGCGTTTCAGGAGCGTCAGACCATCCACTTTCGGCAACATGATGTCCAGCACAACGACATCGTAACTGGTTGTGCGACACTTCACATCCGCTTCATCGCCATCGACCGCGGTATCGACAGCGAAGCCCTCTTCCTCCAACGCCTGTCGTACGGCCTTCAGAATAGCCAGCGTATCCTCGACGAGCAGCACGCGCACGGCAGCCCCTCCGGACGAATCATCCCTGTGGGATACTTGAGTTTACACCCACGGCATGAAACCCGAATGAGAAACAGTACCCCGACGCGTCGGGAAACTCACCTCGCGGAATCCAGCAGGCCGCAGAATCGGATCTGAACTACCAGTCAGTGCCCAGAACTGCACCATCGTTAGGGATCGCTGCGTGGCGCCAGGTCAGAGGCGATATGGACGAGGTCACAAGCCGGACGCTGCCGTCACCCAGTCCGACCAGAATGCCTGAAGAGTAGAAGGTCTGCGGCAAATCCGGGTTGCAGACCGAGGCCGTGGGGGAAAGCTGGAAGGGGATTCCGATACCGGCTGCGTTGGGGAGTAGCTGGCCGAAGTAGGCTCCGTAGGTCACATCGTTGTTGTACCCGGCGAGGTCAATCGCGGCGTAAAGTGAACCGCCGCCCCCGCACTTCCCGGCCTTCGTCGCGAAGAGCAGCGTATTTGAGGTTCCATCCGGAAAGGAACTGTTGAGGTTCGCACCGGCATCGACGGCCCCACTGCCGCCAGCCCGTGGCAGGCCAAACACCTGAGCATTGGCAGCGAAGTTCCCCACAGGAAGGCCATCGGCTCCGTAACCGCTGGTCGAAGTCGGATCGTTCCGCGATGTGTATGTCTTGATCGGCACCTTCGCCCAGTCGTCGGTTGCCGTGTTCACGTTGTTAAAGACGGCCCCCTGCTCCAGATATGGCGTCAGGAGCACCCAGTACGAGACGAGGAGCCAGGCGGTTGAGGTACCAGTGCTGGCGGTGTAGCGCACGCCGATGAGTGCGGGCATCCGGCCGCTGGCGTCGTTGGCGTGGTGAGTCGCGATCGCGCACTGTTTGAGGTTGTTCATGTCCGAAGCCCGTGCTGCGGCCATCCGTACCTTCTGCACGGCAGGGAGAAGCAACCCGATCAGTACAGCGATGATCGCCACGACGACCAGTAACTCGATCAGCGTGAAACCGCGCTGTCGTGCGGTCATACCTGAACCTCTGTGAACGAGACTGACCGGCAGACGCTCATGTTAATCTTACCCATTCAGACCCAACTGCACAGTCGCCGCAATTCGTGCGCGTGGGTGAGCGTTTTCGTCTCGCGACGCGTGTGCCCGCTTCGATGCTCACCCGGCGACGACTGGTAGTTTCCGCCGACCCAGACCCTCCGCGTCTGTCGCCTTCGGCAAGCGGTGCGCGTTCTCCTTCTCCCAACCTGCGAGTTCCTCCATGAGCGCGTCCACGATCTGGGCCTCCGGCACACGCCGAACCATCTCGCCATTGCGGAAAATCATCCCCTGCCCGTTACCCGCGGCGATGCCGATGTCGGCTTCGCGAGCCTCACCAGGACCGTTAACCACGCAACCGAGTACGCTGATCTTCACCGGCAAGCGTTTGCCGTCCAGTCGGGCTTCGAGTTTCGCGATGATGTCTTCCAGGTCGATGGCCAGTCGGCCGCAGGTCGGGCACGCGATCAATTCCGGCCGGCGCACGCGGCGTTGTGTAGCCTGGAGGATGTCGAAGGCCGCGGCAATCTCTGGCACTGGGTCGCCCAGAAGCGAGATGCGAACCGTATCGCCGATACCATCGAGGAGGATCGGGGCCAGCCCGGCGGCCGATTTGGTGACCGCGTATGGCGGCTTGCCTGCTTCAGTAATGCCGATGTGTGTGGGATAATCGCACATCTGGGCGAAGAGTCGGTACGCCTCCACGGCCACGAGAACATCACTCGACTTCAGTGATACGATGATGTCGCGATATCCCTCGCTCTCGGCGACCTCAATGTAGCGGAGTGCGCTTTCCACCATTGCAGGCGGACACGGAAAGCCATACTTGAGGTTCACTTCCGTCTCGAGGCTACCGGCGTTGACGCCGATCCGCATCGGCAGCCCCTTTTGCTTCGCCTTACGGACGACCGCGCGGAACCGTTCGTGAGTGGTGTCGCCCGCCTTGTTGATGTTGCCAGGGTTAATTCGAATCTTGTCCACCGGATGATCGAGGGCGGCCAGCGCCATTTTGTAATCGAAGTGGATGTCGCAGATGAGGGGAATGCCGATCTGTTTCTTGATCTCTGTGAGTGCCCCGGCATCTTCGGGCTTGGGAACCGTGACGCGAACGAGTTCGCAGCCCGCTTCCTCCAGACGGTGAATCTGCGCAACGGTGGCCTTCACGTCGAAGGTATCCGTCGTGGTCATCGACTGCACGACGATGGGATTGGTGCCGCCGATCACGACCGAGCCAACCTTCACTTCGCGTGTCTTGTGGCGCGGCTTGCCGGGCACCTTCTGCGCTTTCTCGAGAATGGATATGTCGAAACGCGAGGCGGTGGTCATCGTCAGTCCTCTGGGGTTACTCACATGCTATTTCATCAACCGCAAATGCGGCAACGGCAACACCACTGAGTCGTGGACTACTCTCGGCTCACGATGCGAACCTCCATACAAATGAGTGTGTCGTAAACGCACCCTCCCCCGTCGAGCGTTTGACGCTTCCAGCCATGACACCACTCACCGCTTATTCCGCGGACCATCGCTTGCTCCTGCAATCAGCGGCAGAGGCGGCCGGATTGACCGATCCAATCGCCTTCAATGCCGGCGGTTACGTCTACACGCTCACGATCAACGCCAGTCGTGGCCCACTCGTCTCCATCGATGGCGCGCTCGTCCGTCTGTGGGCCACACGCGCACAGTATCAACCCAACACCACCTTTGGCATCCGCGTCTACACACTTGAAGGCATCCGGTTTGCGCGCTGTGTCGCGTACATCGACCACCAGTACGACCAGAACAGCTACGACATCTTTGTCGTATCGAAAGCCGATTATTTGAAGCTCTTTCAGCACGTTGTGAAGGCAAGCCGGCAGAAGGTGGACGGCGGCCCGCCCCCGGTGCTGCCAGACGAGCAACTCGAAGTTCTCAAACAGAACACGCTTGGCTACCTCGACCGCGACAACCTCCGGCGGATCAAGCAACTCGGCGGACGCGCCAGGCGCGGGCTGCTCCTGACTGGTCCGCCAGGCAACGGGAAACCGAGCGCCTGTCGGTGGCTCTGGGAAGAGTGCCAGCGGCACGGCTATGAGTATCAGATCGTCTCGCCCGATGCTTACCAGGCTGCACGCCGCTCGTGCAATCCGGTACAGTCTGTTCGCGACCTCTTCACAGTCCATCGCTGCGGCATCATCTTCTTCGACGATATGGACGTGGCGTTGCGCGATCGAAACACGGTACGAGAAACCGACGATCAAGCAGTCTTTCTCAGTGCGCTGGACGGCATCCAGGTCAATGAAGGGGTAGTTTACGTCTTCACGACAAACTGCTCGCTCGATCTGATCGACCCGGCATTCAAACGGCCCGGCCGCATCGACCTTGTGCTCCACTTTACGCTGCCAGATGCCGAACTTCGACGCAAACTGATGGACCGCTGGCACACAGAGGTACGCAACGGGATCGATACGGACGCGGCCGTGTCGCAGACCGCAGGATATAGCTTCGCGGAAGTGGAGGAGTTAAAAAATCTGCTCATCCTGCGCTATGTCGATACATCGCGATGGGAGTGGGATTGGGCGATGGTCCAGTTCCGCGAGAACCGTAGCGACCTGGCGCTTCAGCAACGCCACCTCGGCTTCTCGCAACTCGCCGGGAGCAACGGTAACGGCGACGGCGTCGGCGTCTGATCCACAACTCCGCTGTGCTCGGGAGTTGGTGCAGGTCGCTCATGCAGCGGCACGCGGGGTCGTGGATTTCTTGTCGATCGGCGCAACGTTCAGCACATTTTGATACACACCATAAACGATCGCCGCGCACTTCTCCCATGTGAAGGTCGCGGCATGTGTGATCCCCCGTCGGCGGTAGTACTCGAGGAAGTCCTGATCGCGTGCAATGCGGGCCAGGGCATCGCGCCAACCTGCGAAGTCGTTGGCGTCAATGGTCAGCGCGTGTGAGCCGACAACTTCGCGCACGGCATCAGCAGTCGAGGTGACAGATGCCGTTCCGCAGGCCATCGCTTCCACGGGCGGCATACCGAACCCTTCGTAGAAGCTCGGATAGAGAAGCGCATCAGCCCCAGCGTAGAGAGCCGGGAGGTCGTCATCAGGGACGTAGCCGAGGTGGATCGCCCCCTTCTCACGCGCCTCGGATTGGAATAACTCGCGCTCAACTTCTGCCTTCCACCCCCAACCGCCGGCAAGCACAAGCGGACACGCTTCCCGTAACGGACGAGGCAGGTCACAGAATGCGCGGAGTAGTGTGCCGACGTTCTTCCGTGGCTCGATCGTGCCGACGTACAGCGTGTAGCGCCGTGGGAGGGCATGTTTCGCGCGCAGCGTGGCAATCGCCGTGGGCGACTGTGGTCGGAACTGTGGCCCGACACCGCAGAGCATTGCCGTCACACGATCCAGGGGCAGTCCCAGATGCTGCTGAGCTTCCTTGCGAACCGCTTCTGTGCCCACAATGACGTGTGATGAGAGCGACACGCCGCGCGTGTAGGCGTGTTCGTGCGCTTTGACCCGTTCCACCGGGTGCCACTGCGGGTACAGGAGCACCGAGAGGTCGAAGATGGTGACAACTGTCGGCAACCCGGTGTGAAACGGGACGAAGTTCGGTTCGTGATAGAGATCGAAGCGACCAATCCGCGCCGCGCCGCGGAAGTGAGCGGAATAGCCAAATCGTGCCGTCACTCCTGCGGCGCGCCTCGCCAGTTGCTTGAAGAACGTCGGCTTCTCAGGAATGCCAGGCCTTATCGGCTTAGGTGTGAAGAATCGTCGCGCTGCGCGCATAGCATACGCGCCAGGGTAGAGCCAGAAGCAATCGGATGGGTGCGCGCCGGCAAGCGTCGCGTGCAGGTTTGCCGCTGCGTGCGCGATGCCGGTCTTCGGTTTGAGCAGTGTGATGCCGTTAAACAGAACGCGCACGGCTGACCCTCGATTACGCAGCCGCGGCGACAGGTGGCGGCTTTCCCGCAGCCAGCGACATCGCCTCGATGTATTGCTCCACGATCGGAGTCGGTTCGCCTGCGATCCGCATATGGCCGTGTTCCATCCAGATCACGCGGTTGCACATCTCCACAATGGAACCAAGATCGTGGGCGACCATCACCATGAGCCGGGCCGTCTTCATCAGTTCACGCATGCGAGCCTTCGCCTTCTGCAGGAAGGCCAGATCGCCGACTGCGAGCACCTCATCAATCAGCAACACTTCCGGATCGATAGCAGTGGCGATGGAGAACGCAAGCCGCATCAGCATCCCGGCGGAGTAGTTCCGCACGGCGATATTGAGGAAATCACCCAGTTCGGAGAACTCCGCAATCTCATCCATCTTCGTGCGCAGAGTGCGGGGCGTTTCCCCCTGGAGGTACGCCCGATAGCGGATATTCTCCCAGCCGGTCGCCTCCGGTTCGAAGCCCAGAGTGATGTCGAACAGCGAGCAGATTTTCCCTTCGACGACACAGGTGCCTGTCGTGGGCGGATAGACGCCCGCGAGCGTCTTCAGCAGAGTGCTCTTGCCAGCGCCATTGTGACCGATCACGCCGATGCGGTCGCCGTCGCGAGCCGAGAGACTCAATCCTTCCAGTGCCCGCACCAGTAGAACGGGATTCGACGACGGTCGGAACATCCCGCGAACGAGATACTCCTTCAGACTCACACGCTTCTGCTGATAAGCATTGAAGGTGATCGACACATCGTTGAGTTCAATCTTCGCCATCGAGAGAATCCGTGGGTCGTGCAACACCGACAGGTCAACACCGCACTCACCGCATGAATCACAGGTGGAAAATCACCTTCTTGTGGAGCCACGCGACCACCCCAACGGCCAGTCCCACCATCACGGCCGTGAACGCCAGCGCCGCGAGATAGGCATAGATGAGTTGTGTGGCCTCGGTACTGCTCGGTACGCCGACAACGAGTGGATCGCGGGTCACACCCAGATAGAGGTTCACGGGGTTGATATCCACAAGCCAGCCGAGCTTGCGGTCTTCCAACATGCTTCTGGGGTACATGATCGGCGTGAGGAAGAAGCCGATCTGACAGCCGACTTCGAGTATCTGCGCTGTGTCGTGGAAGAAGGCGTTGATGAACGCACCGATCGTCGCCACGGCCCACGCGGTTATGAGTGCGAGCAGTAGCCCTGGCAACGCGGCCAGCAATCCCAGAAACACACTTCCACCGCCGCCCTTCCAGATCACAAGCAATGCCACCACGACCGCCAGCGCCATCGCTGTGTGGATCGCCTGTCCTAGCACAATCCGCAATGTGTAAACCGTGTACGGCAGAGGGCTTTGGCGGATGTACGCTTCGTTTGCCAGGAAGGCGCGGCTGCCGCCAATTGCCGCATCGCGGAGGAAGTTCCACACCGCCATACCGGCCAGGGCCGTCGCGGCATAGCCCACCGGATCGCTATTCCCAAAGAGGTGGCTAAACACCACGGTGAAGACAAGTGTCATCGCGATGGGATGCAAGAGCGACCAACCGATCCCCAGCACCGAGCGACGGTAGCGGAGTCGCAGGTCGAGCTTGACCAGTGCGAGCAAGAAATGGCGAGCCGTCCAGACGGCCGACAGGTGGCGGAACATCCCTATTCCCACGGGCGAGCGGAACAACCGGTTCTTCAGCGGCCCGCGCCGGCCTCGAACAACAACGCCGGGCGGGCCGGAGAGACTACCGCCAGGCGTCAGGTCTCGCCAGCCCAACTTCTCTGCACACTCCGCGTGACCGCTACAGTCTGACTTTCCCACTTGGGCGATCCCAAGAAACCGGGTAAATCAGTGTTTCGCGATCCTACCGTGTGTCCCACGTTTAGCAGTGAGGAAGAGTCGTGCGATTGCGCCGCATTGTGCTTCTGGGAAAGGTGGTCGTATGAGATTCGACGACGTTCTTGAAGGCGACTGCGTGGAGTTACTCAGCCAACAGCCCGAAGGCTTCGCCGATCTGGTGTTCGCTGATCCACCCTTCAACATTGGTTACCAGTACGATGTATACGACGACCGCCGCGCGAAGGCCGACTATCTCGGTTGGACCGAGAAATGGTTGGCCGCAGCCGTTCGCGCACTGGCGCCGGGCGGTTCGTTCTTTCTGGCCATCGGTGATGAGTTCGTGGCCGAGCACAAGGTGCGGCTCGATGCGCTGGGATTGACCATGCGGAACTGGATCGTCTGGCACTACACGTTCGGTGTGTCGTGCAAACGGAAGTTCAATCGCAGCCACGCGCACATCCTCTACTACGTCCGCGATCCGAAGAACTTCACCTTCAACCCGAACGCCGTGCGTGTACCATCGGCACGCATGACCACCTACGCTGACCGCCGCGCGAATCCTGTTGGCAAGCTGCCCGATGATACCTGGATACTGCGCCCACAGGAGAGCGACTCGCACTTCGCGCCTGACTCGGACACCTGGAATGTTTCGCGTGTGTGCGGCACGTTCAAGGAGCGTCTGGCGCACCCCTGCCAGATGCCCGAAGCCGTACTGGACCGCATTATCCGAGTGGCCACGAGCCCCGGCGATGTGGTGCTCGATCCCTTCGCTGGCAGCGGCACGACGCTGGCCGTCGCCAAGAAACTCGGCCGCCGCTATCTCGGCGTGGAACTCTCCGAACAGTACGCCGATGGCGTACGCAAGCGACTCCAGATGATCGATTTCGAGCCGGAGGCACTCGCGGAAGAACCAGCGGTAACTGGCGTGCGCAAGCGACCAGCGCGCTCCGCGAAGTGACGCCAGGTGGTGAACCACCGCGCGGTTTAGTTGTAGTGAACGGTAATGATCTGCTCCGGGTCCTGGACGTGAATGATCGCGCCGCCCTTGGGGTGGCGTTCGATCACCCCCCGAACGCGGACCTTCTTGCCCGCGAAATCACCACGGATGTTCCGAGCGCCGCCAGCCTCAAAGTAGTGCGGTAAGAACCGGACGGTGAAGTCGTTCGCTGGACCGGAACCGAGATCTGGCGGTGAAGTGTCGCTGACAGAGAAGACCCGGAACTCGACCGTACCTTCCTCACCCACATGCTCCACTGCGTTCTCCGGCGAGAAGATGCGGTCACGCACTCCGGGAGCCAGATGCTTCTCCCCTTCCTTTCCCGCTGGCGAATCTGGTTGTTTGTTACTCTCCTTACCCAGCCGATACGCCATAACCACCGCTGCCACGGAGAGTATGACCAGCACAAGCCCGGCAGCGATGATCCAGCGGAGATGCCCGATTGCATGCGCGGCGGAAGTAGCTGACGCCTGAGATGTTGCATCGGGCTTGGGCCGAGGCTTCATCTTCGTCGTGCCTGAACTGGACAGCGCTGCGCCTGGCAGCGATGCCGTAGGTGCGGCGCTGGCGCGAGTTGTTGAGATGGGTGTTTTAAGCCCCGAACCCGTTGAGGCCGCGTAACGGGTCGCGGACTTCGCCGGGGCAGCGTCTCCGGGATCGGGTGGCCGACGGATTCCCCAGGAACTCCCGCTGCCGCGACCGGAGGCCATACGACCTGGCGGGAACAGGACACGCGACAGTGATTGCTGTGAGCCAGTGCGGTCGCCTGGCGGCCCCATCAGTTCCTGTACCAATGGGCAAAGGTGCGGCATTTCACGCTCAGGCGGGGCAGGAATCGGTTGATCTGCCCACTCTGCCAGGGCTTCCGCCACGTCAACGGGTTGCTGATAACGGTCCTCTGCGCGTTTGGCCATCATCTTTCGGAGAACTGCAAGGATGCCTGCGGGCACATCGGGGCGGAGTTCCTCCACCGATTGCGGCTCGCGCAGACGATGCGCGACGAGCTTGGCGGCGATAGTCCCATCCGGGTAGGGCGTCTGACCGGTGAGCATGAAGTAGAGAGTGCCGCCGAGCGAGTAAATGTCGGCGCGGACATCCACCTTGTTTGTTTCCGCTTGCTCTGGCGCCAGATAATCCGCTGTGCCAAGCACACACTTGTCGTCGTACTTCTCTGTCACACTGTCTTGGGGCTTGTTGAAGAAGCGCGCCAGCCCCATGTCGAGAACCTTGACGACGCCACTACGGTCGAGCAGCAGGTTGCCGGGCTTGATGTCGCGGTGGACCATGCCCAGTTCATGTGCGTGCTGCATCCCCACGGCAGCCTGAGCGATGTAGTGGGCCGCGCGGACCGGATCGAAGAGTTTTCGTTCAAGCGCGTACCGTGCAACGATCTCCTGGAGGCTGTGGCCGTCCACATACTCCATCACGAGAAAGTGGAGCTTCTCGTACAGGTCGATGTCGTAAGCGCGAACGATATTGGGGTGATCGAGCGCTGCGACGGCCCGAGCCTCGCGGTAGAACCGCTCCAGATTCGACTGGTCGTCCAGTTTGTCGGTTGGAAGCACCTTCAGCGCCACCAGGCGCCGCATGAGCATGTGTTCGCAGAGATACACCGCGCCCATGCCGCCGGCGCCGATCAGTTCAAGAAGGCGGTACTTCGCACCGATGGTGAATCGCTTGTAGCGACCGAGCCGGATTTGCTTGGACTGAAAATTGGTAAGGAGCGCATCGTGCACGAGGTGAGTTGCGGCCTGGTCGGCAGTCTGAGGCACCCCCGTGTTGCGATGCCGGACCAGCAGTTCATCGAGCTTATCCGCGACGACAAGGCCGCTCTTGCGGACTAACTCCACAAACTCGGGCACGGTGGCGGGTGCCGGCATGTCTTCTCGCCCTCGACCCAGAACCGCGTCGGTGGAGTGAACCACCCGTGCGTCGGTCGGGTCATGCCTGATACTCTGGTCGTCGCGGCGAAAATGAGCAAGTGAGCAATTCGGATTTTGATGTGAATTGCGCTCTCACCAAAGTTCTGCACCGCGCGGCGTGTAGTGGATTGCAACCTGGTAAGGCGAAAGACCACGCTGCTGCTCAGAGTTGTTATCATAGCCCAATGGCAGTCGGACAGGGGAACACACATGCGCCATGCGCTGGAGACACTGCGAACCGTCAAGGCCGTCTGTCCGCACGACTGCCCCGACACATGCGGGATGGTCGTGACGGTGGACGACGCGACCGGGCAGGCGGTCGCCATCAAGGGGGATAAGGAGCATCCGTTCACGCGCGGATTTCTCTGCCAGAAGGTGAATAACTACCTCGACCGTGTCTACCACCCTGATCGCCTTCTTCACCCCATGAAGCGTGCTGGCCGCAAGGGTCAGGGGAAATTCGTTCGCATTAACTGGGATGAGGCAGTCGCCACCATCACGGCGAAGTTCCGCGAGATTGCCTCTTCACCGGATGGCCCGCAAGCAATCCTGCCGTACAGTTATGCCGGAACAATGGGCAAATTGATGTATGGCAGCCTCGATCGACGCTTCTTCCATCGATTAGGCGCAAGTTTGCTCGACCGCACGATCTGCGCAACCGCAGGTGCCGCTGGCTGCGATATCACGCTTGGCACCCGTGCCGTGGTTGATCCCGAATCGAGCGTGAATTGCCGCTACATCGTGAACTGGGGATCGAACACCGCGGTCACGAACGTCCACTTCTGGAAGGTTGAACACGAAGCCCGTAAGCGCGGCGCGAGGATCGTCACCATCGATCCGTACCGCAGTCCAACGGCGGCCAAGTCAGACTGGTGGATTCCGATTCGACCAGGAACCGACGCTGCACTGGCGCTGGGCGTCATGCACATTATCTTCCGTGAGGAATGGCAAGACAACGACTACCTTACGCGGCACTGTGTCGGCGCGAAGGAGTTACGCGATCGTGTCCTGAACGACTACGCGCCGGAAGTAGTGGCTCGAATAACCGGGCTTTCCCTGGAAGAGATCGAGCAGTTCGCGCGCGAGTATTCGTGTTCGGAGGAACTGTATGGCGGTCGGGCATTGATCCGCGTCAACTACGGATTGCAAAGGCACGGCGGTGGTGGTGCGGCGGTGCGAACGATCGTCTGTCTCCCTGCGCTCACAGGAGACTGGCGATTTCCGGGCGCGGGCGCGCTACTGAGTACGAGCAAGGCTTACCCCTGGGATGACCACGCCCTGACGCGCCCCGACCTGATTCCACGAGGAACACGAACTGTCAACATGGTGCAACTCGCGGAGGCGTTGCACGGGCAACTTCCCGGCCCGCCGGTGAAATCGCTGTTCGTTTACAACTCGAATCCCGCCACGGTAGCGCCGGACCAATCGCGAGTCCATGCTGGACTCATGCGCGAAGATCTGTTCACGGTCGTACACGACCAGTTCCAGACCGACACCGCCGACTTTGCCGACATCGTTCTCCCGGCGACAACGCAACTCGAACACTTCGACATCCACAACAGCTACGGGCACCTTTACGTTCAGGCGAACAATCCCGCAATCGCGCCGCTGGGTGAGGCGAAGCCGAATACGGAAGTCTTTCGACTACTCGCCCGGTCGATGGGCTTCGAACCGGAACTGTTCGAGGAATCGGACGAGGAACTGGCTCGCCGCGCGCTTCGCGAACCGACAACCTCTGACCTGGGACACTTCACCGGCATCACGCTGGAAGCAACGATGGCCGGCCCGGTGCGGCTCAGCCTGCCGCGCGGCTGGACGCCATTCGCAGAGGGGCAGTTTCCCACGCCTTCGGGCAAGTGCGAACTTTACTCGGAACGTGAGGGCCGTGCCGGTCGCGACCCATTGCCGCACTACGTTCCGCCACACGAAGACCCGCAGACTCAGCAAGAACTGGCCGCCCAGTATCCGTTGCAGCTCCTGACTCCGCCTGCCGCTCCTTTCCTCAATTCGACATTCGTAAACGTCGACACTCTGCGTAGGCCACTCGGTGGACGCACGCTGGAGATCCACCCACACGATGCCGCGGCGCGCGGCATCACGCAGGGCCGGATCGTGACGGTATTCAACGCGCGTGGCCGCTTCCGCGCGAAGGCGGTTCTGGCTGAGAGCGTCAAGCCAGGTGTTGTGGTGTCGCTCGGCCTCTGGTGGAAGAAGTGGTGTGACGACGGCGTGAATTGCAACGCGACGACGAGCACAGCGACAACCGACATCGGCGGTGGTGCGACATTCTTCGACAATCTCGTGGAAGTCGCCGCTTTGTAACCCTGTCCGAAATCGAGATCCCAGAACAGCGGCGTACGACGCCTTTCTTTCGTTGCGTACGGTGGGTACAATCGCGGCTTCTGCCAGTTGAGGTCTTCCGCCAAACCAATCTCACCGCTGTCAGGTGCCACATGTCGATGCGCCCACTCGCCGCAGTCGCGCTCACGACCTGCGCATTTGCCGCCGCTCTGGCCTTCAACAACCGCGAGGCTGTTCCGCCACCTGCCGCGTCAGCAACTTCGCCACTGACAACCGCACCCCCACGATACTGGAAGGGGAACCTTCACACACACACACTCTGGAGCGATGGCGACGACTTCCCCGAAATGGTCGTCGACTGGTACAAGCGGCACGGCTACGACTTCCTGGCCCTGACCGATCACAACCTCATCGCCGAGGGCGAGAAGTGGATCGACGCGGAGTCCACGGCGACGCGCAAGCTCGCCGTGTCTAAGTATCAGGCACACTTCGGCACTCGCTGGCCAGAGCTTCGCACTGCGAAGGGGAAACGACAGGTACGTTTGAAGCCCATCAGCGAGTTCCACAGTCTCTTCGACGAACCTGGAAAGTTCCTGCTTGTCCCGGCGGAAGAGATCACGCACCGCTTCGCCAAGCGGCCGATTCACATGAACGGCTTCAATCTCCGTGACCCAATCAAGCCACTCGACGGCAAGGACGCGGTGGAAACGATCCGCGTCAACATCCGGCAAGTTAGCGACCAGCGAGCGCGGACGAGGCGGGTGATGATCGCGTCGTTGAATCACCCCAACTTCGGCTGGGGTGTGCGCGCCGAGGAGATGTTGCTCGCCGAGGAGTTGAAGTTCTTTGAGGTCTTCAACGGCCACCCTGGCGTCCGAAACTACGGTGATGCGCAACACGCTTCCGTGGAACGCGTCTGGGACATCACGCTGGCGCTGCGTCTGGGCAAGCACGGGCTGGGTGTGGTATACGCCCTCGCCACCGACGATTCTCATGGCTACCACGAGTATGGCGTGGGCAAGGTGAATCCCGGTCGCGGATGGGTCATGGTGAAGGCACCGTTTCTCACCGCGGAAGGGTTACTCAAAGCGATGGAGGCGGGCGACTTTTACCCCAGCACTGGCGTGCGGTTTGACTCCATCACGCGCGACGGCAAGACACTGAAGCTCGCTATCCACACCGAACCCGGGGTGAGCTACAAGACCGAGTGGATCGCCACAATGACTGGTGCGAATCTGACTGCGACCCCGAAGTCGTACAAGGACAAGAAGGGGAATGAAATACCCGTAACGAGTGATTACTCGGCCGAGATCGGCAAGGTCGTGGCAACCTCCACAGATACGAACCCAAGCTACACCCTCACTGGCCGCGAGATGTACGTCCGGGCCAAGGTGACCAGCAATAAGCCGCATCCCAACCCTTACGCGAAGGGGGATGTGGAAGTGGCCTGGACACAGCCCGTGGTGCCGTAACGCCGACGCCGCTTTTAGCTCTCCTCGATGGCGGACGGCGTTTCGCCCTCACCCTTCACGCGTGTGAGCAGCACGTTGCGGCCGTACTTGCGCACATCCCAGGAGTGAGGATCGGGCAACTTTCCCTCGGGAAAGCCATCCTCGGCCTGGATTGTCAGCACGGAATCGTTGGGCGCCTTCTCCAGAAGTATCTTCACCAGGGCGAGGAACTCCTCGGCCTTCTGGCTCAGGTCCGGGAACGGCGGGCTGAGGAACAGGTTCACAGCCTCCTTTGGAGGAAGCCACCGTTCCGCCCAACGGTAGGCGTCGGCCTTCAGCACCTGCACCTTCTCACCAATGCCGAACTGATCGGCGTACTTCTGGATATCCGCGGCCTGGCGTGTGTCTTTCTCGATCAGTCGTGCAGAGGTCGCACCGCGACTGACGGCTTCAAGGCCCACGACGCCCGTGCCGGCGAAGATGTCGTAAAAGGTGCGATCCGGAATCGCGTTCCCCAGGATACTGAAGTACGCTTCGCGCACCATCTGTGGTGTCGGCCGCATCCCTTCGTGAACAACGACATTGAGCTTGCGACCGCGGAGCGATCCGGCCACGATTCGGACTTGCGTTTTCTCGAGCATGTCTGACTGACACCCTGTGCTTGGGACGAGTTCACGGCCCCGCCCTTCCCCATATTCACTATCCGATCCAGGCAGACAAGGTACAAGCCCCGTTGTGAGAGCATCTGGTTCGCCCCACTTCCCTCCCCCGCGCCGACCGGCCTTTTCCCGCCGCGACTCACAGGCTATAAGCCACTGGCGGCTCGCCCCCGCACTGTTCCAGACGGAGGTCCCTCGATGCGTTCTGCCGGCTTCCTTTTTGTCCTGATTGCCACTTCGGTCGTGTCCGCACAACCGCCAGTGGTCCCTGGTCGGCCGGTACAGCCCATCGCGCAACCGGTCGCCAAGCCCGCCGATCCCCGACTCGATGCCCACCTCGATGCCTGGGAAAAGAAGATGGTCAATGTGAAGAACGTCCGCACCGAGATCGCCCTGAAACGCACGGACGTGGTCTTCAAGAAAGATACCAACTACAAGGGCGTCGTCCTCTGCATGAAGCCGAACTTCGCCGTATTGCGTTTGGACAACGCTGCCGACCCAACCAAGACCGACTACGAAGCGTACATCTGCGATGGCAAATCGCTCTATGTCTACGAGGGGCTGAAGAAAACGATCACCCAGATCACGATTCCCCAGAACCAGGCGGGCGTCGATAACCTCATGCTCGACTTCCTGGCAGGGATGAAAGCTGCGGAAGCCAAGAAGCGATTCGACATCACCCTGTTCAAGACCGACGAATACTACATCTATCTGGACGTGAAGCCGTTGCGGCCGGCCGATCAACGTGAGTTCAAGCAACTGCGGCTGGCACTCTATGGGACTGGACCGGCGACCGCCAAGTACGCGTACCTGCCGGCTCAGGTCTTCATGCTCAAGCCCAACGACGATACAGAGGTCTGGAAGTTCACAAATACGCAGGTCGATGTGCCAGGTGTCGATGCGAAGGCATTCAAGTTCGTGCCGATCAACAACAAGGACTGGAAGTTCCAGAAAGCTCCGCCTCAGCCAGTTGGAGGGGCCGGGGGAGCAATTCCCGCTGGCGGTGCTGTGCGTCCGGGCGTCAGCGGATCGCCGAGTTCCCCCAGGAGGTGACCTCGTAGCACCCCTCCAGCAGCCCACGGCTTGACCGTGGGCTTTCATTTTTTCACTTTTTCATCTCATTTTCACCGTTGAGACGTAACTATGTGGGCGGCGAGTGTGCCGCGCCAGTTGCGCGGCGTGTCATGTCCCAGCCCCTCTCAGGGAGTCAGTCATGCGTGCATTCCGGTGTTTCCTCGCGGCACTCCTTGCCGCCGGGATCGTGTCGATGGTCACTGCCCAACCGGGCGGCTTCGGCGGCTTCGGTGGCTTCCGCGGCGGCGATGTTGACAGCCTCGTTCTCACCAACACGGCGTTGCAGGAAGAGATCAAGCTGACCGACGCGCAGAAGGAAAAGTTCAAGCCGATCATCGACAAGCAGACCGACCTGAACAAGAAGTCCCGCGAGGTGTTTAGCGGCGGCAACTTCGACAAGGACAAGTTCGCGGAGATCAACAAGGAACGTCAGACCCTCGCCGCCGAGTCCAAGAAACTCCGCGATGAGGTCCTCACCGCTGAGCAGAAGAAGCGTCTGGATCAGATTCAGGTCCAGGTGATGTCATTCAGCGTTTTCCACGACCCGGAAGCGAAGCGCGGCGGCGCGGGCAAGGGCGGTAAGGGCGGCAAGGGTGGCTTTGGTGGCTTCGGCCGCGTCAGCGATGATCAGAAGGCCGTGATGAAGCGGGTTCAGGAAACCCTCAAACTCTCAGACTCACAGAAGAGTAGCATCAAGGGGATCGAGAGCGACTTCAACAAGGAGCGGAGTGAGATCATGTCCGAAGCGGGCTTCGGATTCGGTCGCGGCAAGGGTGGCAAGGGCGGCAAGGCGGGCAAGGGGACCAAGGGCGGGTTCGACCTCGAGAAACTCGAAGCCGCCAACAAGAAGGTCGAGCGAGTCCGCAAGGAAGCCTGGGGTAAGGTGGAAGAAGTGTTCGACGACGGCCAGAAGAAGAGCTGGAAGACAATCGTCGGTACACCATTCGACACCAGCAAGTTGACCACCCCGCGCCGCACGCAACCGAAGAAGGATTGATGTGGCGCACAGCAACATCAGGCGGCCCGGCCGAATCGGCCGGGCCGTTTCCATGGTCACTGCGACACATCCGGCAGTGGCCCGACATCGAAGCGGGCATTCTTCAGGAACTCGCCCGGCCCAAGGAGCTTGCCAAGCAAGCCGACGGTTACATCACGAAGCCAGCACGTTACCTTCCCTTCCTTCTGGGCAAGTCTGCCGAATTTCCACGATTCATTCACAATCGACGCGGCCCGGGCATATCGCTGTTCTGCGAAAGCCTCCAGTGCCCGAGACGGTTCCTTCATCTGTGCGATACAACGTGCCAGTACAACTGCGTCCTCGATCGCCATGCAGCCGCCCTGGCCGAGATTCGGGGTCGTGGGGTGCGCAGCGTCGCCAATGACCACGACACGCCCCCTGGACCAGTTCCGGATAGGTGGTCGGTCGATGATATCTGCGTGAATGATGTGGTCCGTGGGTGTCGAAGCGAGCATCGTCGGAACTGGTGCGGCCCATTCCGCGAATGTAGCAGCGAGGTGTGTCCTGGCGTCCGGGACACGACGATCCTGCGGCGCATTCTCCACAGCGAACCAGTAAACGCGGTCACCAGGTAAGGTGGTGACGCCGACCCGCTGGCCGCGACCCCACCACTCACCAACATAGCCCTCCTCAATGTCTGGAGGACGCGCGGCGATTCCACGCCAGCAAGTGTAACCGCTATAGCGCGGCTCTTGCGCGCCGAAGAGTGCTGCGCGCACCACGGAGCGAATGCCATCGGCACCGATCACGGCATCAGCTTCATCCGAATGGCCGTTGGCGAAGCGAACTCGCGGCCGCCCCTCGAAGCCTTCCACCGCGACACAATCATAGCCATACCGTGCGACATCGGGCGGCAAGTACGATGCCAGTGCCGATACAAGGTCGGCGCGGTGGATCATCCGTACGAACTCCGTCAGGCCATACTGCTTCTCCAGTCGCGCGGATTCCATCTGCATCAGCGTCTTGTGACCACGCTGCGTGCGCATCTCGGAGCGGACCAGACACAGTGACCGTTCGCGCACCGCCTCCCCCGCACCCATGTAATCGAGTGCGCGCATGGCGTTGGCCCAGAGGCTGATTC
This sequence comes from uncultured Frigoriglobus sp., assembly GCA_964422915.1. Lineage (GTDB taxonomy): Bacteria > Planctomycetota > Planctomycetia > Gemmatales > Gemmataceae > Gemmata. Next base: position 64,135 of record CAYRDG010000013.1, on the reverse strand, counting down.
CTGCGCCAACTTCGCGCAACTCCTGTGCGCGCTCGTAAAGTGCCACTTCAACGCCAATCTTGCGCAACGCAATCGCCGCAGAAAGACCCGCGATACCTGAGCCGATAATGATGAATCTCATGAACCCCCCGGCGAACCACACTCCGTCACACGAAGGGGGGTTCGGAAACCGTTCAGACCCTCATACCCGTGTGTGCAACGTGCTTCACACCCACTTCATCAGCACGCCGAGATAGTGATCCTTGTCGTTGAGCAGTCCTTCGTACGCGGCACCGAGTTGGTCGGGCGTGATGGTATGCGTGATAAGCCCCTCAAGGCTCAACCGACCGGAAGCGAGTTGTCGCAGGAGCCAGGCCTGTGCCTTGTTGATGTCCCACGCGCCGGCCAACCGCGTGTGCGACGCCTCGAACAGCATGTTTCCATGCGCGCCGGTGACCTCGATGTACCGGCGGTGGAGATCATCGTAGAAATTGACATCCTTTGCCTTTCCGCGCGGGCTGCCAACCACGACAACTTGCCCAGCATCGCATGCGAGGCTCATGGCGGTTGGAATCGCATCCGGCACGCCTGTCGCATCCGCCACGATTTCCGCGCCCTTTGCTCCCAACGTCGCGTCCAGTTGCTGCTTCAGACCACCTGCTGTGGGGTCGATGACGAAGTCCGCCCCGGCAGCGAGTGCCGCATCGCGACGCATCTTCACGGCGTCAATGCCGACGACTGGTCCCGCACCCGCTGCGAGCAGGCAACGCAGTGAGAACTGACCGATGATACCTAGCCCCAGCACAGCGGCGCTGCGCCCCAGGGTGATCCCGGCGCGCACCGAAGCGCCCAGCCCATAGCGGGCAATGCACGCGATCGACGCTCTCTCGAAACTGAGTTTCTCCGGCATCTTCCAGACGCGGCACCGTTCGTGGCCGACAGTCAGCAACTCTGCTGAGGCATGATTGCCAGGAAAACTGACGCGGTCACCCTCCTGGAAGCCGCCAGGGAACTCCTTACCGACCTTCAGAACACGACCGGCGGCGGAGTAACCCGAGCGGAACGGGAACTTCCAGTCCGGCAAATTAGGGTCGAGTAGCCACTGGTGTTTCCCAGTGTAGACGGCCAGTTCCGTGCCTGCGCTGATCGCGGAATACTCAGCGGCAATGAGGATTTGATTGGGCGCAGGATCCGCGATCTCGACTTCGCGTACCGCCGTCTTGAATGGCTCAGTGATTACAGCCTGCCGGGCACGGACCATGTGAACCTCGGAGTAAATAGAGATGAACGAATTGTAGATGCTCGAACGATCCAGGCGACAGGATCAGACAAGTCGTGGCGCATCGTGCGTACACGAGTAGAATCCTCGCTGCGGGCGCGGCGGGCGTCCGGCTGTTCGCTCTCGCCGGTCTGGATGTGACACATGATGCCAATCCGACTCATAGCCACGCTCATCGTTACCCTGGCGGCGGCGGCAATGGCCCTCGCCCAACCGCCTGCACAACCGGTTCCGTTCAAGCAATTCGGTTCCGCACCGGAGCAATTCCGACAGTCGGCACTCACCCGCTGGACGGGTGAACTCGCTGTGGAACTGGATACCGTGAACCGGAATCTGACATCGGCACGAGTCAGTGCGGCAGCAAGAACCGCAGTAAGCCCTGCCATCGTGAAGGCGCTCCGTGACACAGTGACACTCGATGGGGTGATTCGACGCGGCGACGCAGGCAAGACACATGCGGCATTCGTGGATCTTGATCTCTCGCTCGGGCAGTTGTTAGGGATCATCAACCAGTATCAGGAAGCGAAGGGCGCGACCGCTGGCCCAATATCGCGAATCGACACAGCGTATCACCAGCTCGCAATGGCTCTCGCGAAGAGCGACGACACCCCAGCTCGCCAACAACGTCGTTTTGTGCGGCTCGGTGATTCCATCGACGACCGCGCGGACGACTTGCGAAACCTGTGCGCTGACCAGATTCCCAATCACTCACGCGCGCTCGACCGCACACTGGGTAACTATGCACGAGCGGCCCGCAACATCTCGCGCCGCGCGCGCGACGGCGCCGATGCGGATGCACTCAAGCAGGCCTTCGCGGGGATGGTTACCCTCTGGGCAGAAGCTGTTTCGCAACTCGGTCAGGTCAAAACACTCCCAACAACTCTTCAGACGCAGGCGGCGCGCGTGGATCGTCTCCACCGGCGGCTTGCGCAACTGCTCGCGGTTTCTCCATATCCACCCGGTGTGAATCCACCTGTATTTCCCTCAGAGAAGCAACTCTCGTTTGCTGTCGGTGCCGACTCCCGCGCGCAGCCACGGGTCACGATCTATTCGGACGACCGCGGCACAGTCGCCTTCAACTTCTTTGTCTACGATGTGAAGTTCGATGGCGGCGTGCGCGTGGATATGGCCGATCTTAATGGCGACGGCGTACCGGAACTGGTGGTCGCGCCAGGGCCATCAAGGACTTTCGGAGAGATGCCCGTTCGCGTCTACGATGGTCGCGACATGCGATTGCTGTTGGAGTTCGTGCCTTTCGCCAACTGGAAGGGTGGCGTGTACGCCGCCGGCGCTCCGCTCTCGAAGGACCGCCGTGCCCTGATCGCCTGCGCGGCCGAAGGGACGCAACACGTCAAGGTATTCGATCTGGCGCTGGGGAAGGAGATCGATAGCTTTTTCGCGAACGACCAGAAGGTCCCTGGCGGTATCCGGATCGCGTGGGGGGACCAGAATGGTGACGGAACACCCGACCTGTTTACCGTCAACGGGCCGAGCACCGTGCCGACGATGGTGAAGGTGTTCAACGGGAAGAACCGCGCGGTGCTCACAGCGTTTCCCGTGGTCGATCTGAAGTACCACGATGGCGCGTTCATCGCAGCGGCCGACGTGACTGGCAACGGTCAAGCAAACGCAGTCGTTGGAATGGACGCCGGGACGATCCCACTGGTGCGTGTGTTCGACGCGAAGGGGAAGTCGCTCGTGGAATGGCTTGCGTACAGCGAGAAGTTCCGAGGCGGGGTGCGTGTCGCCGTGACACGACGCAACCATGTTGTCACCGCGCCGGGTGCGGGTATTCCGAATAGCACGATCCGCATCTTCCACACAGGCCGACTGAAGCAGCCACCCGTCGAGATCGTCCCATTCCTCGGGTTCAACGGGGGAGTCTTCGTTGGCGGCAAGTGAACCGCTGGCCTCAAAGCACGCGGCTGATGATGCACTTCAGGTAGCCTGTCTCGCGACAGGTGACGGCAACCGGATGATCCGGTGCTGCACCACGCCGCTCGATCAATTGGAGATCGCGTTTCCCTTCCACGGCAACCTGTGCAATCAACTCGTCGAGTTCCTGCATCGCGATTAGTCCGGTGCAACAGCACGAGACGAGGATGCCATCGCGGTTGAGGAGTTTCAACGCTAGCTGGTGCAGCCGGCGGTAACCCTTGAGTGCATCCGGCACAGCGGCACGGTTACGTGCGAACTTCGGTGGATCGAGGATCACCACGTCGAACTTATGCCCGTCCGCGGCGAGTTCGCCCAGGCGGCTGAACACGTCGGCTTTCTCGAATGTGATATTCGTGAAGTCATTGACTGCCGCGTTACGGCGGGCCAACTCCAGCGCCGTCTCCGACGCATCGACGCTCAGGACTTCGGCCGCCCCCGCCTTCGCCGCGTACAGACCAAAACCACCGGTGTACGTAAAGGCATCCAGTATGCGCTTGCCGGGGCAAAACCGCGACACGGCCAGACGGTTGTCGCGTTGGTCGAGATAGTAGCCGGTCTTCTGGCCTTCGGTGAGGTTCACCAGGATGCGAAGTCCGTTCTCCACGATGCTCAGATCGGCGGAGGGCAGTTCGCCACAGAGTAACTGGTCGTGCAGTTCCACCCCCTCAAGTTTGCCGATCCCTTTCTCGGTGCGAAGGTAAACCCCCTTGGGGTTCAGAAGTTCGCGCAGGATGTCGCCGATCATCTCGCGGCGTTTCGCCATCCCCAGCGCGGTATATTGCACCGTTAACCAGTCGCCGTATCGATCCACGATAAGGCCCGAAAGGTAGTCCGATTCGCTGAAGCAGACGCGATAGCCCGCGTCTGGCGCGTGGAGTTTCAGAATGTCGTGGCGGAGGCGAATCGCGGACACGAGCCTTTCGCGAAAGAAGTCGCGGTCGAGCGACTGTCCTTCCTCCCACGAATAGAGCCGAACCTGGATCTTACTCTGGCTGTTGAAGAGACCGCGAGCGACGAAGTTCCCAGCCGTGGAGACGAGGTCCACCTCGTCGCCATCAGCAGGCTCCCCTTCGACTTGTTCGATGGCGCCGGCGAACACCCAGGGGTGCCGCCCGAAGAACGGCTGCGCGCGTCGGGATTTCAGGATCACTTTCGGTGTTGACATTGTGTCTCGTGATACATGGGTGCGAGCGGCGTGGGATACGCCCGACCGTGCGACCTGGGACACGATCGAGGGTAAGCCACGCCGCTCGGATCGTAGGCGAGTTGTGATCTACAGTCCCTGCTGCACGCGGTCGATATACGCGAGCGCACGCCCCGCCTCGGACGGTTCGGCACGGCTGGCGAGCATCGCCTTCACCCTCAGGAGCAATTCCGCCTTGTTGATCGGCTTTGTGATGAAGTCATCGGTGCCGGCGTCCACGGCCGTCTCCACGTCGGTGGCCTGATCGAGCGCGGTGACCATCAGGATCGATACGCCTGCTGTCGTGGCGTCGGCTCGCAACCGACGGCAGACCTCGAAGCCGCTAAGTTTGGGCATCATCACATCGAGTAGCAGGAGTTCCGGCTTCCAGTCGCGCGCCGCGGTGATGGCGTCTTCACCGTTGTGAACGAGTTTCGTCTCGAAGCCCTGCCCATCGAGGTAGGTATCGAGCAGGTCGGCATTGGACGGGTTGTCGTCGGCGATCAGTATCCGCGGCATGGCATCCCCTTGTCTTCATCCGTTGTGTGGCATTATAGAAGAACCATTCCGCCGCGCCGCCCTCGTGTCGTAGTGCTGCCAAATCGAAGTGAGGCAAGATGCGAGTGATCCTGAATCCGCAGCACGCGGAGCACGCCCCACCCGGAGAGTGGGAGAATGGCACGGTCATCCCGTGCTACGAGTCGCCCGATCGGGCGGATACGATTCGCGCGGCGCTCGAAGTTGCTGGCGGTTTCACGTTCGAGGCACCGCAGGCACCCAGCGTGGAATGCGTCGGTGCGGTTCACCACCCGGCCTATGTCGCTTATATCCGCGAGGCCAGCATCGAGGCGCGTCGCGTTCGGGACCCGGCCGCCCGGCAACTCTGGCCCACTGTCTTCCCCTATGGCCCAAACCCACGTGCGACCGGCGCCCGCGCGCTGCGCGGACAGTTCTGTTTCGATACGTACACGCCGATCCTTCCTGGTACATTCGCTGCGGCGCTCGGAAGCGCCAGCGCTGCGGCCCGCGCCGCCGATCTCATCGCCGATGGCATCGAGCAAAACGTCTATGTTCTCACCCGCCCGCCCGGCCACCACGCCGAACCTGACCGCTGCGGCGGCTACTGCTACTTCAACAACTCCGCGGTGGCCGCCGAACACCTGTCGAAACGTGGCAAGGTCGCGGTACTCGATCTCGACGTACACCACGGCAACGGCACGCAACACATCTTCTACGAACGACCCGATGTGCTCACCGTCTCGGTTCACGGCGATCCAGCAGGGCTCTACCCATTCTTCAGCGGTTTCGCGGACGAGATAGGCACTGGCAGCGGTCACGGTGCGAACCGGAATCTCCCTCTTCCCCCGGGCACTGGCGTGAAGGAATACCGCGCCGCGATGTCGGCCGCGCTCGACATCGTGAGCCAGTTCGCTCCGGTTGCCCTCGTATTCGCCTTTGGCGCCGATACACATGAATCCGATCCTATCGGCGGCTTCCGATTGCCAACGAAGTTCTTCACCGAGATGGGCGCCGCCGTTCGCGAACGGAATCTGCCCACGGTCATCGTTCAGGAAGGCGGCTACAATCTGACTACGCTCGGCGCCAGTGTCGCCGCGCTCTTGAAGGGGTTCACGGCGTAGCTCTGCTGAGGTGCGAGATGGCATTCGAGATGACCTGCCCGGCGTGCGAGGACACGCAGCAAGTCGCCGACGACATGATCGGGCACGAGATCCGCTGCCGAACTTGCGGAACGCGCCTCCGCGTTCCAGACCCAAACCGAGCAACAACCGACGCCAGTGAGCCAGTGGAATCGACCCCGCGCCGCAGAAGGCCGGAGGCTGATGATTCAGACGACGTTCCGGGTCGCCACCCGCGCCGCCGTGGGTCGCCGCCCCGCGGTCGCGGTATGAGCGTGGCGAGTATCCTTGCGATCATGTGTGGCGTGTTGTTCCTCGGTTGCGTGGGTTGTTGCGGTGGTCTCTATTTGCTGCTTCCCGGCGAGAAGTGGCATCATTACGAATCCGCAGACGGCGGCTTCGCAGTGGATCTGCCCGCACCCGCGAAGAAGAACCTGCCAATTCCCGGCTTCAAGCCCGAACCAGGGCAAAAAGTTGAAGGGGCGATACTCTGGAAACGCGGCGAGTTCTACGCCGTCATGTATCTGGATTTACCGCCCGAAGGGCAACGCGGCGTGACCGCCGAGGCAATGCTCGATGCGGCGGTGAAGGATATGCGGAGCGACCCGGAGTCGCGCGTGGTGCGCGAGGTGCGCATCAAGGTGTCAGGATCTCCCGCCCGCGAGATCGAATACCTCTACTCCGACGGTGGCACCTACACCGGCCGTCTTGTCGTTGCCGAGAGGCGATTCTTCATCCTCATTGCTGGTGGTCGCTTTGTTCGGCCAGGCAATGCTAACGTCCGCCGCTTCCTCAGTTCCTTCGAGATCAGCAAACCGGCACGCGGTGGAGGTTGAGTACGGTAACCGCACCAAAAAATCATGCGGCCGGAGTGCTGCCCCGGCCGCGAGAGTCTAACGCATTGCCGGTCGTTACGACACGGTGTCCTTGAGTGCCTTCAGTGGACGGGCCGTGACGCGCGTGTGCGCCGGCTTGGGCTTGGTGGTGATCATCTTGCCTGGGTTGAAGCGATCGGGCACTTGCTCGCCGCCTTTCTTCGCCGGCACCCGCTTGGCCTTCAGCTTGAAGAGGCCCGGCAGGGTCAGCACACCAGGGCCCTTGGCGCCCAGTTCCCGCTTGATGATGTTCGTGATCGCGTCGAACACTTCCGACACCTGAGCCTTCTTCAGCTCGGTCTTCTCGGCGATTTCCTGATAGAACTGCGACTTCGTGATCGACTTCGTGCTCTTGGCCTTGGCCATGTGCCTTCTCCGGATTACCAAAGGATTCGGACTCGGAAACTGCCTGAAAACTAAGGGAGTTTGCCGCCCATTGTCAACTACTCAACGCAAATTCCCCGAAAATATTCGGTATTTTCCACCCAAGAGGCCATTAAACGCTCGAATTTCTGCCTTTTTTACCATCACGCGGGCCGCACACACGCTAGGAGCGCCACACGCGACATACCACGTTCGAACGTTTGCTGTACCGCAATTGCCTCACGAGTGGTCTACCACACACGCTTCCATGACGGTGTATTCCATGATTGCAAGCAGCAGATTGCCTCGTATCCTCTACTGAGACTCACACCATATCGAGGGGAACGCTATGCCTGAGTTCACCACGCTGGACACGACCGCCATCAACACGATCCGCACACTCGCGATGGATGCAGTGCAGAAGGCCAACTCCGGGCACCCCGGCGCGCCGATGGGGCTGGCCCCGGTCGCTTACGTCCTGTGGAATCGCTTCCTCAAGTACGATCCCGCCGACCCGACGTGGCTCGCCCGCGACCGTTTCGTACTCTCAAACGGTCACGCGTCGGTGCTACTATACTCACTCATCCACCTGGCTGGCATCCGGTCGCTCGACCATCACGGGAACGTACTCGACGCGCCCTCACTGACGATAGACGACCTGAAGAAGTTCCGGCAACTCGGCAGCAAGACGCCTGGTCACCCTGAGAACGAGATGACCGCCGGCGTCGAAACGACCACCGGTCCACTGGGTCAGGGTGTCGGCAACGCCGTCGGCATGGCCATCGCTCAGAAATGGAAAGCCGCGTACTATGGTCGCCCGGGTTTCGAGAAACTCTTCGACAATCGCGTCTACGCAATCTGTGGCGATGGCTGCATGATGGAGGGCGTCGCCAGCGAAGCGGCTTCACTCGCGGGCCACCTCAAGCTCAACAACCTGACGCTCATCTACGACGACAACGGCATCACCATCGACGGCCACACGCACCTGGCCTTCAGTGAAGACGTGCCGAAGCGATTCGAAGCCTACGGCTGGAACACCATCCGCGTTACCGATGGCAACGACCTCGACGGCATGGCGAAGGCAATTGAAGCATCTCAGAAGTCCGACCGACCAACACTCATCGCGCTGAAGACCGTGATCGGTTACGGATCGCCGCACAAGGCCGACACGCACGCGGCACACGGCGAACCGCTTGGCGCCGACGAGATCAAACTGACCAAGAAGGCATACGGCTGGCCTGAAGATTCCTCGTTCCTCGTACCTGATGGCATCTACGACTGTTTCAAGCAAGGGATCGGTCAACGCGGCGCCATGGCACACGCCGAGTGGCTCAAGCTGTGGAACGAGTACAAGACGAAGCACCCGAAGGAAGCGAAGGAAGTGGCGCAGATGGAGCGCCGCGAGTTGCCCGAAGGGTGGGACAAGGATATCCCGACCTTCCCCGCGGACACGAAGGGACTGGCGACTCGCGACAGCAGCGGGCAGGTGCTCAATGCCATCGCCAAGAACGTGCCGTGGGTGGTCGGCGGCTCGGCCGACCTCAATCCCTCGACCAAGACATTCATGAAGTTCCCAGAAGCCGGTGTCTTCACACCCCAGACACGCGCCGGCCGCAACGTCCACTTCGGTGTTCGCGAGCATGGCATGGGCGCGATCATGAACGGCATGGGTCTCACTCACCTCAAGGCGTATGGCTCCGGTTTCCTCATCTTCTCCGACTACGGCCGCGCGTCGATCCGGTTGGCGGCACTCATGGACTTGCCAGTGCTCTATGTCTTCACACACGACTCCATCGGAGTGGGGGAAGACGGGCCAACCCACCAGCCCATCGAGCAAGTCATGTCGCTGCGGGCGATCCCCAATCTCATCCTCATACGCCCTGGCGACGCCAATGAGGTTGCGGAAGCCTACCGTGTTGCGATGAAGGAAAACCATCACCCGGTCGTGATGGCCATGACACGACAGGCGTTGCCAACACTCGACCGCACGAAGTACAACCCTGCCTCGGGTCTGGCAAAGGGTGGTTACGCTCTCAACAACGTCCCCAACCCCGACGTTCTGCTGATCGCAACAGGCAGCGAGGTATCACTCTGTGCTGATGCCGCGGATAAACTCGCTGCCGAGGGGATCAAGGCGCGCGTCGTCAGCCTGCCGTCGTGGGAGTTGTTCGCCAGGCAGGAGCAGGCATACCGCGATTCCGTGATCCCGCCAGCGGTGACAGCCCGCGTCTGTGTGGAAATGGGTGGGGCGTTCGGCTGGGAGAAATACGCCGGCACCACCGGCGCGATCATCGGGATGCACTCCTTCGGAGCTTCGGCACCACTGAAGGACCTGCTCAAGCACTTCGGTTTCACGCTGGAAGCTGTGGTGAAGGCAGCGAAGCAACAGGTCGGGAAGTGAAACTCCACGCGTAACTTCACGGTCTGGAGTATTCTCGCTGTGAATACTCCAGACCGTGAGCGTTTCGGAAGTTCAACTATCGCTTGCGGAATGGCAGCGCAAACGGGAAGCCGCCGCCCTTCGGACTGACATTAGGAGCGGGCATGCCAGGGAAGAGCTTGTCGAGTTCCTTGCCGAGCAACTCTTTTCCGACATCGCGTGCCCCCTCGCGGGCCAGCGCGGCCACTGCCTGTTCAAAGGCGCGAGCGTCGATCATTGGCCGCGTGAGCGTCCCCTTCACCGGCACCTTCACGGTCTTGCCCGCGACTGCCTTCGCCAACAGCGGGTTGGACTTCAGGAACGGCAACTCCTTCGGCAGTGGAACCGCGACAACCAGGTCGAGCGACTGGTCGAAACCGACGGAACCAGTGGTGTGAAGCGTGGTGCCGCTGATCCGGAAGGCGAAGTTCTCGTGATAGACGCGGCCATTGGCGACCTGCACGGGCACGGTACTCTCACTGGCGAGCGTCATCGTGGTGGCCTTCGCACCGAGAAGCCTTGCCACCTCGGATACCACGGGGCCTGCACTGATGGTCGCCTTGTGAATGACGAGTGTCCCTTTCGCACTGGACCGTGTGAAGTCATCGATTGGGAAACGGTTCTCACCGATACTCCCAGAGATTTCGCCCTCGGCCTGGGTGGCATTGGCGATTGCAGGTAGCGCATACCCCAGCGCGCCGGCTGTCGCCTTTGGTGTGAGTTTCACGCGCTCAATCACAGCGCCTTTCGCCAAACTCATCTCACCGGGGTCGGTATCGAGTCTCAGTGTTGGAGCAAGTGTGACCTTGCCGCCGCCGAACGTGGCCACAACCGGCGAAATCGCGACCACACCGCGCGTCATCTTGCCATGCAACTCACTGGTGCCGATGTCGAAGCCGTAAACATGCAGGGTACTCCAGCCGAGTGCTGCCTCACCACTCATCGCGACCAGCAAGCCGGGTAACGCTGCGGAGCGTGGCGCGACGCTACCGGGGGCCTTCAGTCTGATCGGGCCACTCTGCGCTGCCGGGGGAAGCGTCGCGACCACATCCCGAGGCGTGAGCTGACCACTAATGACAAGGTTGCGTGCGCCGTTGCCGGTCGCAGTGAAGTTGTCGCCGAGAAACTGCCGCACAAGCGGTGTCAACTTCGACCAGTCATAGCGAAGTGTCCCGGAGACGTTTACATCCTGTGCCGTCGTAAGCTGGCTAACGGCTCCCTTCGCATCGAGCGCGAGGCCGGGCCGATCGACCTTCGCCACCGCGAGTGTCACGGCATCAGTCGAGTCGCGATAGTCGCCTTCTGCTTCGAGGCGGAGCTTCGGTTCACTCCACCTCGGCTTCTGCTTTGGCCCAATGGCGAAGTCTGTCACGTCAAGTGTACCACCGAAGGTGGTGACATCGCCCGCAGAGCTGAATCGGAGCGGCCCGGTCGCACGGCCGTGGAATGCGTCGGAGCCGCGTGGATCGGCGGAGAGTTTCAGCGTCACCCCGAGCCGGTTGAGGTCGCTCACACAGGGACCGTTGCCGCTTACGACCACAGCACCGCCCCGCGGAAACTCGAACATGAGGGTGCCGTCCTTCACCGAGAGCGGCGCAGAAGTGAGGGTAAGCTTCGCGATCTTTGCTTTCCTTGTGGCGCGATCGAGAGTGAGGTCACCCGTTGCACCGAGGCTGGGCTCGTCGATGTTGAGGCCAGCACCGCGGAACTTCGCCTGCTTGAGCGTCACGGCCAGTCGATCGACCGTGATTTGTTCCCGCGTGCAACTCGCGCGGCCAGTAACCGTGAGTGTACCGCTCATCTGGTAAGGCGGAATCGTGACGAAGGTCGCGATTCGGGACCGCCACTGTGCAAGGTCGCCACTCACGCACAGTTCCGCGAGGCCACTGGAAAGCTTCCGGACATCGGCGACCGGTTCGAGCAACTTCAACTCCAGTTCATCATCACCTGCAGTGAGCGTGGCGTTTGCTGTCTTCAGCGCGACTGAGCCGCTGGCCGGCGCGGTGCCGGATGCGTGGATTTCAAGCTGCAGTGCCGCCTCCTTCAACCCTCGCCCCAGGCGGTCGGTGAACGCGAAATCCTTCAACTTCAGCGCGATTGTACCGCGAAAGGCTCCGTCTGACTCGCGTCGCCCGACAAGTGTGGCAGTCGCCTGGCCATCGAGTGTGACACCGCCCAGATCGATGAACTCCACGAGCCGCTCCCCAAGCTTTCTGAGATAGACATTCGCCGCGGCTTGCACCGTATCGGGTGTGGTTCGAGCGTTCACTGCGATACAATCGGAAGTGCAGACGAGCTTATCAAACGCAGGCAGTTCGCCTGGCGTATGCCGCGCGAGGAACTCGACCGTAAGCGGTTGCTCCCAGTGAATCGGCTTGCCGCCACGTTCGGCCTTCAGCGCGGACGTATCGACACGCCCGTCCCATACGATTCCCCTGGCGTCCGCACGGCTTGTCAGCCTGAGATCGAGTTTCCCTTCGCTGAGTTGAGTCCCATCCCGGACACGCAGCAACCTAGGCAACTTGCTCGCAAGCCTCGCCAGATCCACGTTCACACGAAGCGACACGCCAGACTGTGCGAAGAGTTCATCGGCCGATTGCTCCGGGTCGAACGTGCCAGTAGCTGAGAATGTACCCACATCACAGTTGAGGTCGAACTTCCGCACGCTCAGTGCCGGACCGGCCAGTTCCACGTCCAGCGGTAGTTCGAGCGAATCGAGCCGGAGTGTGTCGCCTTCCAGGTGACGGGCAGAGAGCGTCAGTTGTGTAACGCCGGCGCGACCGGCAATCGCGAACCCAGTCTTGCCCCACGTCGCATGCAGTTTGCTGGAGAGCGCGCCGGCGATCCGGATGTCTGGATCGGCACGTTTCAGGAGTGGCGCGAGTGATTCGAGCGGAAACCCAGTCGAAGTGAGTGTCGCCGTACCAGATTCCGCCAGGGAAAGCTCCGCAACAAGGCTGCCCGTTGCGGCACTGAGATGAACAGTGACTGGCTGGGTACGGCTTGCTGGGACTGACGCAATTGCGTCAATTCCTTCAATGTTCGCAACCTTGCCACTCTCCGCATCCGTGAGCGCCACCGTGCCACGGGTGACATGCACCACGATGGGTGTCCGCGTCGGACGTGACGGCTGTGTTTCTTTCAGGAACTCCGAGAATGCTACTTCGAGATTGGTGGTCTGCTTCTCGCACACGATCGAAACTGTTGGTTCTTCGAGTGTAAACGCACCAGGCGCTGCCGGGTCGCGAACCATGTCTAGCAATGATTTTGCAGAAGTGATCCTCGGCACAGCCGCGAGTGTGCGCCCGGCTTCATCCTTGATGGTCACGTCGCGCAATTCAACCGGCGAAAGCCACCCCAGCGACGCGGAACCGACTTCCACATGACCACGAAGCCCTGCCAGTGCCTCGCGCGCAATGTGGTTACGTATTTCGGTTCGTGCAACAACCGCGGGCACGACCCATGCAATGAGTACGAACAGCACCGTGAGCGGTAGTAGCCGTTTGAACACACGACGAAGGCGTGACGGCCGCGAGTTGGGTGAGCGCGGCGAAACGGGCGGCGGAGTGATGGTGTCGATCGACATGTTGCCTCCTGCATTCGCGGGCGCAATCCTGCGCATTCGGAAGTATCGACCAACAACCACAAGAAAGTGGCATCGGAAGCCGCAAAGTCGCAAAGTCGGCAGGAAGAGGCAAGGGCACTCGCGTCTGTTCCGACTTTGCGGCCTTGCGTGCATCGGTTTCTACTTGCCGAGCGTCTCCTTGAAGAGAACAAGCATCCGTTTCCAGGAGTCCTCGTCGGCGGCCTTGTTGTACGCCATCCCCTTGATCATGTGCTTGCCGGCATCAGGCACGGTGAAGCTATGAACCGCACCCTTGTACGGTACGAATTCGTACTTCACGCCCGCCTTGTCGAACGTTTCCTTGAAACTCTTGATGTCTTCAGCCTTGATGAAGTAATCATCGGCGCCATTACAGATCAACACCCTCGCCCGAGTCGCTTTCCCATCCGCGACGGTAAGCTTTGGCAGGGCCGCGTGGAACGTGACGATGGCTTTGAGATCGGCACCGCTGGCCGCCAGTTGGAGCGCGGTACTACCACCGAAGCAATAGCCGATGGCCGCGAGTTTGGCTGAGTCCACATTCTTCTGCGAGGCGAGTACCTTCAGCCCCGCCTGGGCGCGACTGCGCCACGCATCCACATTCTTTCGCACCGTCGCCGACATCTTGCGGGCGTCTTCTGGGTGGGCAGCAGTCTTCCCTTCGCCGTACATATCCGGCGCGAACGCGACGTAGCCAGCCTCCGCCAGTTTCTTGCACCGCATCTTCGCGTAATCGTTCAATCCCCACCATTCGTGGACAACGAGTACGCCAGGTTGCTTTCCTTTCTGGGCATCGTCGTAAGCGAGGAAACCCTTGAGTTTCGCGCCGTCGTGCGTGTATTCCACGGTTTTGGTAATCACGCTGGCACTTGCGCCGCTCGTGGTCAGAACGGCTGCCGTCATGACGATCAGGCTCCGGAACATGGTAAAAGTCTCCTGGGTGAATGGGCGGCGGCTATTGTAGCCAGCGCGGCCATCACTCGATCGTATGCACACATGGCGTGGTTCGAGATGAACCCCACAAGCACACACTCCAGCGAGTTGTGGGTACAACCCTGCTTCATGCACGCGTTGAAGAGATGGAGTTGTCGTGGAGTTGATGCATCGGTAGCCGCCAGTATGGGCGGCTACCGCGCCAGAAGAGAGCATGCGACTCTCTCAGCCGGCGATGTCGCCGGCGAGCTTGGCGAGAACCTCGTGCGTGAGCGCAAACGCGACTTGCTCGCGTCCGCTCGCAGCACGACTGGCCGTGTAGCGGCAGACCGTGGCGCGATCGAGACCGAAGAGTTGGACTTCGTAGTAGGCGAGTTGCTGGCCTCTTGTGGCAGGCGACTCGCTCCGCAGGATCGCTTCGGCGCGCGTGTCATCCACCTCCAGGAGTATGAGTGGCTCTAACAGACCAGTAGCGCGTTTCGCAATCCCTTCCGCCCACGTACGGAGCGTCGACCCAGGCGGCGCTGTGCCGATTCGGGTCAGAGTCATGTTCCATACGAGACAGGAGAGCGAGTCTGCCCTGTCCACCGAGAACTGGACATTCCAGCCCGCTGCTGGGATTGCCACGCCGAGGGAATGCCGACCGTCGCCGGTGGGCGTCCACTCACTTAGCTCTGGGAGCAGGCGTTCTGTGAGTGTCATCGCTGCCTCCGATCACGTGTTGGGAGTGTTCGCTGCCATCGAAGCTCAGCAGCGTCGGTTGTCCGTCGTAGATGGTCTCCAGGTGAACCGGGCGTGCCCAGATGTACTGCACATTGGCCAGCACATCCTGCGCCTCGTCTACTTTTAAATCTACCCCATGATGCTCGTGCCGCAACAGCAGTTCTCCGCGGTTGCGGTGGTTCCCATCGATCACATAAATCCACGGCTTGCCGAAATTCGTGAGGCTGAAGAGGAGTCTTTGTTTCACATTCTCAAACTCGCGGCTCTCGATGACGTAGTTCTTCGTCTGGTCCTGATAGTTGAACGAGAAGAGGTTGTATTCCTTGCAGAATTCGGGTGTCAGGAATGTGTCGATGAACGTGATGTCGTTGTGAATCTTGCGAACCTCGAACACCTTCTTGCGGCCAAGGCCGAGCTTCTTATCCCAGTTCCGTTTCTTGTCCATATCCTCGCAGTTTTCCCACTCGGGGCCAAACTGCCCCATATTCCACCGCCGCTCGATGTCGCGGAGTAACTCGATGCCAAGCTTGTATGGATTTAGCCGGCGAGAACTGGTCGCCATTGTGCCCGAATGATGGTCGGCGTAGTCGATTACTTCCGAAGGGTCCAATACTTTCTGTGTCATGATCGTGCTATGCCAGAAGCTCGCCCAGCCTTCGTTAATGATCTTCGTTTGTGCCTGCGGGTAAAAGTAATAGGCTTCGTCGCGGATGATACTGAGAATATCGCGTTGCCAGCTCTTCATCGGAGCGTGTTCGATGAGGAAAAGCAGGACATCCTTCTCGGGGTGGTCGGGGAAGTGTGGAACACGCGCGGCTGCTTTCTGGGCCTCGTCCTCTTCGGGTTTCGCGGCAACAGGCGGGTTGATGTACTCGTCCATGTACGGCTTCGCCTTGAAGCGAAGTGAGGAGTCGCCGGAGTCTTCGGGCCCTCGTGCCGCGAAGTCGTATCGGGAGCGGTCGTCGCGTCGTTTGATGGCGACGGAGTGGATGTCGATGAGGTCGTCGATCGACATGCACTTGTCCAGAAAGGCCTCTACCTCGTCCTCACCGAAACGCTCGACGTGGCGCCGGATGCGTGCCGCGTGGTTGGCGATTTCGTCCATCATCTTGCGTGTTGTGTGCGCGAAGTATGCATTGTTCTTGAAAAAGTCGCAGTGGCCATAGACGTGCGCCATGACAAGTTTCTGATCGACAGTGTGGTTGCACCGCATCAGATACGCGTAGCACGGGTCGTTGTTAATGACCATCTCATAGATTTTTGAGAGGCCATATTCGTACCCCTTCTTCAACTCCTCATACTGCATCCCGAAGGACCAGTGCGGATAACGTGTGGGGAAGCCGCCATAAGCCGCGATCTCATTGAGGTCGTCGGCGTCCACGACTTCGAAGATCGTTTCGTAGAAGTCCAGACCATACTCGCGCGCGTATCCCTCGATTTCGTCCTTGAGCACGCGCAGGTGCGGCGGCAGATTCGTGTTATAGAAGCCAAGTTGCATACGGGACTCCTCCGAACGCTACTCCATCATACGCGATCGACCTGTCACTTCGCGCGGGGTGCTTGCCACTGGTTGTCCCAGCCCAGGAAGAGATCGGTGAGGTATCGGTCCCACTCGTTTCTTGTCCGTGATGGAGGGAACGGGATGGGGCGAATGGGTGTCTCTGAACCGGCCACGGCTTCCACGCTCCCATCAGCGTGGATTCGGCCGATGCGCGTTGGCAGCCAGGAATGCAGTGTATCAGGGTCAATCTTCAACTCGCCAATTGGCCCTGCGAAGGTCGCTCCACGGAGCGCATTCACGACGGCATCCGGATCGAGGTTCTGGGCCTTGTTCGCCGCATTCGCCCAGAGGTGAACGCCGCAATACGCGGCGACCAGTGGATCCGCGTAGCGGCGCTCGGCTCCATAGCGTTTGCGGAACCTGTCCATGAACGCTTTCCCACTGGGGCTGCCAATCGTCTCGAAGTACGTCCCTGCGAGGAAATCGCCATCGATTCCTTTGGGGTCAAGCGCACGAATATCATTCTCCGTGACACTCAGGGAAAGTACCGGGATGGGTGCAGTCTCCGGATCGGCATTGAGCGCGTGGAAGAAGTGGAAGTTCGTCGTTCCATTGATGGTGTTGAGAATCGCATCGGGCTTCGCGGCCTTGATCTTCGCAATTGCCCTCGTGACATCCTTACTACCCAGCGGAATGAAGGCTTCGCCAGTTACTTCAAACCCCGCTCGCCCTTTCGCCTGATCCTTCACAATCTCGTGCGCGGAACGCGGGAAGACGTAATCGGAGCCGACCAGAAACAGCCGTTTCTTCGCCTGCTTCTGAACCAGGAACTCCACCGACGGCGTGAGCTGTTGGTTTGCGGTTGGGCCGAGATATACGACCCGCGGCGATTGTTCCAGCCCTTCGTACTGCACCGGATAGAACAGCAACCCATTGTTCTGTTCGACCACCGAACGCACAGCCTTGCGCGATGCAGACGTCCAGCATCCGAAAATGGTGGCGACCTTGTACTTGCCGAGCAATACCTCTGCACCCAGTTTGAACGTCGCAGGGTCCGACTTCCCATCGATCACGATGGGTTCCAGTTGTCGGCCCAGGACACCGCCTGCCGCATTCACTTCTTCAATCGCCAGACGGGTCGCGTCCACAACTGGCGACTCACTGTTCGCCATTGTACCTGTCGCCGAATGAAGAATCCCGACCGAGATCCGTTCGCCACTTGCAACGGGTGGCGCCCCTGGGTTGAGTTTCTCGTTGCGATTCCTTGAGCCATTCGATACGAGAACAATCCCCAGGGTGCTCACCGCAACCGCCACGATGCTCACCATGACCCACATCCACGGCGGTGATTTCACACGCGCGGGTTGCGTGGCGGAATCAGAGCGAGCCTGACTGAATGGTAGTGCCGGGGTTGGAACGCCGGCGATCATCTGCGTTGACCGGTTCTCCAGAGGAATTTCGCCACCAGAACGCGGCTCCGTTCTCACTGGTGCCATGCCAGAACGTGACACCGGTAACTCGGCAATAATCGCATCCAGTTTCGCACAAACTTCTGCAGCCGATTGTGGGCGATTCTGCGGTTCTTTCGCCATTAGCGATGCGACGAGTTCTGCCAGCATCGGGGGAGTGTGGGGATTCTTCTCAGTGATTCGCGGCGGCGTGTGGTTAGCCAGTGCCATCAGCACGGCCATTGTTGATTGGCCTTCAAATGCAAGATCGCCGGTGAACATCGAATGGGCGACGCAGCCGAGGCTGAAGAGGTCGGCACGACCATCGAGTGCATGACCGGACGCCTGTTCGGGCGACATGTAGTGCGGTGTACCCACGATGGTGCCTGTCGCGGTGAGATGCGTGTCGCGACTGTCTGCTCTCGCCAGTCCAAAGTCGAGAAGCTTCGCTCGCACTCCAGTCAGGCCCGAATCCGCCCCACTCATGCCATCGGGCCGCGATTCAAGCCAGATGTTCGCGGGTTTGATGTCGCGGTGCGTGAGGCCCTTCTCATGAGCAACCGCCAGCCCTTCCGCGACCTGTCGCAGAATCCGACACGCCAGCCCAACCGATGGCAGTTCGCGTCCAAGCCGGTCCTGGAGCGATTCCCCTGTCAGGAGTTGCATGGCCTGAAAGGGCACATCCCCTGCAATTCCGACCTGATAGATCGTCACGATGTAATCAGAATCCAGGCCAGCCGCGGCGCGAGCTTCGCGCAGGAATCGCTCGCGGTAGTTCAAATCCGCAGCGAACTCCGGCTTCATAACCTTCAAGGCCACACGTCGCGTGAGATGCGTATCCTCAGCCTCAAATACAAACCCCATGCCACCCACACCCAGCAACCGGAGCACACGGTAGTGAGCGAGTTGACCCAGATCACCCTTCTCTGCAGGCGGGTCCAGAAATGGATACCTCACTTCATTTGGTAGCGTGATGGAACCCGATAGCGGATCCTGGCTCGCGGCAATCCTCTGAGGTGGCTTGGAGGGCTTCATGACCTTCTCGTCGTTTGCTGCGCCGGATTACCTTCCTGTACTGAGAAATTCCTTGATACTGCCGAGAATCGCTTCGCGATCGGGAATACGACTGACCACGACGTTCTCGTGATCGTCTACCAACTCGTGGATATGATCGAAAAACTCCCCTGAACCGTAAGGCGATTCCACCTGACCATAGCCGAAGAGATTGAGTTTCGGCAGCATGGTTCCCGAAAGCAACTCGAGACATTTGGGCACATCGTCGCCCCAGTTGTCACCGTCGGAAAAGTGGAAGGCGTAAATGTTCCACTGACTCGGCGGATAGCGAGCATCGATGATCTTATCACATAATTCGTACGCACTGGAAATCTTCGTGCCGCCACTCTCTCGGGTGTGATAGAACGTGTGTTCGTCTACCTCCTGCGCCACGGCATCGTGGATGATGTAAACGGTTTCCACGCCGTCGTAATGCTTCTTGATCCAGGTGTCGATCCAGAATGATTCGATGCGCACAATCTCTTTCTGCTCATCGGTCATCGAGCCAGACACGTCCATCATGTAGATCACCACTGCGACCGAATCGGGTTTGGGCACCTCCTTCCATGCACGGTATTGCTTGTCCTCGCGCACCGGAACAACCACCGGTTCCACGGGGTTGTAAACGCCTGCGGAAATCTGCCGCTTCAGGGCGCGTTTGAATGTGCGTTTGAAATGTTTGAGCGATTCGGGACCGACGCTCCGAATGCTGGTGTACTTGTCCTTCTCGGTGACGATGTTCTTCTTGCCGCGCGGTTCGATCCGTGGCAGTGCCAGCTCCTCGCCGAGGATGTCGGCGAGTTCCTCCATCGTAAGGTCCACTTCCAGGATGTGGCCGCCAGGAGAATCCCCCGCCTGCGGTTCCCCCTCGCCATCTTGCGGTTGAGTCAGTGGCTGGCCGGGTTGGCCTGGCCCGACGCCAACACCGCCGGAGTTCTTCTTGCCGTAGCGGAACTGTGGCGGATTGATGCTCGGTATCGGAATGGAAACGTAATCATTCCCCTTCTTGCCGATCATCTCGCCTCGGCTGATGTACTTGGAAAGGTTGCTCTTCACCTTTCCGCGCACCAGTTTGCGGAATCGCTGCAGGTCCTGCTCGATTTTCTGTCCCACGGCGATTGGCCTCGTGGTAGATGTGGGCGACCCGGTCAGGCGCGGTCACTACTACAGGAATCGTACCACAGAAGTGTGTCAGGCGCGAAGCCAAACAAGTGTCCGATGAGCGGCAAAACGGGTTGGGAAAGGCTCACGACCGGGCGGAAGCGTCGCGTGGCCAGATCAAGCGCTCGCACTGCACAGGGTGATCCGCCCACGCCAATTTGGTAACACACGAAGCCCATCCACATTAAAGGATGGGCTTCGTGCGTATCGCGCCGACGGAGAATGAAAGGATGGGGGTGCCCTGAGCCGCACCTTCCAATGCTTATGGCTGCTGCTTCCGCCCTGACCAGGTTCACACCTTCAGGTCGGTCAGGCCCCCACCCCTTCAAACCCCGGCGGGCGTATTCTTGGGTGCTCTCTGTGATTAGCTCTGAGCCTTGCAAGCGTGTGAACCACCACGGGTTCATCGCTCATATCTGGCTCTTGGCCGAAAAGTAGAGAGCGAACCGCTGATAGCTACTTCTTCGTTTGCCCTCGTGCGAAGATACTGGCCACGAAGTTCAGTACGTCCGTGGCACTCGCTTCGTTATATCCGTAGTTGCGGATAAGGCGACTCTTCACCACGTCGATTTTCTCCTGGGTCGCCTTGTCCACCACGTTGGACACCAACGAAGAGAGCTTGATGGAGTCCTTCTGGTCCTCGAAGAGTTTCAGTTCGAGTGCCTTCTGGAGCCGCTCGTTGGTCTTGTAGTCGAACTTCTTACCATCGATGGCCAGTGCGCCGATGTAGTTCATGATCTCGCGGCGGAAGTCATCCTTGCGTCCTTCCGGAATGTCGATCTTTTCCTCCACTGAGCGCATCAGGCGTTCGTCCGGCTCCTCGTAGTTACCAGTGTAACGATTGCGCACTTTCTCGCGTTGCGTGTAAGCCTTCACATTGTCGATGTAGTTGGAACAGAGTCGCGCCAGCGCCTCTTCGTCGGCAGCAATGGCCCGTTGCACCTCATTCTTGACGACATCCTCGTACTCCTCGCGTACGACCGACAGCAGTTCCTTGTAGTGTCGGTACTGATCGTCGTCCTTGATGAGCGAGTGGTGTCGCAGCCCTTCCTCGAGTTCCTTCATTACCATGAAGGGGTTGATGTTGTCCTCGGTTGGGTGGGCGACCAGCGCGTTAGAGATCTTGTCCTGGATATACCGCGGACTGATGCCAACCATCCCTTCGTGAACTGCATCGCGTTTCAGTTCAATGACATTATCCTCGGTGAAGCCCGGCAGCGTTTTGCCGTTGTAGAGCTTCATCTTCTGAAGCACAGACAGGCTGGCGTGCTTGGGCGGGTTAAGCCGTGTCAATACCGCCCACATCGCCGCGACCTCGACCGTGTGCGGGGCGATGTGTTTGCCACGCACCTTCTCGGCGTTGAAATCCTTCTCGTAAATCTTCACTTCATCGCGCAGTCGCGTGACGTAGGGAATGTCGATCTTCACCGTGCGGTCACGGAGAGCTTCCATGAATTCGTTGTTCTGGAGTCGACGATATTCCGGTTCGTTCGTGTGGCCGAGAATCACCTCGTCGATGTCGGTTTGTGCGAATTTCTTCGGCTTGATCTTGTGTTCCTGGCTCGCGCCGAGCAGGTCATAGAGGAACGCCACGTCGAGTTTGAGCACCTCGATGAACTCGACGATCCCGCGATTGGCGATGTTCAGTTCACCATCGAAGTTGAACGCGCGCGGATCGGAATCCGAGCCGTACTCCGCGATCTTGCGATAGTTGATGTCGCCTGTCAGCTCAGTGGAATCCTGGTTCTTCTCGTCCTTGGGCTGGAAAGTGCCGATGCCGATGCGGTCTTTCTCCGAGAGCACAAGTCGGTAAACCTTCACCTCGTTCTCGAGCATCTTCAGCCAGTCGCCGTCGTACCTGGCAAGCCGTTCCTTGTACTCGTAACGGCTGTACGGACTGAGGTCGCCCTTGATGCGAACCTCATACGGGTGCGGTTGGGTGCAGGATTCGTTGAGCATCGCAAGAAACCTGGCACGATGCTCATCGGGAATCAATTGCAGCGGCTCCCCGTGCATCGGGTCTTTTGTCCAGCCGTTCCCGTCAGGGTTCTTCCATGAGAAAGAGAAGAGCATGCCGGCGTCGGTGCGGCTGTATTCTTCCAGTCCACGCTTCAAAAGGCGCGCGATGGTGCTCTTGGCGCTGCCAACTGGCCCGTGCAGCAGGATTACGCGCCGTTCCGTTCCGTAGCCCAGCGCGGCGCTCTTGAAGGTATTGACCAGTTGCATCAACGGCCGGTCGAGACCGTAAATGCCGTCGGCATGCCGCGATGCGAACTCGGTGAAGAACTTGTAGCGCGGAATCTTGTCCTTGTTCTCGTACACGTCCTCGACACCGTGGGCGAGGATCATGTCGTAGAGTCGCTGGTAAGCAGTGCGTGTGACGCCGGGGTTCTCCAGAACGGCATCGAGATACTCGGCGAATGACATCTCCCGGTGCAATTTCTTGTACTCGGTAGTGTCGAGTTGCGTGCGAAGGGTGTCGAGGATTGCCGTGGCTGTGGCCATGACTGTATGTGTCCTCCGTGGGCGCCGCGGGGCGCGGGGGGCCGCGTGATGCGGCGAATTCGGCACCGTTCGTGGCACCCATGTTCGGTTTTTGGGGGTGCCGACTGCCCGGTCGGTGATAGGGATTCCACGCGACCAGTGCGCGAACGGGATGGGAGCGTTTGCCTCCACTGCCGAACATGGAGGCCCAGGGTAGATGGGCGAAGGCACGCTAGCGTAGCTACTCAGGCGCGAACCTGCAAGTCCGCGACTGCGTTCACCGCATGCTTCCCTTCCCAGTCTACCACATTCTACCCTCGTGAACGTTCACGCTCCAAGAGTAGATGTCCGGGCGCAACCTGGCTTGCGCGAAGAACTCACGTCGAAACGCCCTCACAAACAGCAAAAGACTCACGTCTGCGAGGTCCAACCTCCGCGGTGGTTGTGTCAGGATCAGGAACAGTAGGTGAAGTGTCCGGAGTGGGTGTGAAGATCGTCGTCGGAGTACTGGTCCGCGGTGAGGTAATCGTCGAAGGTGAAGTGGGGTATTGAACCACATCCTGGCGGCAAACGGTGACGGGCATCGTGCAGGAGTCGCAGTAACAGCCACCCGAACGACCGTTCCGTGGGCCAGAAACCCATGACCGGGCGGGGTTGCGTGGCGTCGAGGTCCAGTTCTGCCGGGCCTTCTGGTCGCGGCATCCCGGCATGGAAAGTGAGCCAACCATCGTTGCGGACGCCGATGATTCGCCCGCCGGCGATCAGTGATGGGAGGTGGGGGTCACGCAGCGATTCCTCCATGTCGTCGCGGCACCAGTCGGAAACTCGAACCGCCATCGACTCCGCCGAGAGATCGCAACTGTAAGTCCAGACGTAGGTCCGGGGCGCCGCGGCGCGATGGCTGGATCCCGCGCTGACACGGTGATCGTGATCGGAGGTAGTGGGCGCGAGTTCCAGGATGGAAGCACTCACGTCCAGTGACTCGGCAAGCGACGCCGTCGTGAGGCGCGGTTTCACAATGATAGCGGCGACAACACCTTCCACGAAGTACAGACTCGTTCCCCCTGCTCCTTCCAGCCGTGGAAGTCGGGGATCGTATATCACAATATCCGCATGAAGTGACTGCCGGTCGTGCCGGTTGATGACCCGGCCAGAGCCGAGGTGAACAGTGTCCGGCAGGATCGGGCGGAGGACCCTGTTAATCAGGAACTCCCGTCCATTACCAGAAGCTTTCTCCTGTCCGAAAAGCCCCTTCCGCCCAGCCTCCTGGCGGATTGAGCGCTCAGCTTGATCCAACCAACTCTGAACAATCGTCGGACGTGTGTGAGTGGAATAGGTGCGCCCATCCATTAATGCGCTTCCAGTCTGTGGGGCGACCACGGCGAGGGCAGGTCCATGATACGAAAGCGCGACAGCACTCAGGAGGCTGCTGTTGAGAGCTCTTTGTCGGCAATCATGCGAGCCATCAAAACCGATCCCGTTACACCGGAAAAGTCTGGCCGAATCTCACTGTCGCGTGGGCACCGATCGAGATGATCCATGATTCGTGCAATCACAGTATCAACCGTGCCAGCATGTCCCCAATGGGTTCCGTAGACGCTGATCTACATTGCCGCGTAGATGCGAACGGCGTGCCGCATCTGTTCGAAATGACGACAAGGTTTCATCCCGGCCAGACTGACCCCGGACAACTGTTCGCGTCTGCCGCCTCGCGCGCGTTACCCTTGCCTGACATTGACAAAATGAGTGTTCGCAACCCGGCTGGCATGGTTGGCACGAGTGTGATACGTTCTCGGCTCGCCGGTGTTGAGCAGTAACGGATGGGTAACTCAGGGAAGGTAGGCTCCGTGGAGTGGTCGTGCATCGCTCACGCCGATCCCACGCGGGCTAAAGGTCATTGACACCGGCCGGTATCTACTGGATGAGGGCTTGCCCTGCCGCGAACAATGGAATGGGCCGACACAACCCCCTCACCTTTCACGGACGAAGGAGCCAATCGTGCGAAACTTACTGGCGCTCATCGGATTGCTGGTCGTCGGCGCAGGCGGCGTCGGCTGGTACATGGGCTGGTATCAGCTCAGTGTCAACCGTACCACCGACGGTAATCTCGAGATCAAGACGAACGTGGATACCAAGAAAGTCACGACCGACGGCAGTACCTGGTTCAAAAACCTCTCTGCGGCAGTTGAACAGAAAGCCAACCAGACCGTCAAGGATGGTAATACGCCAGCCGGTACACCAGGTGCAACACCTGGCCCGGCCGCACCGTCGAGTGGTTCGCTCCTCAACCCGCTCTCAGGTCCAACTGCGCCCGAAGCAGCCACGCGGCCCACACGCAGTCCACTTCGGCTCTTTCCACCGAAGTGAAGCCGCGAAAGATATGGAAGTGTCAGTGACGGCGTGTCGATGCCGTCACTGATTCGGCCTCTTGGATACGATCGCACCTATCACGTCAGAACTTCACGATGCATTTGCTCCTGTAGCAACTTCAGCGACTGTCGACCCTCCGCGCGTGTCAGGGCCTGTTTGGTTGAGAGCCACGTTCGCACGCATTCGTCGGACGGTGATCTCGATCAGCGTCGCCACAGGGCCAACAATAAAGAGTGAGTGATAGAGTGAGTGGATGTCCTTGAAGGCGAGCCGACACACCGTCTCTGCGATCGCTACTGCAATCACGAAGATAATCTGCGGCCACCTCCCATGTACCGTCGTCTTCGGGTCGGTGATCATGAAGAAGATGTAAAGCTGGAACATTGGGCTGGTGATTGGTGCCAGTTCCGTTTGCCAGGGGTGTCCGGTTATGTAACTCCGGAAGAACGCCAGCGGCACGAACGCCGCGACGAACACGAGCGGCATGTGAAAGCGTCCGAGCTTGTACATGATTAACCCGCCCAGGATCCAGATCGTCACGATGGCCCATCCGTTGTTCCCGGCCTGGACGTTGAGGCTCGCGACGTGCTGCGGTGCCAGGAACAGCATCGCAGTCATACCGAAGTTGGTTGGGTTCCACAGGTGGCGGTCGCTGGTTCGCAGAACGTATTTTGAGAGAATCGAGATGATCCCGCAGAGCGCAAACGGCCAGAACGCCGATGACTTCATCAGAATGCCCACGCTGATTCCGGAGATGTAAGAGCTGGCCAGATGGGGCCATTTGCCCCAGTAGAACCGCCCCACAATCATTTCCGTCAGCATGGTGATTGCCATCGTCGCGAACGTTGGCGAATACTCCATCACCAAGCCGCCACTCAGCGAGACGAGCCACGGCGGCGCGGGGTGGTTCTCCAGGATGCCGAACGAGGCGTCACTCAGGGCAAGGATTACTGTGACAAGGATCGGCGCGTGGAACCGCGGTTCGGTGCGGACGTACTTCCACCAGACGGCCAGAAGCGCGACGAGCGCCCCGGTGATGGCGATCACGCGCGCTGTCGAGGGGTCGATCGTTCCGCCGAACCACTGGAGAATCGCCCCTCGCACTGGATAGAAGCAGCCGATCACCACCGCACTGCCTGCAGCGCGGATCAGCAAGTCGGGCCACGAGCGGGCGTTGCCGGCAGGAGAAGGAGGTGGAGTCATGAGCCAGATTCCTCAACGCGATGAATAACCCCAGTCTTCGGCGTCGCGATCGTTTGTGTGCGACCTGAAGGCCAGAGGATCTCGGCCTTCTCGACGCGGGCACCAGTGCCGAGGCCGAAGTGCAGGCGGAACATGTTCTGCGAAGCATAGCCGTCGCCTGCGGTAATCACCTGGCGCTGTTCCTGGAGTGGGCCGTCGCCCTGTCGCCAGGTCAAACGCACCTGCGCACCAATGGCGTTACGGTTACTCCATCCCTGTTCGTGTCCGGGACGAGCGCCGCCGGTCAGTTCGAACTGAACCCAGTCGCGACCCGCAGCCACCGTGTTTTTGTAAATCAGGAGCGGGCCATTCTGGTTGGCGACTGCGACATCAAGCACACCGCGGTTGAACAGGTCACCCAGCGAGACCGACCGGCCATCGAAGGTGTCGCGTACGCCGACGGCTGCGGCCACGTCCGTGAAATCGCCGTTGTTATTGAACCAGAGGCATTTTGGCTGATAACCCGCCAGACTCTGATCACCGATCGGAGGCCAGAAGCGGGCGTCGCGGATCAACCCTTTCAGCCCACCAGCGATCTTGCCGTAATCGTACCAGTAGCTCTTGTTCTTCGCCGCTGATATGTAGCCGTTGGTGAGGTAGAGGTCGAGTCGACCGTCATTGTTCAGGTCGCCGAACTTCGCTCCCCAACTCCATCCACCACGTTCGACGCTGAGGTTACCTGCCTGGTTCAGGTAGCGCGGATAGCCCTTGGATGTCTTGCCGGTTGGCACCCAGAGGTTATTCCCCTGAACAAGATTCTCACCCTCGGTGATGTTTGATATGTAAATGGCGAACTGCCCGCGATTGAACACGTCTCCCAGGCTTGCGTTCATTCCACTCTTGGGCGCCACGCCGATGCCAGTCTCCTTGGCAACCTCCTCGAACCGCTCCCCGCCCTTGTTCGCGTAGAACTCAGAGACACCATAGTCGTTGGCGAGCACGATGTCGGGGTAGCCAGTGCCGCAGAGATCGGCCGCAACTACGGCGAGCGTCCAGCGCGTGCTCTTGATCCCGACCTTCTCAGTCACATCCTCAAACGTGCCATCACCCTTGTTGCGAAGCAGGTATTTCCGTCCGCCGTTATGGGCGTACTCGAATGACTCTGGCATCACTTCCGATGTCTTGAGGTGCCAGAGATCGAGCGACTCAGGCCAGTAACCGGCGATGAACAGGTCAAGCCGGCCATCGCGGTTGTAGTCGACCCAGCAGGCCGAATTCGCATTGACCCAGGCCGGGAGATTGGCTTTCTCAGTGACGCGTTCGAATCCCTTACACACCTTCCCGTCACGGCCGAGGTTGCGGAATAGTTCCGGCTTACCCCACTTGTAAACGAACAGGTCCGGGAATCCGTCGTTATCGTAATCGGCCCAGAGCGTGCCCGTGCAGATGCCAGTGCCAGGGCGATTCAGATCGGCGATCCCCATCGCCGCTGCCACGTCCTCGAAGGTGCCATCGCCCTTGTTGCGGTAGAGGCGGTTCTGCGACCCTTCCTTGCTATCAATGACGGACAGATCGAGCAGTCCGTCGCTATCGAAGTCGATCACCGAAACCGATGCGCTCATCGCGGCCACAACTGGCATGATGTGGGCGAGTTTCGGGTCGAGCGTTGGCGATCCGTGATGGAACTCGATCCCGCACGCGCCGGCAGACTCCGTGAGGTAGAACCCATACCGCTTGAGTGATTCCTCCGCGGCGAGATTGCCCTCTGCGGGTCGGTCGGAGCGGTTGAGTACCACCACCAGCACGAGTACGCCGACGAACACGAGCGTCACAACGATCTGCTTGGATCTCCGGGGCCACGCGGACGGCACGCTCCGAGACTCCACCTGTGCGGTCTGACTCATGATCCCCTCACCGCGGTTTAAAGTCCCGCAAGCCCTGCTCGTAGTTGTATGGTGTCACGTATCGTGTGTGGAAGCGTTCCCAGTCCTTCGGATACCGCCGGAAGACGGGATCGTCCTCCAGGCGTTTCGGCGGCACGATGTAGTTCGGCATATCATGGGCGGGCAGTGGAAGGACCGTCTTGCCGAATCGTGTATTCAGGTCGCCGTCCTTCACCCACCCATCGCTGACCCACACGAAATCGCGTTTCCATCCGGATGGAATGGGCGGCACCTCGAACTGTAACGTGATTTCGTCGCCAGCGGTCACGATCACGTACCGGTCGTCGACCTTCTCGGTCAGTTCGCGAACGTCACCGTAGCGTGTGTGATACCCGATCAGGTCGCGCCATACTTGCTTCCGCGAGACGAGGCGGTCGTAGTGTGGGAGTTCCGGCGAACTTTTATCGGCCTGCGTCATGTCCAGGATACCACGGAAGTGCAGGTCCGCAACTACGGGAAGCAGGACTTTCTCGTTGCGAGGCGCGTCATATCGCCCGCGAGCATAGTGGAGCGCATCCCAGTAAATTTCCATGTTCGTCCGGAGCCTGAACCTGCGGACCACTCCTGGGCCATTCAGCCCGTCAAGTCGGAGCGTGATCGTCTTGCGTTTCCCCGCAGGGAAGCCGATCTTGTCCTGGGCAACCTTCCACCCACCCTTCCCGTCTGGCACTTCCATTACCAGTGCGTGAGGGCGTTCGTGCTGGCCCTGTTCTATCGCGTAATTCACCGAACTGTCTGTCGGATGCATCCAACCGCTGGCAAGAAGCCACACTGGCCCTTCACGCGGGGCATCGTTACCAAGTTCAACTTCCACCCAATGATCGTTCGTGATGCCCTGGTAGCGTCCGCGGCCAGCGCGATCGAGATACTTGCCGTCGATCGCACGAACGATCCCGGTCACATCGGCGCCGTGGTGGTCCCATGCCTGCGCCACGGGTCGCGTCGGGCCAGTGACTTGATAGGCCGGCTTCGACGGTTTCAGCATGAATCGTTCGTCGGCGAAGACCTCCGTATCAACTGGATGATCGATGACTCGCAACGCGAGGTGATCGAAGTAGTGCGTCTCCCAGAGGTTCGCGTTGATGCGCACTTCGTACTTACCGTCGCGCGGTACAAGCTGATCGCCTCGAATCTTGACCCACTCACTCGTCTGAAGAAAACCGCCCTGGTCCTGGGCGTTGATGTACATCCCCAGCGGGGTACTCCACATGAAGTCCGTGACAAAGACAAACTTCTCGCCATTCCAGGTGAAAAGGAACGGACATGACCCCTTGAGTCGCTGTTGGGCCACGATGGTTTGATCGATCCCCTGTCGGGGTTCGATCTGCGGAACGCCATTGGGCCAGGTGATTCGCAACACGTCGCACCGCGTGCGCGTACCCACGCCGAAGTGGACGACAGGAGCCGTGATCGGCCGTTTGACGACCTGTGTTCCGGTTCGAAATTCCATCTCTCCGCCGATACCGAACGAGTTAATGCGGTTGTCACCCTCGTTGGGTCCGTCCGCCGCCCGAAAGCGGACTGTTTGCCAGTGATAGTCTTTCTTGCTGTTGCATTTCGTGACGACAGGGTGCCCCTCTGCGTCAAGTGAGAGCAGGACGAGACGCCCGGTCTCATCCAGTGATGTTGCGGTGACCACATGCGGTGGAGGTGCCGCTGGAAGGCTCTCGAACTTGCCTCGTCCTGCACCCAGCCACACTGCGCTCCCTGCTAAACTGGAAGCGATCAGATCAGGCACGCCGTTATTGTCGCAGTCGGCGCTCAACAGCTTGACAGAACCGACTTCCGCACCGGCCGGAACGTTCCATCGAGCCAGTTCCGCGACATCCCAGTTCTTCCGTTTGTCGCGATCGCTGATACGCAATAGCACACCATCGACACGGAGGGCAACGACATCGAGAACGCCATTGTCATCGGCGTCGTCGATCGTCACTGCAAGGAATCGGCCTTCGGGCGGCGATACCGGCCAAGGTCGGAACTTACCGGATCGCTCGTTGGCATGGATGTTGATTCGCCCCTGTGCGTCGAGAAGCACGGCGTCCGGGGCGCCATCGTGGTCGAGGTCGGCCCACGCGAACACCCGCGCCGCTTCCACTTCAGGGAAGATCGACTGCGGGGTGAATGACCCGTCGAAGTTGTTCCGCAAGAACACTGGCGCGCCAGCGTGCCGGGCGAGGAGGATGTCGAGATCGCCATCGAGGTCCACGTCGGCCGCGAGAGCCGAGTCGTAGTTTCCCTTGAGAACGGCGGGCGGGATTTTCGTACTTGCGGTCACATCTGCAAACGCGCCGTCCGCGCCCTGTTGGTAGAACAGTAACCCGGCCGGCCCGGCGATGAGCAAGTCCATGCGGAAGTCGTTGTTCCAGTCGATCGGTACGAGGCCAGCAGGCGCAAGCGGCAGCGATGGAAGCGCCACAGGGCTTCCCACGCGACGAAGTTCCTTTCCGTTGGCAACGAATACGATCGGGTTACCCTTGCCGGTGAGCCAGACAGGCACGGCTACGTCCCAGCGCCCTGCGGGAACATCGGTGAGGAGGCCGGACGTAAATGTCATCTCCATGTCGGGTGGTGCGGGTGTGTTCTGTGGTGGCGCGAGCCTGAAGAATCTGCGAATCGGCGTTCCGCGGTAATCGCTTCCCCCACCTAGTTCCTCAGCAGTCCGGGAGTATCCTGGCTCGGCCTGATACACGTTCGCGAATGATGACAGCGAGTTGAAAATCGCGTCGCCCAGCGGCCCTGCTGCAGCCTTCTCCAGTTCCGCAAAGAATGTGCGTGAGAGAGGGTTCTTCCAACTCGGTTCCTCGGCATGCAACTCGGCGAGGACTTTGTTCACGGCCGTGTGGTCGGAGCGTCGGGCCGCGATGAGGAGTAACTCGCGACGGGCGTGTTTGTTCGAAGGCTTCAGAGCGAGGATCTTTTCCATCAATCGCTGGTATTCGGCATCGCTATCGGGGCTTTGTTCCCGTTTAACCATCCGCGCGAGGAAGTAGAGAGTTTCAACATCGTTTGGGTCTTGCTCAACAGCCTTTCGGAGAAAGCCCACGGCTTCCGCGAAATGCCCCCCGCGTGCCGCGATTGCCGCGCGGAGTTTCTGAACCTCGGGAATGTCAGGAGCGAGTTTCTCGGACTCGTTCAGATCATGCTCGGCCTCGGGCAACCGGTTCGATCGAAAGTGGACAATCGCGCGATTCACCCACCCTGCTGGTTCCTGAGGAACCAATTCGACTGCCCGATTGAAATTCTCCTCGGCCACATCCCAGATGTCCACGTCTAGCGTTGCGAGGCCAAGTTCGAATGCCTCAACGTATTGCTCGTAGGCTGCGTCACCGGGGCCTGGCAGGCGTGTCCGTGACTTCCATGCGAGGAAGGCCATCGTGCCGACTGCGGCGACGAGAATCGCAAGTCCGGCAAGGATCGCGAAACGGTAACGACGCACGAAACCGCGTGGGTGTGGCGACGAACTGCCGTCGGATGGAGAGGTAGACATGGCTGGCGTGCCTCAATGCGCGAATCTCGATGCCGAAACGCTGCCGGTGAACGGGTACAGGTTGTGCCGCAGTGGGTCGCATAGCCCGGCGAGGTTGTAGGGTGCGATCCGTTCACGCACCTCGTCGCGAAACGAATCCACTTCCTCGGCGCGAGCACTCGCGGCGCGCCGGAAGATGCGGTCGGCGATCGCGCGGAACTCCGTGTCGTCGGCGAGCAAGAACGCTTCGTCGGAACCGGCCTGACCGGTGCGTTCGCGCTCCTCGCCATAGATCGCTGCCACGAAGTACAGCATCGATGCCGTGACGAGGATCGGGAAGCGGTCGAAGCACGCGAAGCACGTCCCGGTGATCTCGTCCACCCATGCCAGTTCGCGAATCACAGTCCGATTGTATTCGTGCAGTCGTCGTTCGCGCCCCTGGTCTGTGCGTTCCTCGGCCAAAATACGCCCCAACCGGTTCACTGCGAACAGTGTCTGGGCGATTCCAGGGCTGAGCCATGCGTCGAGAAAACCCGCGGTATGCGGAAGCATCGCCCAGTCGCCACCGGCCGCTTGCGAGAGTCTCCGCTGTAACCGGTTAGTACGAACGAAGGGCCGGATCGGTTCGGCATTCGCGAACTGCCGCGCGAGTGCCGGATACGTGTTCACGAGCCGATGCCACTCTCCTTCTGCATTCTCGTTCGCCCTGAGTGGATGAACATCGGGATCGAGCGAGAAGCCGGCACTCGTGACCCCGCCATCGAACCGGATTACCCACATCCAGCCGCCATCAATGACATGGTGGATGGTCGAAGCGTCGCACCGGTACGGGTGGCGAGCTGTCACGGATGTGCCAGCGATCTCTTCCAGTACATTCTGCCAGAGTGCGACACGGGTAAAGTGTGAATACAATGCCCGCGATCGCACCTTCAACGCTGCCGGCTCGACCTGCTGGAGTCGCAGAGTTTCCGCCAGCGCCTGCCCGGTGCCGCTGGCATCCACCAGAAACTTCGCGCAGACCTTCACGGCGCCGTCGTGACGCGTTCCGTTCAGTTCCCACCCGCGCGACTCGTGTTCGAGCGTGTGAACCTCGCACTCGTCGAGGCACGGCACGCCCGCCGCGATCGCGCGCGAAACAACATGAGCGTCGAACTCGGCGCGAAGCCACTGCGTGTCGGCGTCGGAGTCGTCTGGACTGGCCGAGACGAGGAGCGCGTTGTCGTTATTGCTGCGCGTACGGAACGGCTTCCCCTGTTCGTGGCGAAAGAAGCTGAATCCGCGTTTCAAGCCGCAGGTAACCTCCGGATACGAGGCCTTCCAGGTGCCGTAACGCGCGAACGGCATCAGCCAGTCGAGGTCGAAGTGTTTCGCGATGCGGGCGAGTTTAAAGTTCGACAGCGGCGTCGACGACTCGCCGATCGCGAAGCGCGGATGTTTCCCACGTTCGATCAACACGACCGAGCGGCCGAGTTTCTGGGCGATAATCGCCAGAAGTGTGCCACCGAAGCCGGCACCCAGGATTGCCAGTTCGCAATCGAATCGTTTCACGGAACCGTCCCCGCACGCGGTTCGATGCGTTGTGACAGGTTCATCCGGGCGAGTCGGGCAACCCGCGCGGCTCTCTCTGGCGCGTCGGGCGAGACGGCTTCGATGTCCCACAGGTCGAGGAAGACTCGCCCGGCACGCAGCGACAATCCATACTCCATCGCGGCTTCCAGCGCATCGAGCGACGGCGGCGCGAAGTGCCCCTGCCGGGCCAGTTCCTCCATTGCACCATTACCCGCGCGAGTCGGGATGAGGCTGCAACAGCCCGCGCCATGCTCGAACGCGAAGTCTAGCGAGCGTCTGGCCCAGTCCACCCCCTCGTCGTCCGACAGGAACGGGGGCCGAACCATGATGAATGCCCGCAGCGCAATTCCTTCCGTCCGCAGAGCCGCAGCGGCGTGGGTGTAATCGTCGAGCGTCATCTGCTTGTTCAGTCGCGCGAGAACCTCGGGGTGAACGGTTTCCAACCCCATGGCCACTTCCAGATCACCTGTGAGCATCGCACGAAATGTGTAGCAGCGTCGACCGACGAGTTTCGGGTGGCACTCGACGATTACACGCTCGAACGGGGCCGCGAGCCGTGCGATTTCGGCGTAGTCTTCGGCCAAGACCGCGCGTGGATCGAAGAAACTGCCCGCATTGTAGAGCTTCAGGTGCTGTGCGTGTGGAAGTTGTGCGAGCGCCCAGCGAATCTGTTCAGGTATTGCTCCGGGTGCGACCGTATCTTCGAGAGTGTTCTTCCACAGATCGCACATGAGACAGCGAAACGGGCACTCGCGATTGGTCAGGAACAGCGTCGCGACATCGACAGGTCGCCCGTCTGCCGCAGGCTCTGGTTCGACGAGGTACGCGTAGGGTCGGTTCGCCGACAGCACGTTGCGGGCCGGTCGCTGCGTCAGCACCCATTCGTCCATGAACAACGGAACAGGCGTCATTCCTGGCTCACTCCCCCGTGAACACCTTCTGGTAGAGTCGGCGGTAATCCGACGGTCGAGACGGGAACAGCGTTCCCGGACGATCCGTGGCGCCATGCTGGAACCGTCGCTTCGGGAAAACGGGCATCTCCAGCCCAGTCACGGCCTTCACGCCAGCCGCGACGATTTGACCCTTCAGCGCGTAGAGCCTATCGTGGTTCCACTCAGTCATTTCGATGAACGGGATCGCCTCGGCGACCGCGATCACTGATGGGCATACAAACGGGCTGAGGCCCATGAAGCCGGTCGCCGCCAGTGGAGCATATGTTCGGGCGTACCCGCGACTCTGTCCGCCGGAGTAGGTCAACGAGTGCTTGATGGCACCAACACCCCACCCTTCCTGGTAGAGCATCATGTTGTTGAGCACGCTGCGAATCGTCAGTTCCGGGTTATCTTCGATCGGGTAATCCTTCAGGTTCTCGTCGCCGCCGTCGCCGTCGAGCAGGTACTTCCACTCGGGGTAACGTGCGCGGATGCCACGGCAGAGCGCGAGTGCCATTGCCCCGGCTTGCACGTCGAGCGGTTTATAGTCCTCGATCACGCGGATTGCGTCCTCAATGCTGACGTCGGCAGCCTGCACGGGGATCGATTCGAGGAACAGATCCAGCCCGAGCGGCTTGAGGAACGCGCGCGTCTGTTCAACATCCGGCCCGGCACCATCCACCGCCAGGGTGAAGGCCTTGAGTCGCGCCGGATTGTCACCGCGGCGGAGCAAGGCATGATACGTGAGCAAAAACACCGCGCCGCTGTCGATTCCTCCAGAGAAGCAGACCCCCAACGGCTCGCGCGCGGGGATCTGGTCGAGCCAGCGCACGATTTCGTTGAACGCGGCACCGATATATCGCTCACCGATGACGGCTGGGTCTGCGGGTTGCGAGTTGCGCGTTGGACTAAAGAACCGCGTGTAGGTGGGATTCGGATCGGGGCAGCCGATGAGTTCGATCCGGGTGACATGATGGGCCGGCACCATTCGGGTGTAAGACGGGTGGAACTGCTCCTCCAGCCCAAGCACTTCAAGTTGTTTGCGGATCGCGTCGATCCGGTCCGCGACGATCAGAATCGGTCCGTCGGTCCACTTCGCGATGAAGTAACGCATCAACTTGCCGATAGTGCGTGCGAGGCAGATTGACTTCCCACGCTGACCGAGCAGTGCGAACTCACCGTCGATGCGGGCGACGGCCGCAGGGTCGCCGCTGGCGACACGTTCGCGGGCATCCTCGACCGTCATGTTGTATATGCGGTTTGCGGCCGGGTCGGTGAGATCGATGACCCGAGAGATGGGGATGGTGCGAAGCACAGGTAAGCCTCACGAGACACGGCGAGTTGTGGAACTAGAGACAGTATAGAGTTGCGAGAATCGAATCAATCGTCGGATTTTCTGCCCGTGGCTCTTGCTTCGTCCCGACGGGTCGGGTAATCATGGATGGTGTTCGTCCGTGATGCGAATAGACGGTCTAACCGTGTCGTTATTCCCCTGAACATTCGCAATGCGTTTTGGTGTTCGGACCACGAACGGCATCCAGCACTCACGATGGATAGGGTTCGTCCTGGCCATCGTGCTGGTTCCATTCATATCGAGCACAAGCCAGGCTGGCTGCGGTGATTACGTTCATGTTCAGCCATCCGCCCAGGCACAATCGGCGCAGAGGACGCTCGCCAATCATCAAACGCATACAACACCCGTGCGAAACGTCCCGTGCCACGGGCCGAATTGTTCGCGCCACCAGGAACAAGCGCCGCCTCAACCCGCGCCGCCACCGCCCCCTGTGGTCGATCTTCTCGCATGGCTTACCCCTGTGCCTGTTCTCTTAACAGAAGGCACGGAGCGACAACTTACCGATCCCATTTCTCGACTGGTTTCCTCCACCTCATCTCGTCTGGAACGACCGCCGCGTTCCTGAAGACTGCGCGTTACTCGACACATTCGGGGACTTGTTCCGCGATGGTAAATGCACAGACGCTGGGAATCGTCGGCACACACCGACTCTCCTTGCGTGCATGATCGAGTTAACGCCGCTCGTCTACTCTCGCTCTCGATTTGCATTTGGCAATGCGTGGCAACCTGCGTGACTGTGCGCGGGAGCGACGCTCTGACTTTCGCGCCCCGCGATCGTCCCCACCTCGGGAGTCAGCGCGCTGCGATCAGGCAAATCGCCCAGAGCGGCTGTGTATCTGGCGAACCAGGAAGGCAAGACGCCACAGGGTGTTGGTGATTCAGGAATTCGCCCACGCGTACTCGTTGATTTCTTCACCGTTTTCAGGAGTTTATCGATGTCATCCGTCCCTCAAGCAGTAGGGTGCGCGCTTCCTGGCGCCCCCCGCACGCTGGTCCAAAAACTCAATGCGGAGTGGCACAAGTACACCTTGTGGGCCTACACCGCGATCGTCCTCCTACACTGGGGCGAACACTTGAGCCAGGCCTTCCAGGTGTATGTACTGGGTTGGCCACTCAGCAAGTCGTACGGCATGCTCGGGATGATCTGGCCCGTACTCACGAAGAGTGAGGGACTCCATTACTTCTACGCGCTCTTCATGTTGATTGTGTTCTGGGTCCTCCGGAAGGGTTTCGTGGGCCGGTCGTATTACTGGTGGATGGCCGCGTTCTGGATTCAGTTCTGGCATCACATCGAACACGCCCTGCTCCAGTATCAGGTACTGGCCGGGCACAATTTCTTCGGCGCGCCTGGCCCGATCAGCATCATCCAGATGGTTGGCTTCTTTGAAGGCACGCCGCAGACGGGCTTCAACGGCTTGATGACTGGGCCGCCGAAGCATCCCTTCACCGCACTGATGTTGTTCGTCCGCCGCGCGGAGGTCCACCTGTTCTACAACGCGATCGTGACGATCCCAATGGTCGTCGCGATGTACTACCACATGTTCCCCTCTCCGGCCGAGGAAGAACAGATGCACTGCGGTTGTGCATGGCATCGGAAGCGTAAACTCGTGCCAGAACCGACACCGGTCCCGGCATAGCGTCGAACCCACGCGTGGCGTCCCCACCCCTCTCGAGGTCGGGGACGTCGCGAGCCACGAAAGGAATCCGATGCAAGTCACTGTGTCTGTTGGTCGACTGGGCCTGCTGGCGCTGGGTATGGCCCTTCTGTGCGGGTGTTCCTCATCAAGCCCCACGGCGGGCGATTCAGCTACTGATGCGAAGGTCGAGTTGGCGTTCAGCCCCAACCCGCCGAAGGTCGGGGATGTTGAGGTTGTCGCAACGCTCAAGGACAAGGCAGGCCAGCCGCTTCGAGGAGCGACGCTCAAGCTCGAAGGGAACATGAACCACGCCGGGATGGAACCCTCCTTTGCAGATGCCAAGGAAGCCGAACCCGGCCAGTACAAGGCGTCGCTGAAGTTCACGATGGGTGGCGACTGGTTCATCCTCGTGACAGGGACGCTCTCTGGTGGCCAGAAAGTGAAACAGAAGATCGACGTGCCGGGTGTGAAGTCGAGGTGAGTGATGACAGGAGCGACGACGGCGGCACCGAGCAGGGCGGCATACGCCGCCCGGCGCCCTCCCGGCCCGCCGCCGGTCGTCGATCTATTGCAGTGGCCGCTTCTCGGCCCGTTGCTCCGGTGGCGGCATGCCCGGTTCGCCGTCCAGGTGCCGATGCTGGTTCTCGCGACCCTGCTCGTACTCCACGGATTGTACGGTCCTGAACTTGCGCCGAAGAACGCTGCCACGCTGATTACGTGGGTCCACTACCGCGGGTTTCTCGTTCTGGTGTTGCTGGCGGCCGGCAATTTCTTCTGCTTTGCGTGCCCGTTTCTGTTGCCGCGCGAACTGGCCCGTCGGTTGTTCCGCCCAGTCTGGAACTGGCCGCGTCGCCTGCGGAACAAATGGCTTGCGGTCGCGCTCTTCATCCTGATTCTGTTCACATACGAACAGTTCTCGCTTTGGGGCGCCCCACGGTGGACAGCCCTGCTCATCGTTGCGTACTTCGGCGCAGCACTGGTCGTCGACTCGTTGTTCAAGCGCGCGTCGTTCTGCAAGTGGGTGTGCCCCATTGGACAGTTCAACTTCATCGCCTCGGCGCTCTCGCCGCTGGAGGTGCGCGTCCGCGATCACGAAGTGTGTGCGGACTGCAAGACGAAAGACTGCATTCGGGGGACGTTCAGTCCGGCGGCGGCCACGCATCCAACCGACACGCCCGGAAGGTTCTCGCTACCGGTCGTCGAACAACGTGGGTGTGAACTCGACCTGTTCCAGCCAATGAAGGTGGGGAACCAGGACTGCACGTTCTGCATGGATTGTGTCCATGCCTGCCCGCACGATAACATTGGTGTCGTTTCGCGCATTCCTGGCGAGGAACTGACGGTCGAAGGCGCGCGTTCCGGTCTCGGCCAGCCACTCGAACGCAAAGATCTCGCGGTTCTCGTTCTCGTTTTCACGTTCGGCGCACTCCTGAATGCGTTCGGTATGGTCAGCCCGGTGTACGCGCTCCAGGCGTGGATCGCCCGCGTCCTGGGCACGACAGACCGCGCCACGGTGCTCGGCGTGCTGTTCACGGCGTGCCTCGTGGTGGAACCCGTTGTGCTAATTGGCCTGGCGGCATGGGCCACTCGACGCGCGACTGGCTCTACACGCGGGCTCCTCTCGCTCGCGACGCGGTATATCTATTCGCTCGTTCCACTCGGCTTCGGCGTGTGGGTGGCGCACTACTCGTTTCACTTCCTGACAGGTGTTCTCACCGTCGTGCCCGTCGTCCAGAATGCCTTCACCGAAATGGGCTGGCCGGTGCTGGGCAAACCGCTGTGGCGACTGACCGGGTTGCGGACTGGTGCGGTGTATCCGATGGAAGTTGGGTTTCTCGTGTTGGGGCTGATCGGATCATGGTCGGTGGCCGTGCGTCTGGCCAGAACTGACCATCCGGCCGCGCCGTGGCGGGCGTATCTGCCCTGGCTCATCTTGCATGGGGTTCTGTTCGCAGCCGGCGTGTGGCTCATGGGTCAACCGATGGAGATGCGAGGGACGTTCATCGGAGGTTGATGTGCGGAAATGGGCACGCTTTGTCTGTCTCGTGGGCGTGTGGGTTGCGACCGCATCTCAGGCGCGAGCGCACGACGGGCCACCGTTCCCGATTGTGATGGACCAGGCCGCCGGGCCGTATCTTGTGTCGATCTGGACTGATCCCGACATCGGTACCGGGCAGTTCTGGGTCATACTCGCGCCGGCGCCGGGCACAGCACTCCCGGACGACATCACCATCCATCTCTGCGTCCAACCCCTGAGTGGACGTCTCGCGGAGGCCTGTTACCAGGCCCATCGCGATGGGGTCCAGGATCGCGTTCAGTACTACTGTGAGACCGAGTTCGACCAGGGAGATATGTGGCGGGTCCGCGTTCGGATCGAATCCGCGGGAAAAGCCGTGGAAGTACTGTCCGAAGTGGAATCCACTCCGCCGGGTTACGGCCGCTGGGACTTGCTCATATACAGCTTCCCGTTCATCTTGTTCGGCGGGCTGTTAGTGATCGGGTTGCTTCGCAGGCGCGGACGATTCGGGGATGGGCAGGAACCACCAACCGCGAGTGGGAGCCTTGATCAGCCTACCTGAGTTGATTGTTTGGAAGGGAGTGTGACGGTCACCGCTGCTGTCGTCCAGCGTGCAAGGTATGCCGAATCAGAGCAATCGTGACGCCGGCGCGCGTCGATGGATGCGCATTGTCTCGCGCTGTTCATCGGAGTGTAAAGTGTAACGCTTCTTCCGGATTTATGGTCCAAAAGCCGTCTAATGGGGTCAGGTAAATTCATTCACAATCAGCCATCGCTCCGATTGTGATTGTGCAACGGAAGCCGGTAAGGACGCCGCTTCTGCGTTTCCGTGTTTATTGGTTTATAACGGAGAACAGGGATGTTCACGCTCAGGTTCAACCCCATGAAGACCGCAGTGATTGCGGCCCTCATGGGCGCTGCTGGCCCGGCGCTCGCCCAAGATTTGAGACCTGCGCAGACTCTGCCGGAAGTGCCGCCTGCTCCCGTGGCTAACGGCGCCGTGGAAGCAGCGCCGCCGTCCGGCGTACCGATGGAAGCTACGATTGCTCCCGCCGTGTCCGGTTGCGACGCATGCGGAAGCGGAACCGGAACTGGCTTCGACTGGAAAGTGGTACCGCGTACCCGTCCACTGGCACGGACAGGTATCTTCCTCGTTCCATCACGTACCCCGGGCTATTACTCCGTCCTCGACCAGATTCGGGGCGAGTGGCGTGAGGCCCCGCCGAAGTATCCGTATCCCCGTGTCAGCCCGCTCATCGGGTCGTTCTTCGACTTCGACAACTTCTCGTACCTCGAAGATCCCAACAACACGGAACACGACTTCTTCGACCCGCTCAAGCGCATCCACATCGGCGATAACTGGCTCTTCACGACCGGTGGTGAACTGCGTACCCGGTACATGAACGAGTACAACTCGCGACTGACGCAGACGAATAACGTCTACAACCTGGACCGCGTCCGCATCTACGGCGACTTGTGGTACCGCGACGACTTCCGTGTGTTCGTTGAGGGCATCGGTGCCTGGACACAGTTTGGTGACCTGAAACCGCTGCCCGTTGACCAGAACATGGCCGACCTCCTGAACGCATTCGTGGATGTCAAGCTCGCGGACCTCGGCGGGAAGCCGGCCTACATCCGCGTCGGTCGTCAGGAAATGGGTTTCGGCTCGCAACGGCTCATTTCACCGCTGGACTGGCCGAACACCCGGCGAACCTTCCAGGGTGTTCGCGCCTTCCGCCAGACTGAGAAGTTCGACTTCGATGTGTTCTGGGTCCAGCCGATTATCCCAAACGCGTATCGCTTCGATTCCGTGGACAACAACCAGAACTTCGCAGGGGCATGGGCCACCTATCGGCCAGTCAAGGGGCAGTCCATCGATGCCTACTATTTGATGCTCGACAACACCAATTCCATCACGCAACAGGGCATCAAGCGCGGTAACTTTACACGGCACACCATCGGTGGCCGGTACGCGGGCAACATCGACAGTTTCCTCTTCGATAGCGAAACCGCGTTCCAGTTCGGTAGCCAGAATGGGCGGGATGTCTTCGCCGCGATGACGACTCAGGGTGTGGGTTACAACTTCAAGGATGCCACATGGAATCCGACCGTATGGTTGTACTACGACTACGCGAGCGGTGGCGGTGCAACGAGCGGCACGGCTCACACGTTCAACCAGTTGTTCCCCTTCGCGCACCCGTACTTCGGCTGGGTTGATCAGGTGGGTCGTCAGAACATCCACGACCTGAACTGTCACCTGTTCCTTTACCCGACCAAGTGGTTGACCAGTTCGGCCCAGTTCCACAGCTTCTGGCTCGCGAACAAGACCGACGCGCTTTACAACGCTGGTGGTAACGCGATCCGTCGTAGCGCCAGCGGAGTGGCCGGGGCACACGTAGGCGAGGAACTCGACCTGATCTTCAACTTCCACCTGTCGAAGCACGCCGACATCCTGACCGGTTACTCGTATCTGTGGGGCGGCGAGTTCCTCAGGAACACCGCCAGCCGCACTGCTGGGAAGGATACCAGCCTCACTTACCTCCAGTTCAGCTATCGATGGTAAGTATCGCTGGAATGTGTCGCCCTGTATGAGATGGGCCTCTCGATGACCGACAATCGAGAGGCTCATTCCATTCCGAGAAGCGACCGCGTTACCGACGATGACGGACGCTCCGAGAGCCTCGACGTTGGGCAGGCATCGACCACGCGGCCGTGTTCCAGAATCATCACGCGATCCCCGAACTGACGCGCAAGCGCCAGATCGTGAGTCACAAGCACATAGGCCGCGCGGCTATCGCCGGCCCGAAACCGCTCGAGAAGATCGACGATCACGGCCTGTACCGAGACATCGAGCGCGCTCGTCGGTTCGTCAAGAAAGATCAGGCGAGGGCGTGTCACCATCGCCCGCGCGATCGCCACTCGTTGTCGCTGTCCACCCGACAGGGCGTCCGGCGTGCGCTCCGCTTGTGCCAGCGTGATGCCCACCTCGGCGAGCGCCGCAAGCGACTGCGTTCTTCGATCGCGCGGTTTCAACAGACCGTGAATGTTCAGCGGGTCAGCGACGATATCGGCGACGATTCGACGGTCGTTAAGCGATTCCCGTGGATCCTGGTGAACGAACCCAATCGCCTGCCGTTGCCGGCGCCACTCGCGAACGGAACTTGCATATGGATCGACACGCCCGCTGCCTGTCGAATGCCACACAGTTCCCCCATTGGGGCGAAGCAAGCCCGCGAGAATTGCGAGCAAGGTCGATTTTCCTGAACCACTCGGCCCACAGAGTGCGAGCGTTTCACCTGCAGAGAGTTCCACGGCTGACACGGCGAGCGTGAAGCCGGATCCGTCTGCCCCGTTGGGGTGCGCGAACCTGATGTCCGAAGCCTCAAGGACAGTTTCAGAGTGGGTCGGTAACGACATGACAGGCGACGCTCCACGCCGGTTGCGTTTCCTGGAGTACAGGTTCGACTGTGCGACAGCGGCTCTCACACAGTGCGCACCGCGGGTGGAACTTGCACCCACTGACCGACTCGGGATCAGTGGGAGGTTCTCCAGGGATCGGGACCAGTTTTGCTCGCGTGTCGAGCCGCGGAACGCAAGCGAGAAGCGCGCGTGTGTACGGATGCAGTGGCCGAGACAGAATCGCACCGGCCGGGCCAACCTCGACAATCCGCCCTGTGTACATCACACCGACCGTATCGGCCAGACCCGTGAGGGCTGCGATGTCATGCGTCACCAGGCAAACCGCCCGGCCGTCAGCGGCCAACGCCCGCACTGTCGCCCGGACCTCGCGTCGAGCCAAGGGATCGAGTGACGCTGTCGGCTCATCGAGCAGCAACACACGCGGATTATTGACGATGGCCTGCGCGATCAAGACACGCTGGCACTCGCCCCCTGAAAGACGCCGTGGCCGTCGGTCGGCCGCGATGCGAACAAACTCCGTGGATAGCCCTGCACGACGCATCGCGTCGTCTGCTCGTTCGCGCGTCGGTCCCGACCCCTGTCGGGCCGCTTCGCGCACACACGCGCGAGCCGTCATCAAGGGGTTCAACCCGGATCGAACATCTTGCGGGACGTAACCGAAGTCGCGCCCCAGGTAGCGCCGGCGTTCGTGCGTCGGCAACGTGAGTAGGTTCGTTGCCTCCGTGCCAATCTCCATCTGCCCTGCCCTGACCACAAAACCTGGCGGAAGCAGGCCGAGCATGGTGTTCAACAGCGTGGTCTTCCCACTCCCCGTTTCTCCAACGATCGCTGTGACCTCGCCTCCGCGCAACGTCAGGTCTATCCCTGCGAGTATCGGTTGCCGCTGTGGACCGAGGACGGTGAGACCACTGATCTTGAGGACGCGGGGAGTCACGCAGTCACCTCCCGAAGTACGCGAAGACCCAGCGCGCGCAAGACGATCTGCGGCAGAAGCGCAATCCACAATACAACCGCGACGACAGCGAGCAGTTGAATCACTGCAGTATCAACTCCAATATGGCTAAAGCACTTCGCCAACACATTCCCC
The DNA here is from genome assembly GCA_964422915.1 of uncultured Frigoriglobus sp. Lineage (GTDB taxonomy): Bacteria > Planctomycetota > Planctomycetia > Gemmatales > Gemmataceae > Gemmata. The sequence goes on along the minus strand of CAYRDG010000013.1, from coordinate 20,578 downwards.
AGCCCCTCGAAGTCGCGATATTCCACGCCGAGGTATGCCAGACCGACTTCAATCGCCACGAACCGCGGCAACACCGACGAGACAATCCACGCCACATCTTCGGTCAGATGTGGCCAGACCTCGTAGCGGAATGTGTAAAGGGGAGTTGCACCATATGCGCGAGAGGCAGCCACAAACCCCGCGTTTCCAAGCGCGCGTACCCGCTCCGCAATCAGCCGCGCGCCCGTGGGAATAGCGAAGACGACGAGTAGCGCGACCAGGCTGGCGTTCACCTGAATAGCCGGCGCCGTTCTCGGCCACGCTGTCGCCAGCGTGATGAGTACGGCCGCTTCCGGAACAGCCATCAGCCCAATGGACCCCGCTGAAATCAGGTTCTCGAGCACACGCGAACGAACAGAGCCGTGGATGGTGCCGACGACGAGGCATCCCAGTGCGACGGCAACTGTGCCGATCAGCGCAACGCGAACCGTTGCGCCCGCAGCAGCACAAAGCACAGGCACGAAGGGTCTGCCAAGGTAGTCAGTTCCGAGGAGATAGTATTCGCCATCGTGCGGCGGTTGGTACCAGCCTGGCGGTACGAATGCGAGCGCACGACGCGATGCGGGCTGCTCGGTCAGTTCCGGTTTAACCAACAGAACCGCGGCGAGCACAACGGGAAGTAATCCCACGACGGCGCACGCGTATCGGAGTTTAACGCTCATTGCGGACGTCCCCGTCGGGGTCGAGAACGGCAGTTACCCCTTCGGCGAACAGCACCCCGATCGCAGTTACGAGAAAATACAGGAGCGTTGCGAAAGCTGCGAGTTCAGCCTGACCACGAGTCACTGCTTCGATGAACGCCTCGGCTACACCACCGAGACGAAACACACCTTCGACGAACGCCGAACCGACGACCAGTCCCGCGAGGCTGAAGACCGCCTGAGTGAGAATACCAGATGAGACAAGTACGTTGGGGAGAACGTGCCGCCTCCAGAGAGCGAACGACGAGACTCCGCGCGCGCGGGCAACTCGCACATACTCACGATCAAGAACGCGCCGAATGCCGTTGAGCCAGAGTGCCGTAGCACCAGGAAGCATCAGAACGACAAGACTCAGGATACCCACCATCGTGCGGAGCAAACGACCCGGGCGTGGGTCGATCGTAATCAACGCAAGGTAGAACAGGATCACGATGATGAGCGCGGGCACTGCGTGAGCGATCGGATAAATGCGCTCCTGGTGGAATGCGGCATAGTCACGCCAGTACGTCGACAGCGCAAGAGCGAGGCCCAGCCCCAGGGTCCAGCCGAGAACCCAGCTGGAAATGGCCACAGCAGCCGTGACCGGGAGCCGGTCGACCACCACGTTCTTCACCGGACCCGTGTGCGAATGGCCGAAGTCTGTCAGTCCCGAACCAATTACCGTCCGGAGCCAGCGGGCGTAACGCGGGCCAAAGTCCTCGGGCGGAGGAGGTGGGTTCGCGCTCAACCGTAACCGTTCGTCAGCGAGTTCATCTCCGAGGCTGACGATGTAGAACGCAAGCGTGACCTCCACTGCACCAAAGCAGGCGAGTAGCACGAGCGTGCGGACAATACGCTTCAGCCCGGTCACGAAGACACACCTCACCTGGGGACAAGACGACGCAGGCGGATGTTCTCGATCACTGTCCGTTCGATAACCGGGTCCGACGCGCGGGCGGTCAGTGCGATGCCGTTGATTTCGCAATCCCTTCGCACTGCCAACATCATTCTCTCGCTGTACAGGTGAAACGCGGGCTGTGCCGCGACCCAGGTCCGTTGCATGTCGATCAATGCACGGTCGCGTACTGTTGGGTCTGGAGAGGTAGCGTACAGTTTGAACAGATCATCCACCTGCTTTTCCCACTGCGTCGCAGGTGACTTCTGATACGGGTTCACGAAGTGCATCGGTCCGGAACTCTCGAAGAAGAACCGGAGCACGGCTGCATCCGGGCTTCCCCCCAGAGACATAACCGCGGCCTCATAGTCGTAGGTTTTGTCCAGACGCGCGACCATCTCGCCGAACCGCTCCTCGACCACCTTCACCCGTAACCCAATCCCTTCCAGTTGCGACTTGACTTCCTCCGCCGTCCGGCGGCGCACATCCTCATTCGACTTAGACGTTCGGATCTCGATCTCCAGGGGTATACGCTTCCCGTTCTCCTCGTAAGTCAGCCAGCGTTTGCCGTTGCTGTCAGGTTCGCCAGGCGTGACGCCAAGCGGTATGAGTTCCGCGATCGCGGCGGCCGGGTCGGCACTGGGCGTCACCTCACGGAGGACCTCTGTCGGCGCGACCCACCGGAAGATCGGCGAGACTGGCCCATACACGGGATCGGCGCGCCCCTTGAACACGTTGCGGATCAGTGCCTCCCGGTCGATTGCGTGGGCCAGTGCACGCCGGAACGCGACCTTCTGGAACAACGCCATGCGTTGCGGGTGAGTCTTCCCCCATGGTGCATTCGGGTTCTGGTTCAACCAGAAGAACATGCAGGACCCACCCATGCCACGATCGAGTACCTGAAACCGCGTATCCTCACGCACCCGGTCCACCTCCATTGAACCGAGCAGTCGATAGATGAACCGCTCGTCGTTGAGGAAGTCGATTTCCGAGATGGCACCCTCTTTCCGAAACGCAAGCGTGATCTGCCGAATGTGGGGTTTGGGATCGTGATCATCGCCGCGACCCCAGAACCGATCGTTACGAACCAGTTTGATCTCCTGTGTGTCCTGGGCTTCGACCGAATACGGCCCGAAGCCGCGCAAGTATTTCGTCTCCGGTTTCTGCACCCCGACTGCCTCACGGTACTTCTGGACTTCCCCTGAGACTGGCTCGAAGACGCTCCTCGGGACGATGAATACTGGTGCGAGCGCATATGGGAAGGAATGGAACGGTTCGGATAGCCGGAACTGGACCGTGAGCGGATCGACCGCCGTTGCGATGATCGGCTTGCCGTGGAGGACGAAGTTGCCGCGCCGCTTGCAGTCGAACCGCGCATCGAGACACAGGTTGAACGAGAACACGACATCCTGAGCACTCAGCGCGATGCCATCGGGTGTCTGGGCCGGGCGAAGTCGGAATGTCCACGTCAGTCCATCTGGCGAGACCTCATAGGTTCGAGCCAGACCAGGGACGAGTTGGTTCTGCACCGGGTCGAAGTGAAGTAACTGATCGTGGATGAGCGAGATCAGGTGGTTCTCGTAAGACTTGTTACTCTCGACGAAGTTGTAGCCGCTTGGCACGCTCGACATCTGTGTCAGCTCATCGACGTCCACCCACTTCTGTTCACCGACCGGTTTCCGGGTGAAAGCCCATCGCCCAATACCCAGCCCGATGAGGAGAAACACCAACCCTAACAGAATCATCCGCCCGCAGCCGGGTCGGGGTGACTGCATCTCGTTTCCCATCGCTAGAACTTTCTCGCTGATGGCTATTGTCAATCGGGTTTGCCGACGCCCAGCGCATCGGCGACACGGTTGATGTAGTTGAAGTACGCGGCGATCAGTGTGATCTGTAATACCGCAGTGTCGTCAAACCCCAACGCTCGCAACTTCTCCACGTCCTCGCGTGTATGCTTGTACGGAGTGACGGTCATCTTCACGGCAAAGTCGAGCATCGCCCGGTCCTGATCGGAGAGTTTCGCTTTCGTGTAATCCCGCCGCAACTCGGCGGCGAGTTCATCGTCGAGACTGGCTCGACGCAGGAACTCGACATGGCTCTCGGTTCAGTAGAAACACTGGTTCTGTACCGAGACAACAGACGCGATCATCTCTTGTTGCCGACGCGAGAGTGGCAGATGGGGTTGCATCGCCACGGCCAGCCCCGACATCATGTGCCGCAGTGCTTCAGGGATCAGACTGTGGGCGGCTACGATGCTGTCGGATGTGCCATCGGCTTTGAGGAGCGACGGCACCGGTGCCCCATAGTCGGTGGGGTAAAGGCTACGAGTCGCCTCGTACGCTCGCCTGAGTTCATCACTGGCCCCATCATAGGGGACGGTTTTGATCCACGTCATGAGTCGAGTCCTTGCATGGCGATTGAGTGAGGTCTCTTCGAAAGCATGCGAAGCGACAGAGCGATCAGCGGCCTTCCGGGGGCTCCGTTCCCAGCAGTACGGTATGCCAGCCGGGCGTCACCTGGATGGTCTGCGACCGGAGTTTCCCATCTGGTCCCCGCCAGCGCACGTCCACGTTTAGCAACTCGCTTGCCACGACGTCGCCCAGCCCGAAGTGAATGTCCGGGGCGCGTTTCCCGGAATGCCCCGAGCCGCCGTCAACCTGACTGACCAGTCGCCGCCCGTCGCGCAAGTGAACCGTGGCAGCCGCACCTATGGCCGGCCGACTCGGCCGATCCGACCGCGGATGACCATTGAGCACGACGGTCTTGCCCGTGGTCTGGGGGCCAACGGGCAAACGCAGGTGCAGCCCCAGGAATGCACCCGGACTGGGAGCGGTGTTCCGGAAGAGGAACGATTGCTCCCACTGGTTGGCCACTGCAAAGTCGAGTCGGCCGTCGCCGTCGATGTCCGCCAGGGCGAGACCACGTGTCACCATCGGGGTGTCCAGTCCCAGCCGTTGGGAGAAATCATAGAATCGCCCATCCGCAGCACGAACGTAGAAGCGGTTGTGGTTGCTGCCGCTGAAATCGGCGCCGGGCCGGAAATCCGGCCAGGCCCGGGGGTCCGAGGTAAGCTGGTCATTCGCGGCGGCCAGTTCTTGCCCTTCCGGCCAGCGGTTGATACTCCCTTTCAGAAAGCCCATCGCCTGAACCGCTTCAAGAACACTGTCGTTGTCGAAATCAGCGAGACGGCAATCCCAGCCCCAGCCGCTTCGTGACAGACCCAACTGTTCGCCAGCGTCGATGTACGGAGCGATTCCCTGTTTCATCTGTCCCACATTCCCTGTACTCATCCAAAGGAAGTGACTCTCGAAGAGGGAGTACGGTGCGGAGATGTTGCTGACGTACATGTCGAGCCAGCCGTCTCCGTTAACGTCGCCGAAGTCCACACCCATCGACTTGAACGAATCCTGACCCAGCACCCGTGAGCGCGGCGTGACGAAACCCCGTTCGCCTTCCAGGATCGCGAATCGCAGCTTGCCGGGTTCTGACCGATTGTGCAGCAGTCGGTCCGGTCCGAAGTCGTTGGAGACGTAGATTTCAGGCAGCCCATCGCCGTCGAGATCCGCCGCTCCCAGTGCCAGCGTCCAACCGTGGCACGCATCATGCGCAGTCCGTGAGTTGGCATTGCGCGGGAGTATGATCTCCGGCTCCACCTTCTCGAATCGGACCGTGGGAGTTGGCCCTTCCGGCTTCCTCCACAGGAAGAAGTGAGGGCCGCCACCGTTGAAGGCCCGCGACTGCGATTCCGGCATTTGCAGGCGGCCGCTGCCGTTCGGGTCGAGATAGGCCGCGCCGTCGGGGCTGTGATTGCCGACGATCAGGTCGTAGTGCCCATCGCCATCGAGATCCGCGAGCGTGGCCGAACACGACTGCCATCGCTGCCACGGTGCGAGTAGCTCACAAGCAACGAACGATTGCGCTGTCAGTTTCTTGTCGTTCGCCGCGGGTCGCTGGAGATAGATGATGGGTGTGCGACCCCAGAAGCAGACGAGTACATCGGTTAAGCCGTCTTCGTTGAAATCGCCCGGCAGACAGCCGGTGGGCGCCATTGCTGAGTCAAACGGAAGACCGCCTCCCAGTGGGAGAACAAAGAGTTCATAGCGTTCCTGGGGTGTTCCAGGTGTCGGGGCGATGATGACCTGATCAATTCGTGGATCAACATAACAGAGATCGTTCGGCAGTCCATCGCCGTCGATGTCGCTCAGCGCGGCTGCAGCGCCAACGGCCGAGAGATAGCCCGACAGGTGCGCGAGCGACGGATGGACTTCACGCACGGACTTGCGGGTGAACCCCGTCGGCTCAGGAAACGCGAGTTTCTCGAAGCGGAAGCGTGCAGTAATCGCTTCGGTTTCGGCTTCCGCCAGCGTGGGTGACTGGCTGAAAACGTACAGCGTGCAGACCACACCCACAGCAACCAAAAGTCCGATAGCACGACGAAGCCGCGAGAGACCAGGGTTCATTTCGTACTCCTCAAACTGGCCTCGAGATACATCCCGACTCCACGGACCGTGCAGACAAGCACCAGCGCAACGAATAGTCCGAAGACGACGTGGCTCATAACGAGCAAGCTGTAAACAATGGCCACCGCTGCGCCGAAGAGGATCTGCGCCCACGGACGTTCGGGCGTCGTGGCCGGATCCGTGACCATGTAGAAGGTGAACAGGATAAACGCGACTCCCGTCATCGCCGAGAGTCTGGCGACCATCGGGCAATGGCCTGTGGTGTACCAGAGAACCAGGCTGCTCACGACCGCCTGGAGTGCGAACGTGCTCACCCAGGCCACAATCAGCGGGATGCGGCGTGTATAGATTGTGTTGAGCAAACTCCCGGTACAAACGATGACCATCGGAAGCACCCAATCGCCGAGATTGCCGAGGTTCTCGGTGAAGTGATACGGCGCTGCGATGCCGACTGAGGGAAAGAGAAGGAGTGTGACTGCGATCCCGAAGTTGGAGGGATTCAGATAGTGGCGCGTCGGCCCTTTCGGGGGAATGAACGCTGCCAGAACCAACAATCCCAGCAACCATTCAGGTCCAATGGGAATCCACTGGTGGGTCGCATCGCCGAACTTCAATAGCAGCAAGAAGAGCGCGAGTTGGAACAGCAGTAACGGCCAGGCACCTTTGGCGCTACCTACAGGCATCCGGAAGAGAGTCTTTGAGGTAATCGCCATTGCGGACGCGAAACAGACCACCCAGATGCGATCGTTTGCGTAGAGCAGCATCGCACAGGCCAGGGCAGAAATGTGTGCCGACAAGAGGCTATTCACGAAAGGCTTGAAGCCCTTCGTGAATGCGGGTCGCCGTCGTTCGGTCCAGGCTTGCAACGTGTCTAGCAGCAACTGTGTGAGATACGCACTCGCCAGTGATGCCAGCGGTTGTGCGTAGGATTGTTCGAAACCAAACCAGAAATGGCCCAGGATGTTGAAAATGGTGATCGCGATGGCGAATCGGCGAAGCCCGCCGAGCGGGTCCGGTTTGTTCGGCTTCGTTGCCGGAGTCGGCTGACAGATCTCGCCGTCTGGACGCGTCGCAAGTTCTGCCTTGCTGGTACTCTCGTTCATATTTCACCAACGCCAATACCGATTGCGTATCGCGAAGCCTTCTCATCGCGTGGGGACTGCTGCGAGACGCGAGCCGACGCATCGGTCCGGGCCTCCGAATCGCTCGCATCAAAGGCCGGGAGGCAGCCTGTCAGCACTTCCAGTCTGGCTGCTGCGCTCCACAGCGCCGCAGTCGCAGCGGCATCCAATACCTCTGCGTCGCTAAGGCCGGCAGACCGCAACTCGTCGATCCGTTCGTGAGTCACAACGTAAGATCGTGTGGCCACATCCTTCGCGAACCGCGCGATCAGTGCGATCCGTCTGGGGTCTTCATCGACGGGGTTGGTCGGTTGCCAGTTCTCAACCAGCGCGGTGAGTGTTCCCGCATTGGGGATGGACTGAAGGACCGTTCGTCCGATCGCCATGAACAAGTTCGCGTCGAGACCGATGGTTCCAGTCGTCGCGTCTCTGCGAACCAACGACTCCAGAAGTTCGCGGAGCGCGGCCAGTAGCGGCGGTGCGAACGACAAACGCTCCACCCATTGCGGGAGCGTGCCCAGACGGAGTGTGAGAAACAGAGCGCGGAGGGCAGCCAGATGCTCCGCAGGCGTAGGCCCGTGAACCGCCTGACGGCCGAGATCGACAAACATTCGGAAGAAGAGGGCCATCGCGCGAAGCCCGAGTCGACGCAAAGGCTCGATTCGTCGCATCCAACAGGGGATTTCCGGTTCCACCCCCAGCGAGTTGGCCACCCGCGTAATGAAGTTGAACGTGATCATCACGCCCACTGCGTCGAAATACTGACGCGGCGAGATCGCGCTGGCAAACGCCGCACGGACGTCTGCCGAAGTGACTTCCTGCGGGCGCGCAGTAACCTTCACGGCCAGCGCAACGAACGCACGGAGATCCGCAGTGACCGGTGCCGCGAGCGGATCGTTCTCGAAGACGTGAGTGAGTCGGGCGGACATCCCTGCAGCCTGCAGGAACCCGACGTGTGCCTCCCGTCAGTAATGGCACACGTTCGTTTGCGCGATACTAACTGCGATGGCTTCCTTCGACAACCGGCTTAACTCGCCGTCCCACATCATGTGGCGAAAGCCGCGCTCGAACGCCCACAGCAGGCGTGGACGGAGGCTGAACACCTCCATGATGTTCCAGGTGGTCCACTCCACCGGAAACGGGATCGCTCCCACCATGTCCGAGCGAATCGTTCCGTAAGTCTCACGCAACTCGCCCTTCGCCTCACGGGCCGAGATCGTCTTGATAAACGCCATTGTGCCCTCGTCGAGAACGCCAGTTCGTTTCACGGGAACGGTTTGATCGTTGAGCGGCAACGCTAGACAACCGCAGCGCTGCTTGCGTGGAGAACTACTCTCGATCGGAATCCTCACCTGCGTTCATCAGTGGAACGGATCGCAACCCAACCACCGCGTGGTTACCACCGCGCAGCGAAGGTATCGGATCGATCCACTTGCAACCACTCATAGCCCCATCGATGGGGTTGCTTGTGATGGCAGCGTGGGTAGTGCGCGCCAGCGCTCGATTTCAGCACACGACCCGGTGATCGAAACCGGTAGAAGTGCGCAAGTCAGCCCGGAGCCTCAACGAGTCCGGCTAGCTGGCTACATGGAGTAGAAATCAAACCGGCCGTGGAGGGTCGAAGATGGAGGACGTGAAGTGGACAGGCGAACCAATCGTGCGCGGGAAGCGATGCCACGAAGCGCGTTCAGTCCGGTCGTCGGATACGCTGAAGCGACCGACCAATTCCTTCCCATTGCCGGATTGTGTAACCGGCGCAGTCAGGGGTTGATTGGGATGGGGCTTCTGATTCGAGCACTGGGAGCCGTGGCATGGAACGCGCGGAAGAGTCTCGCGTGGACGGTGACCAGTGCGGAGCGTTGTTTCTGCGGCGGATTCCACCGACCGACTGGTGATGTGGACGTATTCGCCGCACCCGGCAGTCGCCCGCCCAGAGGAAATGACGATCCCCCCCGTGATCGCGAGGGCGACCACGATGACACGGATCACAGTTCGTGGAGCTGTAACCATCGACGCCGCGAGAGGATCGGATGTTGAAACACAGCCTACCAGACCCTACCACGCAGTGTCAAGAACCGCGGAGGACATTTGTTCCGACTTGCGTATCATTCTTGCCGGATCGTACTTAAAATTATGTACACTATGGATTACCGTACACTCTAGAAGTTGTGGACGTGAACCCAATATCAAAGGAAATGGTGACCTGAAATACACTCACTTCCGTCGGACGTGTTCGGCGGTCGCATGCTCTTTCACAAGCGCAGCGTGCAGATCAGCGAGCATCTCTTCGCGGCTCATTGATTCGTAACGTGATGGGTCGATCGACTCGCCCACCGAAACACCGATGGTACTTCGCCCAGGTGGAAGGAACGGTGGCGAGAAGCACGGCCGCTTCATGAACCGCGACCACGCCTCGAATGTGCCCGCCACGCCAACGGGCACAATCGGACATTTCACGCGGCGAATCAGAAGTGACACTCCTGGCTTCAGCGGCTGAATCTCACCTGTGTGCGACCGTTCGCCCTCAGGGAACATGATGACGGCGTTGTCGTTGGCCAGCGCGTCGAGCACTGCCTGAATGCCATCCTTACCCATGCCACGGTCGATGGGGAGGCCTGGCAACGTACGCATGAACCAGCCGATGCCAGGTTGCTCAAAGAGATTCTTGCGGGCGAGTTGACAGACGTACCGCCGGACCGCGAGTGCGGCCGCGAAGGGGTCGAGCATCGAGAAGTGATTCGAGAGAATCAGGCACGGCCCTGTGCGCGGCACATTCCTCCAGCCACGGTAACGGTAACTAAATCCCAGCGTGTAGAAAAGGAAGCAGGAACCGTAGACGGCGTCGTACAGGCGGCGGACAGGAAAACTCGGGCGTTCAGTGTTCACCAGATTCGTGCTTCCAGGAGTGCGATAACCTCTTCGGCGGTAAGGTGCGTTGTATCAACCACGATTGCATCAGGCGCGGGTCGCATCGGGGCGAGGTCGCGTTCCGCATCACGCCGGTCGCGTTCTTCCTGGTGCGCGAAGACCTCCTCGGTCGTAGTCGGTTGCCCCTTCGCAGTCAGTTCGGCAGCGCGACGTTCCGCGCGAACGTGCGGGTCGGCCACGAGGAAGAACTTTCGCTCGGCGTTTGGAAAGACGAAGCTCCCCTGGTCGCGCCCTTCACATACGACCCGGCGGCCCGTGGCGATGCGGCGTTGCTCGGCTGCCAGAAAGAGCCTTACCGCCGGGATCACGGCAACCTTGCTCGCGCCCTGCGACACCTCGGGTGTGCGAATCGCCTCGGTCACGTCCTCGCCGTTGAGCAGCACATGCCCTGGGGGCATCTCAATGTGAACGTCCGGAAGCACCGCTGTCACGGCCGCAACATCCGTAATTCCGCGTCTGAGCATCGCCAGCGCCACAGCGCGATACATCGCTCCGGTATCGAGGTACTCGAAGCCAATCCGGGCCGCGAGCGACTTCGTTACCGTACTCTTCCCCACACCTGAGGGGCCGTCGATGGTCACGATCATGGACGAAGTCCGTCAGGAATAAGACAAATGCGGAATCGAAGTCAGGGAGCACACGCTCCCCGTCTTCCATTCCGCATCCCAAACCCGGCAGATCGTATTCTACCTGATACGGAGTCGGACGGTTTCGCCCTTCTGGATCGTGCTCTTGGTCATCTGTGCGCCGGCCGTGAGCAACTGGTAGCTGAACTCACCCGCTGGTACTTCGATATCGAGAACCTTGCTGGGTGCGACACGGTGCGACTTGTCGTTGACCACGATGGAGATTTCCACGGGATACTCGTTGATGATCTTCACCGTGCCTGTCGGCTTTGTCGCCGGAGCACCGACCGACGGCTTGAGTGAGGTCTGTGTCTTCTTGATCGTCGTCAGTTCCTTCTGAAGCGCCGCGATCTTGTTCTTGAGCTCCTTGATCTCCGCAACCGCGCCGGGGTCGCTCGGCAGGACAGCGCCGGTGCTGTCCTTCTTCCCCTTGATCAGTTCCGTCAGGGTTGTGACCTGCTTCTGGAGCGTCTCGATCTTCGTGTTCGCATCTGCGAGTTCCTTCTTGAGTTTCGTGAGGTCGGTCTTTTCGTCGGTCTTCTCGTCGGCCTTCACCAGTGCGCCAGGCACAGTGATCGTCGATGGGGCGGGGATGGTGGGGAAAGCCGCGTTGGCTTTCTCGGCGCCGAGCAGCGCCCCGCTGAGGACCGCGAACGCGGCGGTTGCCGTGAGCTTGTGCATGGCGTCGTCTCGTGGGTGTGAGTCATGTGGGTTTGGTACGGCCGGGACCGGGAAGACGAACTTGTCGCTGGCGCCGGGTTTCGGCTCCGTCGGCTTCGATCGAGCTTCCGGTGTGCTGAGCGTTTTACCGCCAATCGCATCAGGCGGTGTGATCGGCGGCAACGCAGGCACCGTCGGATTGAGCGTATTCCCTGGCAGAGGCACGTTCAAGCCAGAATCCGGTTTCGCAGGCAACATCGGCTGCACCAGATCGGTCGTCTTTGACGGTGGTATTGACGGCGCAAGGTCCGGAGTCTGGGGAAGGGCTGGAGCAACAGGCACCGATGGCCCGGCGGGCGTGGTCTTCGGTGGCTCCGGGGTCACACCAGGCAACGGCGGCAAGTCCGGAAGTCCGGGCGGCGCGACATGGGATGGCTTGGACTCGGTCGCGCCACCTGGCATCGCCAGCGGCGGAGTCGCCGGCATTGCCGGCAGCAGACCCTTGTCGATGGGAGGAAACGCCGCTTCGGTCGGTCGCGGCCCGCTCGCTGGCGTGACGACTGGAACCGCCGGCACGGGAAGCGGTGGCACGCTGGGCGCCGGTATGGGTGTCGCACCGATTGGAACGACGGGAATGACTGGAATCGCAGATGTGCCCTGATCTGCAGGAGGACTGATGCCTCCTGCTGGCACGACTGGTGAGACGAGTTCCGGTTGGTGCAGCCGTTCGATACTCGCGCCCGCTCGAGAGGCAGTTGGACTACCCTTCGGAGCCGCGGTTGTGACTCGCTGCAAGGGTGGTTCCGTGGCACCAGCATCGGCCGGCGTGGCCCATACGAAGCGATACCAGCCGCCTGCCACCATGCCGCCACCAATCACGGTGAGGGCCGCCATCCGCAACCAGCGTTTGCGTTCCATCGTCATCGGGCTACCCTCTTCCGTGAGTCGTCGTGCACGGCAGGCGTTCGACTCCCAACACTCAAGACCGGTACATCGCAATGCGGTTGATCGGTGGCCCGCCGAACTCCGCCCACTCGACCTCCGCGGGCTTATACTCCATCTGATAGGCGTCCTCGCCGCTATCCTCGTAATAGCCACGGAGGACTTTCGCTGCCTGGAAGCGATGGGCGCGGAAGAAGAGTTGAGCAGCGGTGTTTCCTTCGCGCACCGCAAGCGTGATCTTCTGACGCCGATGGCTGCAGAGTTTGTAGATCAGTTTGCCGACCATCATCCTGCCAATGCCGGTGCGTCGCGCCAGCGGCGCGACAGCGAAGTTCAGCACGTTCAACCGCGTGCGGTGCAGTTCATAGATCATGCAGCCCAGGATCGTTTCCCCGCGCTCGGCTACCATACCGATGCAGTTGCGCTGGCGAAGACAGCGCAGGTAGTCGTCCTCGGTCCAGGCGTGATCGAAGCTCGACTGCTCGATGCCCATCACATCAGGCATGTCACGTCGGATCATCCAGCGGATGTGAATGGCGTTCTCATCGGCAACGCTTCGGTCGCGCTCCCGCCACATCGTACGTCCTGCGCTCATCAACGGACCCCCCTCCCCCGCTCCGGTTTCGGCCGCGTGAACCCCTTGCGACCGATACCGGAGAATGAAGCCGTCGGACTCTAGCGACACCCCACAACGTCTTCCACCCCACCCCCGTGGGAGGAAGCATTCACCACACCCAACGAACTGCAACACCAACAGTCTTGCAGTCGAATCCTTTATCACACACTGCCTGAGATCCGGCCGAAGCAAGCCATACCGGATCGTCGTGCCCCATCGCCACGCGAAGGCAAACCATCAACACCGTTCGCGATTACTGCTTGTAGAAGCTCGTACTTTCTTCTTTCACGACCGGAGTTCGCATCTGATCACACGTCAGTTGCACGCGGAAGCGGAGATCGCCTGGCGTGTTCCCCTTCACCTTCACTGTGAAGACAGCCTGGCCCTTCACAGCAAGATTCGGGATCGCATCGAATACCAGAGTCTGCCCCTGTTGCTTCACACCTGTTCCGCTGCAACTGCTGAAGCTCACGCCTTCCGCCATCGCTGCCATGAGTTGCACGTTGGTGCATGCACCAGTGCCCTGGTTGATGACACGAATCTCATACACCGCTTCCTTGCCAACCTCGACCGGGTCTTCCAGGTCGCGGACCTCGAATCGCACCGCGGCGACCCCCTCGGCCTTGATCGGCGTCTCACTCTTCGCTTCCAGAATGCGGCCAGAGGGCTTCAGTCCGGCGCCTGCGTGTTGCACCGTCACCTCGGACGCAGCAACGGCCGTTGTCCGCAGCACCGCATCGCCTGCGGCCGCAGCGCGAAGCTTCACCGCGATAGTCTTGGTCCCGCCAGGCTGGAGAGCGGAAAGCTTCCAGCTAATCACTCGCGTGGTGGCGTTGAACGCCCCGGCATCGCTCGCCTGAACATAGTCGAACCCATCGGGGAGCCGAGACTGAACCGTGATCGGGTCTGTCGCGGCGGAGCCAGGATTGGTCAGCGTGACCTCGTAAGTCGGCTCGGCGCGAACGAGGCACTTCGCTGGTCCGCTCTGGGCGACCTGAAGGAGCGGTTCGACGACACGCACCTCGGACTTCGCGCTGATATCGCTACTCCCATCTGCGGTCACTGTGAACCGGCAGGAGTGCAGCCCGGCCTTGATAGCATTCAGAGGCAGTGTGAGTGTCTTCGTCGCACCCGCTGGCAAGGCCGACAGTGTGGTGTCGAGCTTCGTCAGTTTTGGTGCTTCGGCGAAAAAGAGGCCGTCGGACATCTCGGCGCGGAGCACCATGTTTTGGGCCGGTCCCGTACCGCTGTTGGTCACCTTGATCTGGAAGACAGCGTCCTGACCCACGCGGCAAACTTCGGGACATGTCGTGGTGATCGCCACACGCGGCCGGGTCACTCGTGCCTTCGCTTCAACCGACGACGAGCAGTATACGGTGGCACGGCTGCGCAACTCGCCCTCCTCGCTGGGCCGCACGCGCACAGTGATTCGCTTGTCGGCGTGTGCATCCATCGAACCAACAGACCACACGAGTTTCTCGCCGTTCAACTCGGCCGGCGGGTCGCTCCCGATGTATCGCGCGCCACGGGGCAGTTCGTCCTCGACCCGGACGTTCTGCACCGCGACGTTCCCTGTGTTGTGGACGACCAGCACATACTCGAACTGGGCGTTGAACACCACCGTCTCCGGACAGATAGCCTCGATACTGACGCCCTGGTTCACCTTGTTCGGCAGCACCGCATTACTCACACCAGGTGTAGGTGTCGCCGGCACCGGGAACGGCCGAGGCCGTGCGTCGGTTGGTGTGCCCGTGGGAGGCTGCGGAGCAAGAGGCGTTGTTGGAAGCCCAGGCGGAGGCACGATCGGTGCCTTCACGTCCGGGATGGGCGGCACCGGGAGTGCAGTCCCGGTCGACGCGGGCGAGCGCGCAGCAGGTGGAGTAGTTGTTGGGGCTAGTGGCGTCGGTGCTGGGAACTTGTTGTCGGAAGGATCGAGGCTGATGCTCGGCGGCGGCAGCATCTTCCCGGCCGGCGCAACGGGCGGAACAGCCGCACTGGTCGCGGACTTCGGTGACTGCCAGTCCATACTGGGCGGCGGCAGATCGAAGCTGGCACGCTGAACCCCACCGGTTGCGGGGGCGGGCGGCGTGGCGAGCCGCGGCCTGTTGCCTGGAGTGCCACCTGGCGGCGGATACAGACCCTGCGTCCCACCCGGCGGCGGATACATCGCCGGGACGTTAGCGCCACTCGGCGGTGGAACGTAACTACCACCCAGTGGCCTGGCACCAGTCGAACCCGGTGCGGCATTCGCCGGAGGCGTGACGGGCGTGGTCGGTGTCCACTCGTTATAAGGCCGGACCGTGGGCATCGCCGGCGGCGGTATCCTGGCCGGTTGCTGTGCTACCACCGTGCCCAGAGCGGCCAGACCCGCCACAGCCGCAGCAGCAGCGAGAAGAATCGGTTTCGTACGCACAGCAGATTCCCCCACGACAGGTCGAACGTCCCCACCACAAGCGGCCCAACCCCCTGCCGCCCCTGGCTACCACACAAACACTTCCGCCGTGTCACTGCGGCGGCGGGTACTTCACTGCATTCTTGGCCATCTTCGCGGCCACCGCTTCTGCAAGGTCGATGCCGGTATGAACGCTCAGGAGCATCACGATATTCGCGATGTCCGCCAGTTCGTCCGCAATCTCCTCGCGTCGCTTCGGATCGGAAGTCACGGCCACCGACTCCTCGGCGGTCAGCCAGCGGAAGAGGTCACACAGTTCGCCCACCTCACTGGCCAGCGCCATCGTGAGGTTCTTGGGTGTGTGGTAAGGCTCCCACTTGCGGACCGACGCGAACCGGCGGATGCCTTCCTTCAGCGCTTCCACCGTGGTGGTCGCGTCCGTCATGGCTGACTCACTGGTTTCATGTTCCCCGTGCGGTGCCGCCCGTTTCCCCCAGTCGGCAATCCGCCCGTGAAGTTGGCGACGTATAGCCCGGGGCGCAATCGTGTCAACGGGATTGTCGAGAAATCGTCCGCGTGAGTTGGTATTGGGGGAAGGCTGGCGAAACGGGTGAAGCACAGGCGCGAGATGCAATCGCGCCTGATGAATACAATGACCAGGACATCCTTCCCAGTACTACCGCAGACTTGGCCGGCGCGCCGGGGTCAATAAGCTAAGCGGAGTTTGCGCCGAACATCACTCTTTCAGCGACACAATGCCTAAGCGCACCGACATCAAGAAAATTCTCCTCATCGGTTCCGGCCCCATCATCATCGGGCAAGCCTGCGAGTTCGATTACTCCGGCACACAGGCTTGCAAGGCCCTCCGCGAGGAAGGCTACACCGTCGTGTTGGTGAACTCCAACCCGGCGACGATCATGACCGACCCGGAGACTGCCGACCGCACCTACATCGAACCCATTACCTGGGAAGTCGTCGAGAAGATCATCGCGGCCGAGAAACCCGATGCGCTACTTCCCACGCTCGGCGGTCAGACCGCGCTCAACACCGCGATGGCCCTCCATGAACGCGGCATCCTGGAGAAGTACGGTGTCGAGATGATCGGCGCGAATGCCGACGTGATCGACAAGGCCGAAGATCGGCAACGCTTCAAGGACGCGATGGTCAAGATTGGCGTGGACGTGCCGAAATCGCGCGCGGTTCACTCGCTGGTCGAGGCGCTGGAGGCAGTCGAAGAAGTGAAGTTGCCCTGCGTGCTGCGGCCTAGCTTCACGATGGGTGGAACGGGCGGCGGCATCGCTTACAACGTCGAGGAGTATCGCGAACTCATCACGCGAGGCCTTCAGCTCTCACCCACCACGGAGGTACTGGTCGAGGAATCAGTGATCGGGTGGAAAGAGTTCGAGTTGGAGGTAATGCGAGACCGCGCCGACAACGTCGTCATCATCTGCTCCATCGAGAACCTCGACCCGATGGGGGTTCACACGGGCGACAGTATCACCTGCGCGCCTGCGCAAACGCTCTCCGACAAGGAGTATCAGCGGATGCGCGACCAGGCGAAGGACATCATCCGCGAGATTGGCGTTGAAACGGGCGGCAGTAACATCCAGTTCGCCATCAATCCCACCGATGGACGGATGATCGCCATCGAGATGAACCCGCGCGTCTCGCGTTCGAGTGCTCTGGCATCGAAGGCGACCGGTTTCCCCATCGCGAAGATCGCTGCCAAGCTCGCCATCGGTTACACACTCGACGAACTCCGCAACGATATCACGCGCGAGACGCCGGCCAGTTTCGAGCCGACCATCGACTACGTTGTCACGAAAGTGCCGCGATTCGCATTCGAGAAGTTCCCTGAAGCTAGCCCGGTTCTCACCACGCAAATGAAGAGCGTGGGCGAGACGATGGCGATTGGTCGTACCTTCAAGGAGTCGCTCCAGAAGGCGCTACGCGGCCTGGAGGTCGGTCGATTCGGCCTCGGCTGCGACCGACGCGACCGATGGGGAACCGCCAACCCGCCCACGCGCGAGGAGATCACACAGAAGCTCGCCAGCCCGAACTCGGATCGCATCTGGTTCCTCCGTTACGCCCTGCTCGCCGGTATGACCAACGACGAGGTTCAGCGTCTCACTGGCATCGACCCGTGGTTCATCCGCGCGATCCAGGAACTGATCGAGGTGGAAAACGAACTCCGGGCCACCACTCTGGGAGCAGTCACGCCAGAGTTGATGCTGCGCGCCAAGCAAAACGGATTCGTGGACCGGCAACTCGGCGACCTCTGGAACGTGCCGATGGAGGAGGTTCGCCGGGTCCGTCAGGAATGCGGCATCACCGCCGTCTTCAAGAGCGTGGACACCTGCGCCGCGGAGTTCGAGGCGTACACACCGTACTACTACAGCACCTATGAGGCACCCGTCCGGCGGATCGGCCCAGATGGCAACCCTGAGTCGCCATCAGCCCCCGAAGACGAGGTACGCGCCGAGGCCGGCAAGCCGCGGATCATGGTACTCGGCGGTGGACCGAATCGGATCGGCCAGGGAATCGAGTTCGACTACTGCTGCTGCCAGGCCGCCTATGCGCTGCGCGAACGTGGTTACGAAGTCATCATGGTAAACTCGAACCCAGAGACGGTGAGTACCGACTACGACACCTCCGACCATCTCTTCTTCGAGCCTCTCACGCCGGAAGATGTACTCAACATCTACGAACGGATGAGACCCGAAGGCGTCATCGTTCAGTTCGGCGGACAGACACCGTTGAACCTCGCCAAGCCACTCGAAACCGCCGGAGTGCCGATCATCGGCACCAGCGTGGACGACATCGACGTTGCCGAGAATCGAGAACGATTCGCCAAACTTGTCACCGATCTTGGGCTGCTTCAGCCTGCCAACGGTACTGCTGTGGACACGGCACAAGCCGTTCGAGTCGCACGCCGGATCGGCTTCCCGATCCTCGTTCGGCCGAGTTTCGTCCTCGGTGGGCGCGACATGAAGATCGTGTACGACGAGGAAGAACTGACCGCGTACATGCACCGCGTCGAGCCGGACCTGTCGCGTGACCGGCCCGTGTTAATCGACCAGTTCCTCGAGAGCGCGACGGAAGTGGACGTGGACTGCCTCGGCGACGGCACACGCATGATTATCGGCGGTGTCATGCAGCACATCGAGGAAGCCGGCATCCACTCTGGCGATTCGGCATGTGTCATTCCCCCACATAGTCTTCCCCCGGAGGTTGTGGCCGAGATCAAGGAACAGACGCGGAAACTCGCGCAGGGGCTACACGTCAAGGGGTTGATGAATGTGCAGTTCGCTGTAGCCGGCTTCCGCGCGGGCGTCCCCACGGGCGAGAAGCCGAAGGTCTACATTCTGGAAGCCAACCCACGCGCCAGCCGCACGGTGCCGTTCGTCTCAAAAGCAACTGGCGTTCCGCTGGCACGCCTTGCGGCACTGGTAATGGTGGGAAAAACGCTCGACGAGCTTGGCGTGAAAGATGAGGTAGTGCCAACGCACTACTCGGTCAAGGAGAGCGTCTTTCCGTTCAACAAGTTCCCTGGCGTGGACATCATCCTCGGCCCGGAGATGAAGTCTACGGGCGAGGTGATGGGGATCGACGACCGCATGGCGGTGGCATTCGCGAAGTCGCAGATGGGTGCGAACTCCGCTCTGCCAAGCGAGGGGACTGTGTTCATCTCGGTGGCCAACCGTGATAAGGAAGCCGTGTTGCCGATCGCGCGCGGCTTCGCGGAGATGGGGTTCAAACTGATCGCGACCCGGGGCACTGCACAGTATCTCCGAAAGCACGGCGTGCCTGTAGAGGATGTGCCGAAGATCGCCGAAGGGCGGCCAAACCTCCGTGACAAGCTCAAAAATGGTGAGGTCGCGCTCATTATCAACACACCCACTGGCCGCGGCAGTTCGACCGATGAAGCAAAGATTCGCTCCGAGGCAGTGACTGCTCGCGTGACGGCAATCACGACAATCTCGGCCGCGCAGTCCGCCGTTGAAGCCTGTCGTGCGTTGAGGGCGCACGACATCACGGTCCGCGCGCTTCAAGACCGGTTTCCACGTTAGGCGGCGGCCGAGACTGGCTCTCCCGCACTGCGAAGCAGTGCCTGAACACCCTGGACATGCTTGCAATGATGGGAATTGCAAGACTCCTGGTGATAGACCGCATCCGGGCAAGTGCAGTGCCATTCGAGATGGCCTGCCTCGGTTCGTTCGGCCGCGATCTGATACTCCTCACGGCCGCCGACAACCTGCCAGGTCATCAGACAGCCTGGCTCAGTCGGTTCCGGATTGCGGTAACTGACGCGGAACTGGTAAGGAGCGGCAGTCCGCTTGCGATCCGGTCCCGGCAAAACGACAGTGACGATGGCGAACGATACTCGCGGCGACTGCTCGGTGGTCATGACAATACCTCCTCCCAATGTCCGATAGTAATTTTACATCGGCTGCAATGAGAACTGGATGTCCGTAGTGCTTGTGGTGGCCGTGCGGACAGACACGCGAAGGAGTCTCGACGTGGATAACCAGACCCAGATTAGCGACCCACAGACGTTCAAGGCGGTCATCCGTGATCTGGCCCGCAAGAACCGCATGGCCCAGAAGGATAAGGACGAAGTGAGCCGCGTCATCTGCGAGAAGTTCGTGGCGCTGCCGGCTTACACCGCCGCAAAGACAGTGATGTGGTACGTCGATGCGGGCAGCGAGGTGCGAACTCGTCACACACTGCCAGAGGCTCTCATGCACGGCAAACGAGTCGTGATTCCGTGGTGCGTGACAGAGACAAACCAACTCGAACTCTTTCACCTGGAAGACATGAATGAGTTGGAAGCTGGTGCCTACAAGATCCTGGAACCGCGTGCCGAACTCCGAACGCTCCCCCGGAAGCGTGTTCGCGCGGAAGAACTCGATCTCGTGATGGTTCCGGGCACGGCATTCGACTCTCATGGCGGCCGCATGGGGCAAGGTAAGGGATATTACGACCGTCTTCTTTCCACCGCTCGGCCGGATGCACCGCTCGTGGCGTTGGCGTTCGAGTGCCAGATATTCGAGGGAATCCCGGTTGCCTCACACGACGTATTTATGGATCTCGTACTCACCGAAAGCCGTGAACTGGCAGGCAAGGGGCGGAAGACGTAGCGTTCGGCCTGGTCTGGCGTCTCCTGGGTGAGCGTCTTTAACTTGGGTGGGTTTTCTCATGCGGCCAGGTTGTGGGGT
>CAYRDG010000012.1:0-125954 GCA_964422915.1 uncultured Frigoriglobus sp. | reverse complement strand
GCACACTCGGTCACGAATCAGAGAATGCCTCGACGCAAACCGTGGCGTGACCTCACTGGCACGCCCGTGCATGTGCGGCAGCAGCGGTTAGCGACCGAATGCGAGCCAGCCGATGAGAACGCCAGCCAGAAGTACCGCGAATGCGACCGCGCCAGCGGCCACCAGGATGATGCGGTTCTGCTGCGCGGCGAGCAGGGGATGTGAGTCGGTTGGTGTGAATGCCGGAAGTGAACTGGGCGCAGGCGCGGGAGTGCGCGAGCGGGCGGTTTCCGAGGCCGAGAGGGCAGTCGTGGGGCGTGTCGATTGCGGAGCCTCGAATGAGAGTTCGCTCGACGAATCGCCGGGCAAGTCGCGGACACGCAAGGAACTGCCGCCGAACGACCAATCGGCCAGCGAAGCACCGAGATCGGTGGTCTGGGCGAGTTTCGTGCGCGAAATCCCGGCGAGCACGCGGGCGCTACTCCCGGCCCACGGTGCCAGCGCCGCGATCACCTCTGCGGCAGTCTGGAATCGCTGCGCGGGTTTCTTCTCCAGCATCCTCGCTGCCACTTCGCTCAGTTCCTTGGGCACAGACTCGTTGAATACACGCAGAACCGGCGCATCCTTGAGTTGATGCTGCATGAGTTTCTGCGTGGTATTCCCATCGAAAGGCGGACGACCAGCGATGAGGGTGAACAATGTCGCGCCCAGGCTGTAAAGATCGGCACGGCCGTCCACGCTCGGGCAGTTGATGGCCTGTTCGGGGGAGATGAAATCGGCGGTACCGACCACGGCCCCTTCATCGAGTTTTTCCGTCAGTTTGTCCGTATCGCTGGCAGAACGCGCTAGCCCCATATCGAGAATCTTGACGATTCCGAAACCGTCGCGGATGAGATTCCCTGGCTTGATGTCGCGGTGAATGAACCCCCGTTCGTGGGCGTGTTGCAGCCCCGCAGCCGCCTGCGCGACATACTCCGCGGCCATGTCGAAGGGGATTGTGCCATCGCGTTCGAGCGTTTGCTGAAGCGTCTCACCGTCGACGTATTCCATCACGAGGTATGGCGTTTCGTTGTGCCGGGCCACGTCAAAGATGCGAACGATATTCGGGTGATCGAGTGCAGCGGCGGCGCGTGCCTCGCGCAAGAATCGCTCCGTTGCCAGTCGGGCATCCTCGCCGCGACCTGGTGCCAGAACCTTGACCGCCACCTTCCGGTGCAGGTCGAGGTGTTCCGCCAGGTACACCGCACCCATGCCGCCACGGCCAAGCAAGTCCTGAATGATATACGGTCCGACCCGGAAGCCCTTGTGCCGACCCGCGAGCAACTGCGATGCTTGGAAGCGTGTGATAAACCCCTTCTGTACCAGAATCGTGGCGACTTTCGTCGGCTCTGGCGGCAGTTCGTCCGCGCCGGGCAACGCCTGGAGGCGCGTAGCGGTCAGCACGCCGCTGCGTCTGAGGAGTTGGAGGAACTCGGCGCACGAAGCCGGGGCAATGGCGGCCATGACCGATTCGGGGGTCCAGAGATAAAGGGGCGCCTCGAGGTGCAGACCCCGGGCGGCAATTCAACATAGAACAGAAAATCGTAACGCGCCGGAGAAATGAAGAATGGCAAATGCGCGGGAATGACCACGATTCGGATCCTCATTCCGCCTCACCCCACCGTTTCAACAGGTGGTGTTCCACGCCGAACTGGTCGCACACGCGGCCGACCACGAAGTCCACCATGTCCGCGATACGTTGCGGCCTGTGGTAGAAGGCGGGCATCGCTGGGAGTATCACCGCGCCGGCCTCGGTCGCAGCCACCATGTTCTTCAGCGCCGTTAGCCCCAGCGGGGTTTCACGCGGCAGAAGCACCAGTTTTCGGCGCTCCTTCAGGTGAACGTCCGCGGCCCGGTGAATGAGGTTCTCCGAGATACCATGCGCCACGGCCGCTAGCGTCCCCATGCTGCACGGACAGATCGCCATGCCAGCAGTCAAGAACGAACCGCTGGCGATGCCAGCGCGGAAGTCACGGAAATGGTGGTAGTACAACCGCGTGAGATCCAGCCCGGCAGCAACTGCGCCGAAGAGATCGCGCGAGTCGAATGCGCCAGGATCGAGTTGGAGCGCGATGCCGAGTTCTTGCTGCACCACTTCCGCCGCCCCCGGGCTGACGGTCAAGTGAACGCCGCGACCAGCGCGGAGTAGCACTTCCACCAGTCGCACGCCATACGGCACGCCACTGGCTCCGGTGAACGCCACGACGAGATCACCACTGGCCATCTCGCTCGCCTTGCTTTCGCGCGCAGCGAAAGTAACTCGGATACGTTTCCCTTCCCATCCTATCACCCGCGCGACAAAATGAAGGGCAACTCTCACCCGCCTGCTCCGGGGTTGCTCGTGCGATACCTCATCCTGCGTTTGTCTCTGCTTGCGGCAGCGGTTGTCTGCTCCACTGTGCTCGCACAACCGCCCCGGCCACCTGTGGGCTTCTCGAACTGGCAATACGAGGAGATCACGCTCAAGAACGGCGCGAAGTTCCAGGGACTGATTCTCCACGACTTCCCCGACGGCGTGGAGTTCCAGTCGATCTACCGCCTGCCGGGGCGCCCCACAGTCACGCTCACAAGTACTTTTAGCAACAAGGAAATCGCACAGATCAAGCGTTTGTCGAAGAAAGAACGCGACGTGCTGAAGGAGAAACTCGCGGAACTCGACCCGCGCGGCGAGGGGGAACGAAAGCGGATGGAGTCGCTGGAGCTGGTCGCGGCCGACTGGCCCGGCAAGATGGGCGGAGCGCGTCACTACGATTCCAGTTACTTCTCGCTCGTCTGCACCGGAACCGAGGAACTCACTCGCCGTTCCGCCGTGCGCCTGGAGCAACTCTATGCGGCGTTCGTTCGTTTCCTTCCGCCCAAGATCAAAAACGAGCGACCGACGGGGTTCTGGCTAGCGACCGACCCCGAGGAATACCGATCGCTGCTCGGCCCGTTGGGGGAATCGAAACTGCTCAATCCCGCGGTTTACGATGTGGCAACCAACCGTATTCTGTGCGGCACGGAACTGAAACGCCTGGGCGACGAACTCCAGGCCGCCCGCGTTCACCACGGGCAACAACTCGCCGATCTGGATCGCTATCAGAAGCGCGTCCAAATGCTGTATCGCGGCGAGGAACTGGCCAGGTTGCTGCGTGCGGTCGACGCGGAGCGGAAGCGAATCTTTATCGCAGGCGTGAACAACGGTGTGAAGTTCGACGATGCGACTGCACGGCTATTCGCATTGCTGCATCACGAGGCATTCCATGCCTACGTCGCCACGTTCGTCTATCCGCCGTTGAAGCCGGAGGAAGTGCGTGCCGGGAAGGGAGTCGGTGAACTTCCGCGCTGGCTCAACGAAGGTCTGGCGCAGGTCTTCGAGTCGGCCGTGGTCGAGGCCGGAGAGTTGCGCGCCGATCATCCTGATCCCATCCGGTTGCAGCGTGTCAAGCAGTGGCTTCGTGGCAAGCGCGGCGGACCACTGGTACCACTGCCCGAGTTGCTCGCTATCGGCCGCGATTCCTTCCTCGCCTCGCATGCCGATCAGAAGGCAGCCTCCGATCGCGCATACCTCACGTCGTGGGCACTGGCGTATTATCTCACCTTCGACCGCCACCTGATCGGCACCGAGGCGTTCAACAAGTACCTCATCGCGATCAATAGTGGCGGCGATCCGAAGAAAGCCTTCGCGGCGTTTGTGGGTCAGGAACTGCCGACCTTCGAGAACGAGTGGCACGCATACCTGAAACGACTCCGACCAAACGGCACTCTGGCGAAGTAACCCGGCAGCTATCCGCGCGGCTCGCCCTCCTTCACTTCTCTCTTCTCGTGGAGCACCTCACCATTCGTGGCTTCCACAGCCGGTTCCTGAGTACGGATGCCGAACTCCTGTTCGGCGGCGCCGTCGGGAGTCGCTTCCTCGGATGGTCGGTCGTGGTGTCGGCCCGTGACAGTACCGACCGCTTTCTCAACCACCATCTCGACAGCATGCCCCATCGCGGCCGCCGGCTTGGCGATGATCGGCGGAACATGCGGCGGCTCGCCGGTCGAGACCGAACGACTCAGAACGTACTTCTGAATCAACGCGCCCACGACACCCGATAGCACGGCGACAACCACCAGTGGCCGGTATTCATTGATCTTGTGGAAGATCACGAGAACCTGATCGGTCAGAAAGTACGCGGCCCAGAAAAGGACATTCACCAGCGGAATCGCGTAGAGAGCGTCAGCCAGCAGGAACCGCCCCAGCGGCACTCGCAGCACACCCGCCATGATGAACACCGGCGCGCGGATCCCCGGCAGGAGTCGCGCACCCAGAAGCACCCAGATTCCGCGTTCCGCGAAGTTCTTCTCAATCTTCTCCTGCTTCTCCACAGGAACGAAGTTGCGACGGATGAAGCCGAGATTCAACAGTCGCCGACCCCAAATGCGGCCCGCGCCATAAAGCACGCCATCGCCGATCACAACGCCCGCCATCACCACCAGCAGCATGTAGTACCAGCGGAGCGTTGTTCCCTCGTGACCCACCATGATGCCAGCCGTGAGGACAGGCAACTCTTCCGGGATCGGAAAGCCGAACCCCGCCGCCAGGAGGGCGAAGAAGACTCCCTGATAGCCGTACTCGTCCCAGTGGGTGAGCATCGCGCGGTTTGTGGTCCGTGAGCGGTTTCGTTGGGTAATCGAGTTCCTGACAGGGTACAGTATTCTCCGGCCTGCGGGCAGAAGAATTGACATCGTGACCGGTCAGAAGCGAACGAAGGACCGACGCACGCGGCCCTACGCGTATCTTCTGCCCTGCTCTCCTCCGATCAGTCCTTTTCCACCAGAACCGGAGCGCGGCGAAAATGAAACTCGGCCTCATCAACTCGGCGTGGGTCCAGTCCGGCAGGGGCACCGCCTTCGGCATCCACCAGACAAAAGCCATCGGTTTCGACAGTATCGACATATTCGCCGACCCACTCGACATCGACGCGAAGGAACGCAAGCTCATCCGCACCGAGTGCGAGAAGGCCGCGCTCCCCGTGGTCAGCGTCGCATGCGTCGCGGTGGGGCTGATCGACTTCAACCCGAGTGTCCAGCGGTTCCACCTCGACCGCTGCCGGGCGTATCTCGACTTCTGCTATGAACTCGGTGCTCAAAATCTGCTCCTGGTGCTGGGCGAATACATCTGGGACCGACAGGTGATTCCGCCTGCGGAACAGTGGTCGACGGGCGTTAAGCACCTGAAGACACTCGGCGATCACGCTGCCGGTCTGGGCCTCCAGATCGCTCTGGAACTGGAGCCGTTCAAGCTCTCGTTGTTGAACAACGTGCCGAACATGGTGAGGTTCATCGACGACGTGAATCACCCCGCGGTGCAGGCGAATATCGACGTTTCGCACCTGCAACTCGCCGGCACAAAGCCGGAGGAACTACGGGCGTTGAAAGGGAAAGCGATTCATGTTCATATCAGTGATTGCGATGGCAAGGTTCATGGCGACCTGCCACCGGGACGCGGCGCGGTCGATTTCGTGCCATACTTGAGGGAGATCGCAGCGTTACAGATACCCGGCGCGATCAGTATCGAGTTGGAGTATTCGCCAGAACCCGAGAAAATCGTTGAATGGGTCACCGAGGCGTACCAATCGACAGACAAATTGCTGCGCGCCGCAGGCATTGCACGCGAATAATAGCCGTGGTGCGGCCGAGCGAATCCACAATCCGCGCGGCCGGCGCAATCGCCCACTCGATGCGCATCTGATTGACGGGAGTTGTTCTGAGCGGCGTGACCTGACACCATCGGCCACCCCGCGCATGGGGTAACAGATGGCAGATCAAGCCCTAGAAACGGACGTCCCTGGACAGTCCGTTGACTGGAAACGTCACGCTGCAGACGCTGCACCGGAAGAGACGAAGTTTCTGCAAGGCCCAGCGAAGCGGAAACTCGAACTCCGGCAGGCGTTCCGGATGTTCCGCGAACTGATTTACGGCTTCCGAAAGCTCCACTTCGTCGGCCCGTGTGTGACTGTATTCGGCTCCGCCCGCTTCAACGAAAATCACCGCTACTACGCGATGGCACGCGATGTGGGGCGTCTGTTGGCGAAGTCCGGCTTCACAGTGATGACCGGCGGCGGTCCCGGTATCATGGAGGCCGCCAATCGCGGCGCGAAGGAGGGCGGTGGCCGCACCATTGGCTGCAACATCGTCCTGCCAATGGAGCAGAAACCGAACCCTTATGTCGATTCGTGGACCGACTTCAAATACTTCTTCATCCGCAAAGTGATGCTGGTGAAGTACAGCTACGCCTTCATCGTTCTGCCAGGCGGCTTCGGCACGATGGACGAACTCTTTGAGGTCGCCACCCTCATCCAGACGGGCAAGGTGGAGAGTTTCCCTGTCGCGCTCATGGGCAAAGACTTCTGGCAACCACTGCTCGACCAGATGCGAGTCATGATTAACGAGAAGACCATCAACCCGGTGGACATGGACCAGCTCATTGTGTCCGACGACCCCGGCGAGGTCGTTTCTGCCGTCACGGACATCGCGATGACGAAGTTCGGGCTGACGTATGGCCCGCAGATCCAGCCGCACTGGTGGCTCGGCGAGCGATTCGGCCGCTGGTGGAGAGGGCTGATGCGTTGAACAGTGAGCGAACCCCGGCCCTTCGGCCGGGGTTCGCTTTTTGGATCAGTGGTTGGCGTAGCTGTCGTACTGGCGCGGGCAGCCCCACGCGGTGCCGTAAGGCTGATTCAGTGGCAGCGTTGGGCAGCGGTCGCGACCGAACAGCCCACCGCCAGAGTTGCAACTCGAGCAGCCCGAGCGACCGTGGCCACCGCCGAGGTGGCAGGTCGGGCCACACGGATCGAAGAAGTTCTTGCACGATCCGAAGGTGAACGCGAGGTTGCTCTTGAGACTACCGCAACCATTCTGGCAGCCACTGCCGTACTTGCAGTTCCCACCAGTCGCCATGAAGAACTTGTGTTTGAAGCTGGAGCTGCTGCCGCAGTTTGTGCAGCCCGCATTGCTGCGAATCACCGTCGGTGCGGCAGCCGTGGGTGCTGCGGGCTGAGCGACGGGAACCGGCTGCTGGGCCGACGCGAAGCCGGCAACGAGCAGGGCGCCGATGGCGGCGAAGAACATTTTGCGCATTGGAAACCCTTCCGAGGTGGTACGCCGCTTCCTTGGCGGCTATTCGTCCATCGGAGGAGTCGTTCACCTCGCTTCGCGGAAAGCGAGGTCGTCGCCGCGGGATTGTGTCCACCGCGCTCATGCTGGCGCGGTCAGGATCAGGGAATCACATCCACCGCCAAAAGGAGGCGTAGAAGTGGTGACAGTCATGACGGGCATTGCAGAAATACCGCTTACTCCTCCTCTGCGAGTCGTCGCACGATCCGCCCGTAATCGGGAGCCAGCGACTGCCACATTCCGCTTCGCATCGCCAGCCGGTTCGGCCAGTTCACCAGGTTCAGATGGTCTCCCTTCCACACTTCCGTGTGCTCACCCCATGTAGCTGATGCAACCGATACGACCCCGTCGTTCGCCCCTTCCGCGCGATGCACAATCCCATGCGACAGCTTCCACTCCAACCCCAGGAGCGGTTCTTCGCACACGCCAGCCACGGCGTAGTAACGCACTCCTGGCACATCGGGCGTCTCTTCGTTGAAGCGGCGACATGCGGAGGTCGTGAGGTCGCGAAACCCCTGGTGGGAAAGACCGAGCATCTCGAAGAACGGCGTCACGAGCGCACCGAAGTTCCCCACGCCCCAGTCGGCGAACGGGCTACCACGATGCGGCGTGCCGATGGTCGTGAGCGACTTCACCCGATGAGCCATTCCCAGCCGCGAGATCATGTAGCGGGCATCGAGGCCGCCCATGCTATGCCCGATCAGATGGACCGGACCGCGTGGCACCTGACGTTCAATGAATCGCTTCAGCTCGTCGGCGCGCGTGGCGATACCGCAGGTGCGGCTCAATTGCGGCGTGAGAACGCGATTACCCACGCTGCCGAGGCACTCGCGGATACCGGGGAAGTAATCTCGAATCGTGATCCCGAAGAACGAGAAACGCTCGGTGCCGCACAATCCGTGGACCAGGACGATGGGGGCATCGAGTCTCGGTATCGCCGCGACAGTCACAGGAGTTGGTTCCGATTCCCGCAGACCAGGAAGCCGCGGGGGGCATGGACTGGTACAACTCAACCGGAGCGCTCACCATACGTCCCGCACGGGAGTCTCGCAATGCAAATCACCACCGCGCAACCAGGCAAGACCCGCATCGGCTGGATCGGCACTGGCGTCATGGGTCGCTGGATGTGCGAACACGCCATGAAGAAGGGTTACTCCGCGACGATCTACAATCGCTCTGTGGACAAGGCCAGGCCACTCGTCGATCAGGGGGCCACACTCGCGAGATCTCCTAAGGAGGTTGCGCAGAACGCCGACATGGTATTTGCCATCGTCGGTTTCCCGAAGGACGTGCGTGAGGTCTTTCTGGGCGCCGAGGGCGCGCTGGCCGGCGCCAAACCAGGCGCGGTGCTCGTGGATATGACGACCAGCGACCCGTCTCTGGCCAAGGAAATTCACGCGGCCGCGCACGCGAAGGGTGTCGCTGCGCTCGACGCTCCGGTTAGCGGCGGCGATGTGGGTGCGAAGAACGCGGCGCTCTCCATCATGATTGGTGGCGACAGGGAGGCCGTCGCGGCCGTGCAGCCAGTGTTCGAGTGCATGGGGAAGACGATCGTTCACCAGGGACCTGCGGGCGCCGGTCAGCACACGAAAATGGTGAATCAGATTCTCATCTCATCGAACATGATCGCGGTGTGCGAGGGGCTACTCTACGGCTACAAGGCGGGCCTCGACCTGGAGACGGTGTTCAAGAGTGTGAGCGTCGGCGCGGCCGGGAGCAAGGCTCTGGAGGTGCTCGGCCCCCGGATGCTCCGCCGCGACTTCGAGCCGGGCTTCTACGTCGAGCACTTCATCAAGGACATGGGCATCGCGCTGGCCGAAGCCGAGAAGATGAACATCTGCCTGCCGGGGCTGGCACTGGCGAAGCAACTCTACGAGGCCGTACGAGCGCAAGGCTACGGCCGCAAGGGGACACAGGCACTACTGATGGCACTGGAGACACTCAATAACGTGAAGCGATAGCCGCGGCTCCTGGCACGCGTTTCGTGTCGCCAGGGGTCACGGTCTGGGGCCGGGGCGGGCCGGTCCTCGCGGAGTCGGGTGCTGGCCTGACCCGCACATTCTCCCGTCGTGGAAAGGGAATGCGATGCGAACTGTTCTGGGGTGCGCGCTGGTAGTACTGATGGGCGCCGCCGGGCTAGCCGCCGATACGAAGATCGACGCCAAGAAACTGGTCGGCAAGTGGGAGCCGAAGGAGAAGAAGGCCGGCGCGGTCTTCACACTCGAGTTCACAAAGGACGGGAAAATCCACATCTCCGTGTCCCAGGGCGGGAAGGAGTTCAAGGTCTCAGGTACCTACAAGGTAGACGGCGACAAGGTGTCAACCAAGCTGAACGCGGGCGGCAAGGAAATATCCGAGACGCACACGATAACGAAGCTCACGGATACCGAGTTGATCAGCAAGGATGAGAAGGGGATGGAAGAGTCTCTCGTTCGAGTGAAGGCGAAGAAGTAACTCCAGAAGCGACCGGCGCCCGCGCAACAGCCGGCATCGGTCGCTTCCATACGCGGCGTGCCGTCTACTCAGCATCCCAGACGACAACGGAGCCGAGATCGCCGCCAGCAGCCAGACGTAAACCATCCGGGGCGCAGGCCACGCAGTACACGCGACCCACGCCCCACTTGAAGTTCGCTCGCTCACGACCACTCGCCACGTCCCACAACCGCACCGTCTCGTCCCAGCTTCCGGTCAGCAGCGTGCGCCCATCTGGCGAGAACGCCACCGCCGATACCTTCCCGATGTGCCCACGCAACAGTGATTGCTCGCGTTTCCGCTCCACGTCGTAAAGTTTCACCGCGTAGTCCACCGCCACGGCGAGCGTCTTGCCATCGGCACTCAGAGCCAGCGTCGGGCACTCCTTGTCCTGCATGAAGTCGGTGGCCGTCGATTTCGGCTTCGTCATGTCCCACACGCGGACCTTGCGGTGATGCGTGACCCACGCGACGAGTTTCCTGGTGGGACACGCCGCCACAACGCGGACGCCATTGGGTTCGTGGAAATAGTCGGGGAGCTTGCGTTCGGCGGGGATGTCCCAGATTTCGAGCATCCCGGCGGTGGGATGAAGCCGATCGCCGATCCCGAACGCGACCCGGCGTTCATCGAGCACGGCAAGCGAGGTGACCGGTCGAGGCATCGCCGGGCCAGAGGGATTCCACTCGCCGCTCTCCTGACGCCAGGTTGCCCAGCCAAACCCGCCACCGACAACGACACCCGAACCGTCCGGGAAGTAGTCGAGGGAATAGACTGGTAGGCTCTTGGGGCCACGCTCGAAGAGCGGGCAAACCTGCCCGGCCGAGTCGCGGAGGAAGACTGAGCCGTCCTTCGCGCCTGTAGCCAGCGTTGCGCCATCTGGTGAGAAGGCGATCGTGTGAACACACGCCTTCTGGCTCACGGCGGGTGAGTGGAACCGGTGATCCTCGAACAGTAACATCGCCGACCCTTCCCAACTGGTGGCGGACGAAACCAGACCTCGAACGATACACAAACCTACTACACTGGAGCACGGGTCCGGTATCTTGGACTCGTATTCTACGCCCCACCCCATTGCCTGCGACACATGGAAATTGAGTGGACCGACGAGGATCCCGTAACAGGAACGAAGCGATTCGTCCAGGCGGAACGCTTCGCGCGCAAGTGGGCGTTCCGGATTCGGTTCCGACGCCGCACCAACTGGGAGTCACCGCCGCGCGTGACACGGGAGATGTGGGAAACCCTCCTCGATGCCCTGGAACGCCGCTATCCCCGCCGCGAAGGAGTGACGGAAGAAGACCTCCGCCAGGTTCGCGCGATCCTCGCGACGCTCCCACCCGCAGAAGCCAGCGAAGATACGGAGCGTGAGAACCTGGAGTAGCAGGCCCAAAACAGAACGGGGGAGCCATGGCTCCCCCGTTCGCAGCGAGTGAAAATCGCTCACTTCTTCGGTTCAACGACATCCTTGCGTGTACTTTCGATGAGCTTGCCGAGTTCGTCGATCTCGGCCTGTTCCACCTTGTGCTTCTTCAACACCACAACCATGTCGGCCACCAGCGCGTCGAACTGCGCATCACTGATGGACATTCCCTTGTGAACGTCCTTCATGCTCTTGCCGTCGTACTTCAGTGGCCCGCCGGTGTTGGCACTCACGAACGCCACCAGCATCTGCTCCAGGTGATCAATCGCCTTCGCATCGAGCTTGACCTTGCCGCCACGGAGGAAATCGACCTTCGGGTTCTCGGCCGCCGCAAGAACGATGTCGTGAACAACCGCCTTGACTGCCTTCTCACCGCCGAGGCGGTCCCAGAGGCTCTTCTTCGTGGCATCCGGTTCCTTGTCCGACTTCGGGTCCTTCGGAGGTGTCTTATCCTTCGGCGGAGCAATGTCGTTCTGAATCTCGTCCAGTGCCGTGCGCAATTCGAACGCCGCATCGGCTGGCTTCATCGTCGCTGCCCGGTCGAGTCGCTTGTTCACCTTCCCTTGCAAAACAGGTCGGTGATCGAGCAGCGGAGCCACCGCCATCAGTGTTCCTTCGTAGAGTCGGAAGCAGCCTTCGTGATTGCCCTTGTTGAAGATGTCGGTGCCGAGCTTGGCGCTCTCGTACACCGCGTTGACAATCCGCTTGTCCAGATCGGTCCGATCGAGTGGCTTGTCTTCGGAACGGGCCATGGTGTTGGCGGCAACCAGCACCAACGCCGCCAGGGTCATCCGCGCTCGCATGACAGACCTCGCGTAAGGGTAAGGGGAACGGCCACAGTGTATCCGAAGGACCCCTTCAGGTGAACCATCCGGTCCAGATTCGGCGATTGTGGCACATTTCGCACATCGGCGCGCCTATCGTATGAGTATGGAGCCAGTGAGGGGGGTATCACCATGATTGACTACGAACCGCGCGACCGCGAACGCCGCTACGATGGGGATAATCGCTCCATGCGGAACTTCCATACCCAGTCGGGCAGTCGTGCGGCAACCTATGGCCTGCTGCTGTTCGTTGGGTTGTTGTTCGGATTGGGGATCTGGGGCGGGGTGTCGTTAATCCAGCACTTCCGTGGCGTTACCGCCGGCACCAATCCGGACGCGAAGGAACGTGCAACGACCCCAGCAACGCCACTGGACGTGGATGAGCAGGAATCAGTCGCTCTCTTTGAGAAGGTGAAGGACTCCGTTGTCAACGTCGATGTGGTCATGGTCCGACAGGGCGCGTGGGGTCAGCAGGCCGAGACAGCGACCAGCGGTGGTTCGGGCTTTATCTGGGATACGGACGGCCGCATCGTCACGAACTTCCACGTCGTCGCGGACTTTATCAAGCGCCCCGACCTCCTGGAATTGCGTGTCTTTTTGGCCGATCGTTCCGCCTATAAGGCCGAGTTGATCGGCGCTTCCGCCGATAACGATCTCGCCGTGATCCAGATCACCACGGTTCCCAAGAACAAGCTCAAGCCCATCACCGTGGGCACGTCACACGACCTCAAGGTGGGCCAGAAAGCATTCGCCATCGGCAACCCCTTCGGGCTGAGCCTCACGATGACCAAGGGGATCATCAGCTCGCTCAACCGCATCATCGAGTCGCCCAGCGGAGCACGCATCCCCCACGTCATCCAGACCGATGCGCCGATCAATCCAGGTAACTCCGGCGGGCCATTGCTCGACAAATCGGGCCGACTCATCGGCGTGAACACTTCCATCGCCACGGCCGGCGGGATGACTGGCAACATCGGCATTGGCTTCGCCGTTCCGGTTGACACGGTCAACCGCGTGGCGACAGAACTGATCCGCACCGGGCGTTACCTGCGGCCGAGCCTCGGCGTACGTCTCTACAACGAACGCCGGCTTCGCCAGGCCCGCTACGATCATGGCGTGATGATCGACCAGATGGTGCCCGATGGCCCGGCGAAGAAGGGAGGGCTGCGCGGCGTGAAGTACAACGCCCGCGGCCTTCCGGTCGAGCCAGGCGACCTCATCATCGGCATCAACGGCCAGAAGATCGACAACGTGGAAGACTACGAGCGTGTCGTCCACGATCTGAAAGTGGGCCAGGAGGTAAAGGTGAAAGTCGTCCGCGGCAGCACCGAGATGGAGGTCACGCTGACGGTTGCCGGGGCGTGACCCTGAGAGTGTCCGCGTGTCACACGCCGCTGCCCATCCCGACATCGGCGATGTAGTTTTCGTAACGGTTGTATTCCTTCATCCAGGTCAGCGTGATCTCACCTGTGGGGCCGTTACGCTGCTTGGCGATGATGATTTCGAGAACGTTGTCGTCCTGCGTGCCGTCGAATTTGCCTGGCCGATGCAACATCATACAAGTATCCGCGTCCTGTTCGATGCTACCGCTCTCGCGCAAGTCGGATAGTCTTGGCTTGTGATCCTGACGATCTTCGGACGCCCGATTCACCTGCGCCAGCGCGATGACGGGGATGTTCAACTCGCGTGCGAGGAACTTCAACCGACGGCTGATCTGGGCGACCTGCTCCTGCCGTGGGTCGCGGCGATTCTCTGGCTCGATGAGCTGGAGATAGTCGATGACGACGAGTTTCAATCCACCGTCCTTTTCGTGCTTCTTGCTCAACCGGCGAGCGCTCGCTCCGATCTGGATCATGGTGCGACTGGGTGTATCGTCGATGTAGAGTTTGGCGCGGCGGAGCACATCGCCGGCATCCATGAGTTTCTGGATGTCGTCGGAATTGAGGTGCCCCTTGCGGACCTTGTGACTGTCCACACGCGACTGGCAACAGAGGAGCCGTTCCGCGAGTTCGATGCGGGCCATTTCGAGGCTGAAGAACAGCACCACCGGCGCGTTTCCACTCGCGACACCTTCGGTAATGATGTTCCGAACCACATTCAGTGCGAAGGCCGTTTTCCCGACCGAGGGTCGCGCGGCGATAATCACCAGTTCCGAGTTCTGCAAGCCGGCCGTGATGTTATCGAGATCGACATAGCCACTCGGCAGACCACTGATTGCGAGGTTGTCCTTGCCGATGCGCGAATCGAGCCGTGTGAAGGCGTCGCCCACCACCTCCGCCAGTGATTTGACCTCGCCGACCATGCCGGCCTTGGCGATGTCCATGATCTTCCGCTCGGCCTGCGAGACGAGTTCGTCGGCCGATTGCGTGCGGTCGTAGGAGTCGCGGAGGATTTCATTACCCGCGTGGATCAGCCCGCGGATCATCGCCGCGTCGCGAACAAGATGCGCGTGGTATTCCGCATTGGCTCCCGTGGGTACCGATTCCCACAGGTCCGCGAGGTACTCCTTGCCGCCCACATCCTCGATCTGCTTGTTCTTGCGGAGCCTGTCGTAGAGCAGCACGAGATCAATGGGCTGCCCCTCGTTCGAGAGGTCGCAGAGCGCCTGGTAAATCTTCTGGTGCGCATCGAAGTAGAAGTTCTCGGCGACGATGATCTGCTGAACGGTCGGGAGCGTGTCAGGATCACGCAGAATGCCGCCGATGACGCCGCGCTCGGCGTCGCGGTTCTGCGGCGGCAGGCGTTCGGTCAGTGGATCGGCCATGAGAAGTTACCCCGGCATCGTACTGTCGAAGTGTATACTAATACTGGGAGCGGCCTCTGGTTGATAGCGATCCGCCGGGAAAAAAGAAAGCTCACCGGCGCGCCGGCGGGCTTCAGGCAGGGCGGGAAAGCACGCTACAAATCGCGCAATCGATGGAACCGTTATCCGTTGCCCATTTTCTCGATCTTCGCCCACAATTCTTCGGGTACAGGCATCACCGAGAGCCGGGCTTGCCTGACCAGTTCCCAGAGCGCGAACGCCGGGTCGGCCTTGATCGTGGCAAGGGTGACTGAGTGTTCAAACTTCCGGAGCGGTTTCACAGTCACGACGACGCGCTTGCCGGCTTCGTCTGTCGGGTCGAGAATCGGGTCGGAAGTCACTTCCATCACACCAACAACGGCCTTCACCTTACCTGTTTCGTAGTAGAAGACGCGGTCGCGTTTCTTGATCGCACGCAGATTCTTCTGGGCCTGCGGGTTGGCGACACCGCTCCAGGTGGTTGCGCCATCGCGCTGGAGATCGGCGAAACTGTAGGTGTCTGGTTCCTCCTTGAACAGCCAGAATGGCATCGTGGATTCTCCCTCCTGAGGTTACACTTTCGCGCGCACGCACGCGTAAAATGGGAGTGGCGTGGTCCCGGCGGTCCGCCTCACTGTTTCGCACCTTGAGCGCCGGGGCCACGCTGTATTCTCGCGCGAACACCGGCTCCGTCCGTATGCACGAGGTAGCCGCGGTCAGTTCTTGCCGCCCTTCTCTCTCTGTGCCGCGCCGAAGAGTATCTTGCGGGCACGTTCGGTTTCTGTCGGCGTCCAGCGTGTGAGCTTTTCGCGCACGAGTTCGGCGATGAGTTTCGCTGCGTCCGGGCTGCGTTTGACCTCGAAATGGCTTGAATTGGCAAGCACAACCGGTACACCCGCCTTGCGCAACTCTTCGGGCCACTGGCTGCGAATCGGGACAAGCCCATCAGACTCGACGTGCTTGAGTTTGCAGACAACGCAAGCAATCTGCACATCCTTGCGGGGTGGTGGGAGGTTGGCCTTCGCGCGTGCTTCCGGGCTGAGTGAGTGAATGAACGACGCCTGCACCTTCGGACAGCCGACCTTGAGACTGGCCAGTTTCACGCCGGCGAAGGGGGTCGCAACCGCAATGACCTTCGTCACCCCGGAATCGGGATGTCGCTCGACGAACTGGCTCACGACGAGACCGCCCGCGGAGTGCCCAACGAGTACGATCTCCTTGTAGCCGGCCTTGCGGAGGTTCGCCACGGCGTCGCGAAGACCAGCCGATTCGGCCACATCCTCGACTGGCATGGTCTGGGCGTAGCTGAAGGCGAACACGTCCGAATCCTTCGCGAGCGTCTTGACCAGTTCGCCCTTCGGCTCCTGCCAGTCGCGAATCCAGGGATGCGCTGCGCGCGACGGTCGTAGCAGGTGGACGTACAAGCCGTGAACCAGCACCACAGCTCGCGACTTCTCGGGTGGCATGGCGGTCGGTTCCCAGCACGTCTCGCAGTGGTTCGGCGCGACCTGACGGAGTTCCGTGGGAACTTTCCCTGGCAGGTTCGGCATTGGCGGAGCGGAGAGTGCAAGCAGCGTGAGGCCGAAGATCACGATGTTCCCTCAGCGGTTTGGCGACAGTCCCGACGGCCTAGCTTGTATCGGTTATCCGGGAGGTAACGCTAGTGCGATTCCGGCGAGCGCGGCCATCGGGGCGCTTCGCATGCGTTTCGTGAAGACAGTCGGTCGGGGGGGTCGATACTCCCCACGACACGCGCCGCCCGGATGAGCGCAGGAGGCAAGCGATGGGTGTGCTACCAGACTGGATGATCGAACGCGACGTGAAGATTGTGCCGTTTGCCTCGCAGCAGCACCGGCCGGGCATCATTTCCTATGGCGTCACCAGCTACGGCTACGACGTGCGTGTGGATCGGCGGTTCAAAGTCTTCACGAATGTCTGGGGCAGTACCGTAGATCCGAAGAACTTCGACTCGAAGTCGTTTGTAGATGTGGAAGCAGACTTCTGCATCATCCCACCCAACAGCTTCGCCCTCGCCGAGACGGTTGAATACTTCGAGATTCCTCGCGACATCCTCGCGGTTTGTCTTGGGAAATCGACGTATGCTCGGTGCGGAATCATCGTGAATGTGACGCCGCTGGAACCAGAATGGCGCGGCCGTGTCACCATCGAGATCAGTAACACGACGCCGTTGCCGGCCAGGATTTACGCCAACGAAGGGATTGCCCAGATTCTCTTCTACAAGGCCGAAGCTGTCTGTCGTGTCAGTTATGCGGATAAAAAGGGGAAATACCAGGACCAGCCGGGTCTGACCCTGCCATTCGTGCCAGGTGGCGCTGCTGACGACTCGCGGCGCGGCAACACTTAGAGTTACCGTCTCGACCTCGCCGGCCGCACGCTCTCTGTACATCTGACCAATATTAGTGTACGCTAG
Source organism: uncultured Frigoriglobus sp. (assembly GCA_964422915.1). Lineage (GTDB taxonomy): Bacteria > Planctomycetota > Planctomycetia > Gemmatales > Gemmataceae > Gemmata. The sequence goes on along the minus strand of CAYRDG010000012.1, from coordinate 108,870 downwards.
TGATCGGCGAGTTGCGCGGCGGATTTCCTCCTCCGCATTCGGAATGAAACCCCTGGTGGGGCACCCCCACCTGAACTGTTACGGACACTGCCATGCAGATCACTCGCCGTTTCACCCGCGAAGGCCAGGACCCATTCGCGGGCATTGAGTTCACCCCGCGCAGTTCCGTGATTCGCAATCCGAATGGCTCGGTCGTCTTCGAGATGACCGACGTGAAGGTTCCTGCCCGATGGTCGCAGGTCGCGGTAGACATTCTCGCGCAGAAGTACTTCCGGCGCGCCGGAGTGCCGGCACGGCTGGCTCACATTCACGAAGATGGCGTCCCGGCGTGGATTCAGCGAAGCGTCCCGGAATCGGCCGAGACATCCATCGGCGGCGAGACCGATTCACGCCAGGTCTTTCACCGGCTCGCTGGCTGCTGGACGTACTGGGGATGGAAGGGCGGATACTTCTCCTCGGAGGCCGACGCGCGGGCCTTCTACGACGAAGTCTGCCACATGCTCGCCATGCAGATGGCCGCGCCGAACTCGCCACAGTGGTTCAACACCGGACTACACTGGGCCTACGGCATTGAAGGGCCGCCGCAGGGCCACTCCTTCGTCAACCCGCACACGCAGCAACTCGAACTCTCGACCAGTGCCTACGAGCGCCCGGCTCCGCATGCGTGCTTCATCCAGCAGGTCGATGACGACCTGGTGAATGAGGGCGGTATCATGGACCTGTGGGTCCGCGAAGCGCGTATCTTCAAATACGGAAGCGGCACGGGTTCCAACTTCTCGGCGCTGCGTGGCGAGGGCGAACCGCTCTCCGGTGGTGGGAAATCGTCCGGATTAATGAGCTTCCTCAAGATCGGCGACCGCGCGGCCGGCGCTATCAAGAGCGGCGGAACTACTCGCCGCGCGGCAAAGATGGTCGTTCTCGATCTGGATCACCCCGACATCGAAGATTTCGTCAACTGGAAGGTAACCGAGGAGCAGAAAGTCGCGGAATTGGTGTCTGGCTCCCGGCTAATGAATCGGCACCTCAACGCGATCATGCGTGCCATTCACGGCCACGCCGTTGCCGAGGAGCGTTACAACCCCGCGAAGAACGATGCCCTGCGCAAGTCGGTACTCGACGCCCGCGCCGCACTGATTCCGGAGAACTACGTCGCACGTGTCGTGCAGTTGGCCCGACAGGGATTCAAGAGCATCGAGGTGGACGAGTACGATACCGACTGGAACTCGAAGGCGTACTACACCGTCAGCGGGCAGAACAGCAACAACTCGGTGCGCATTCCCAATGAGTTCATGCGTGCCGTCGAGACCAACGGCCCCTGGCCGCTCTACTGGCGCACAGAACTGGAGAAGTCCCAGGCGGAAGGGCGTGCCCCCAGGGCCAGGAAAACGCTGGCCGCACGCGACCTGTGGGAACAAATCGCCTTCGCCGCGTGGAGCTGCGCCGATCCTGGCGTGCAGTTCCATTCCACAATTAACGAGTGGCACACTTGTCCGCTCGATGGCGAGATCAAGGCAAGCAACCCGTGCAGCGAATACCTGTTCATCGATGATACGGCATGCAATCTGGCGTCGCTCAACCTCACCACGTTCTTCGACCACAAGACGCAGAAGTTCGACATCGAAGCGTACCGGCATGCGATCCGAATCTGGACCATCATCCTCGAAGTCAGCGTCTATATGGCGCAGTTCCCCAGCAAGGCGGTGGCGCAGAAGTCCTACGACTTCCGCACACTCGGCCTCGGTTACGCCAACCTGGGCGCACTCCTGATGGTCCAGGGCATCCCTTACGATTCGGCGGAAGGGCGCGCCCAGTGTGGGGCACTCACTGCGATCATGCATGCCGGTGCCTATGCCGCCAGCGCGGAGATGGCCGCCGAGGTCGGGCCGTTCCCACGCTATTTCGCCAACCGCGACCACATGCTGCGCGTCATCCGCAACCACCGCCGCGCCGCGTACAACGCCGCGCCAGCCGAGTATGAAGGGCTGACTGTCTTCCCGGTAGGCATCGACGCGCGTTACTGCCCGCCGGAGTTACTCGCTGCGGCTCGCCGCGAGTCCGACCGGATGCTCGAACTTGGCGAAAAGTTTGGCTTCAAGAACGCCCAGGTTAGTGTGATCGCGCCCACAGGCACCATCGGGCTGGTGATGGACTGCGATACCACAGGCATCGAGCCAGACTTCGCACTGGTGAAGTTCAAGAAACTCGCGGGCGGCGGCTACTTCAAGATCATTAACCAGTCGGTGCCGCCGGCGTTGGCGAAACTCGGTTACGCTCCGTGGCAGGTCGAGGACATCGTGCGGTATAGCCGCGGAGCCGCCACGCTTCATGGCTGCCCGCACGTCAATCCCGCGTCGCTCAAGGCGAAGGGATTTACCGATGAGGTACTCCGAACAATCGAGACGCAACTGCCCGGCGTGTTCGAGTTGCCCTTCGTCTTCAACTCCTGGACTCTCGGTGACGACTTCATCCAGAACACGTTGAAGGTTCCCGCGGAAGAACTGGCGGTGCCCACGTTCGACCTCCTGACGTGGCTCGGCTTCACGAAACAGCAAATCGCCGAGGCCAATGCTTACGTCTGCGGCAGCATGACCGTTGAGGGCGCGCCACACCTGAAAGCGGAACACCTCGCGGTGTTCGACTGCGCGAACAAGTGCGGCAAGACCGGTCGCCGGTTCCTCTCCTGGGAGAGCCACATCCGCATGATGGCCGCGGCCCAGCCGTTCATCAGCGGGGCCATCTCCAAGACGATCAACATGCCCTACGACGCCACCGTCGAGGATGTGAAGAAAGCGTATCTGCTCTCGTGGCAGTTGATGACGAAGGCCAACGCGCTCTACCGCGACGGCTCGAAGCTCAGTCAACCGCTCAACTCGGTCGCGGATTCACCGGAAGCGGCGATGCTCGCGGCCGTGGTGCCTGAATCGGAGAAGCCGGAACCGAAGCCGCCACAGGTACAGGTTGCCGAACGGATCACGGAGAAGATCGTTCACCGCTACATTGCCAAGCGTCGGCGACTCCCGGATCGTCGAGCGGGCTACACGCAAAAGGCCCGCATCGGCAGCCACAAGATGTACATTCGTACGGGCGAATACGAGGATGGCACACTCGGCGAAATCTTCATCGACATGCACAAGGAGGGGGCCGCCTTCCGCAGCATGACCAACTGTTTCGCCATCGCGGTTTCACTCGGATTGCAGCACGGAGTGCCGCTCGAAGAGTACGTTGATGCGTTCCTCTTCACCCGTTTCGAGCCGAACGGGATCGTCCAGGGGAACCCGTACATCAAGATGAGTACGTCGATCATCGACTACATCTTCCGGGAACTGGCGATCACATACCTCGACCGGAAGGACCTCGCTCACGTCCTCCCCGAAGACCTGCGTGGTGACGCGATGCACGACGACGAGGAAGGACCGGACTTCGACGCCGAAGAGGTGGTCAGCACACGTACAGTCGATGCGAAGGCCAAGCCGAAGTCGGAGATCGACCACCCGCGTTCGTCGCACGCGAAGCCGGGCAGCGGCAACGTGACGGCACCTGCGCCGCGGGAGTCGAACGGCAACGGGAATGGCCATGCGAAGGCCAATGGCAACGGTGGCACTGCGGTCCTGCCGCCGCGCACCAACTACATGCCTGTTGCTGGCACGCAGGCCGAGAAGATTCGCCAGGCTCGATTGAAGGGCTATGAGGGCGACCCGTGTTCGAACTGCCAGCAAATGACGCTTGTTCGCAGCGGCGCGTGCATGAGGTGCGACACCTGCGGCCAGACCACCGGCTGCGGCTGACACTCAGGACGACAAGGCAACAGGTACGGGCGTGAGTGGTGCTCAATCACGCCAGGAACGCCGCCACGGCTCCGGCCGTGGCGGTGGGATGCGTGTACTGTGGGTAGTGGCCGCAGGCGGCGAGTTCCACACGGCGAACGTCCGGGAGGCCCGCTTCCAGCTCCGCTTCACATGCGCGCGGAATGATCCGATCGCGGTCACCGCCCACCAGTAGTATCGGCGTCTGGATGCCTGGCAGTTGTGCCCGCAGGTCGAGCGAGCCGAGAGTAATCGCCCGCCGACATGCGGCCAGTATCGGTGTCTGGCCGTTGCACGCGAGGAACAGTTCGCGCGACCGCGGTGAAGAACCAGTCCACGTTGCCGGATCGGCGGCGCGCATGGCGAACTCGCGCAAGGGGAGTTCGGAGAGCCGCCCGGACCAGTAGCGCCCCTGCCGCGCGCCAAGTCGCTCGTACCACTTCAATCGCCGGCGCGCGAAGCCACCCTTCAAGATGCTCCGTGTGAACCGTTCCGGTGCGCGTGCGAGCGCGGCCAGCGCTATCGTTGTCCCAAACGACGACCCCATCACGGCGACAGGATTCAGCTTCAGCAGATCGAGTAGCGCGAAAAGATCGTCGACGTAATCGGCATGCCGATACGCGCCGAGTTCCGCGCCGTCATCGAGAGCGTTGGGTAATTCGTAGGCGATGCAGGTGAAACGACTCGCGAGTTGGTGCATGACCATCGCGAAGCCGCGCACGGCGTCGGAGAGGCCGTGGATGATGACGAGCGGCGGGCCGTTGCCCCACTGGGCGACGCGCATTGAGTAGCGGCCCGTATCGCAGACGGAATGCGTCGCTTCGCGGTCAAACGCTGCGAGTGCCTCGCGGCAGAGGTCGTCGGTGGCGTCGGGAAGGTGAGGCACGGAGAGATGGCCCGTGTCGCTTCCGCTGGGCGTGAGCGGATGCGACCAATACTGCGTTGCTACGGATACCGCGGCCAGTGTCACTTTTTCTTCGGTTCAGGAGGCTTCGCGGCGAGACCGGGACTGGCGTTGAATGCCTTCACGAGTTTGCCATCCTTCACGTTCCAAATCGCGATACCGCCATCGTAGCTGCCGCCGGCCACCTGTTCGCCATTCGGACTGAACGCGACAGTGAACACGTAATCGGTCAGACCCGAGAGCGACTTTCCAGCCGCGAGTGAGTCGCGATTCCAGAGTCGCACGGTCTTGTCGGCGCTGGAGGTTGCCAGCAGAGGTTGCTTGGGGTTGGCGACGATCTTGAAGACGTCGTCGCCGTGGCCGCCTGCGTTCTTCACCTGCTTCCCTTCCCCGCTGGGTTTCCAGGTGCGGAGTTGTTTATCGGCGCCCACCGAATAGCCGGCGCTGCCATCGGCTTTGATCGCAACACCGTAAACGATGTTCTGGTGTCCGGGGAAGGTGACGACAGACTCCTTCGCTTTCAGATCCCACACCTTCGCGGTCTTGTCGCGGCCGGCAGTCACGAGATACTTGCCGTCGGCGGAGAGGTCGCACCCGAGCACCCAGTCGGCGTGGTTTTCGACAGTTTGCACGAGTTTCGCCTTCTCCAGCCCACCCGAAAGATCGAAGACACGCACCGCGCGGTCGCAGCCGCCAGCAGCCAGCGTCTTGCCGTCGGGCGTGACGGCCAGGCACAGTACCGAATCCTCCACGTCGAAGAGGTGCTTCACCCGTACCTTCTTGTCGTTCACGCCGTCCAGGATTTCGACGCCCTCCTCTGTCTTCCCTCTCGCCTTCAGGATGTCGTAGATGTTCACATCGCCTTCCTGTCCGGGGCGGCCCCCGGCGACGGCGAGTTTGCCATCGGGGAGGAACTCCATGCCGTAGGCACGCTCGGCTCGCGTGCGGAGGCGCTTCACGAGCTTGCCCGTGTCGATGTCCCACACCGTCAGTTCGTGGTGCCCGCCGACGACGAGTTGTTTGCTATCGGGGGTGAAACTCAGAGCGTTAACCACGATCGGAAAGGGATAGCTCTTCGGCGGCACTGGCGGCTTCCAGCGCACGCGCAGTTCCTTCACGATGTCGGTCTTCGCGTCGATCCCGGCGTCGAGTTTGGCGCCTTCCTTGATCCACTGCGCGACGATTGCGGCCTTCTCCTTCGGTACCGCTTCGCCCTTGTCGCGCGGCGGCATCCGGCGCTGCTCAGTGCTCACAATCAGCGAATGAAACTCACTGGCCTCCGGCTTGCCTGGTACGAGCGGTTCACCGTTGGAGCCGCCAGCCAGGAGTTTCTCGTAGGTGGTCATGTCGTACTTGCCAGACTTCTTCTTGGTGTCGTGGCAGGCGAAGCAATTTTCCTTCAGAATCGGGGCCACATCGTTGATAAAACTGACCGGCTTTTTCTGTTGTGCCAGTGCCGCTTGCGGTGAAGCGACAAAGAGCAAGTACACGATGGCCGCCGCGATGGCACACAGCACGCACGCACAGAACCGGGAGCGGAGCATGGAAGTTCTCGCGGAAAGTGAGACGAAGGCGGGATTGAAAGAAGTTTACCGGACACGAGCAGCAGTAGCAACGGCGGAATGAGGGTTGCGTTGATGATCGTTCCGGCGTGCGGACCCTGAAGCAGGTTCTACTTCTTTGCAACCAGGAATAACTGCTCGGTGACGTGTAACGCGCGGTTGTCGAAGTTGCGGCTGCCGCGGAAGGCGTTATACGGAGTCGTGAGGACTTCCACATGGCCCAGGCGGTCGAGCATCGCATGCATCTCCGCGGGCGGGATAAACCCTTCATTACTGAACGACACCAACAGGAAGCGAGCATCAAGTGTGGTGAGCAACTCCCTCAGGAGTGGAAGCGACTGAGCACGCACGTTGTAGCCTGAGCGTTGCCAGTTGGTCGGGATGCCGGATACGCGGCTGATGTCCGCCGGCCGCTGGTAACGCACGAGCAGATTCAGCATGAAGTAGTTCGAGCCGTAAGGATGCTGGTTGTACGGTGGGTCGATATACGCAAGATCGAGCGACGATAGCCGGTGCGCCGCCGCGTTCGCATCCTCCTGCAGTATCTCGCACTCGCACTCGAAGCGGCTCAGTACCGGTAGTTCAAGCGTGATGCGGCCCCGAATGCGCGAGAGCGCGTCCGCGCCGCGGCCGCCGAACCGTCCGAGGCCCGTTCGCCCGTCCTTGTAGAAGCCCTTGAACACTCCGGCAGTGTTCGCGTGAATGGAAGCCTTGCTCAGGAGCGGTGCCAGCAGGAGATCAAAGAACCCGACAGGCGCAGCACCGATGAGCCGGCGGTAGCTGTCGAGCCGCCGCGCATTCTCGCGCGTGTAGAAGACGCGATCTTCTTTCGTGATCCGTTCCTCGTCGCGTGGGGCGTACAGTTCTTCGATGAAGCCCGGCGGCCGTTCTTCGCTCAAAACCTGCACGTTCAGCCTCGCGACGAGCGCGGCGAGCGCGGACCAGTCCACGGCACTGCGATTGCGAAGGTAGCAGCGTGAGATCACTGCGGCATAGTCTTCGAGATCGTTGCTCGCGAGGTACGAAGCGTGGCTCTTGAGGAATCGAGACACGACACCCGAACCGCTGAACGCATCGAAAACGCGCAGATGCTCCTTACCGAGTCGCTGCTTGACGCGCTGCACGGCGCGACCGATCAGCGGTAGCAGTACTCGCTTGTTACCGATGTATGTGACAAGTTGCCGCGACAGGTAATCCGGTTCCTCCGCGCTCGCGCCCACTTCCTCATCCCCGAACGGATGTTGGTGAAGTTGGGTCTTGTTGGTCTCGAACACGGCCCCTCCGTTCCTCGGCTCCACACCCTCCCTGGCCCCGACCGCCAAGCGAATTGAAAACTACCGCAGCCACACTTCTGGTGCAATGTTCGCAGCTTCTGCTGTCAATTCTACCTGACCAGAATCAGCAGTTATCATTGTTACAACCACTCCCACCCGTACGACATCTCTGGTTGCGATGGAGACGTTGATGTGTGACAATAATTCCATCCTGGCAACCTGCCCTGAGTTGAGCGGATTTTCTGGCAGTCGGGTTCTTTTTCTCGCCCTATCGGAAAGCCCGTTCTAGACTCAGGTGCGGGTGCGAACGCCCACACACGACCGCATCCGGTCTCTGATTCGAAGGGTTTGCTGAATGTCCACTCCCGTTTTCCCGCCCCAAGCCGACGACGTGCTTCCGGTTCGTCCGTCGCCATTGGTCAAGCGTGTCTTCGGCGAACCGCGATTCCACACCGAAAACGACATCGCTGCTGTTGCTTTTCGGGCGGATGGGTCGCTCTGCTCCATCGATGAAAGCGGCGTGCTTTGCCAGTGGGCGGCCGACGGTAAACTGCTGAACCGGCACTTCCTGAGCGATATTGAGACGCTCTGGTGCTTTGGCCCCGGCGCGCGAGTACTCGCCAGCGGTAACGATGGTCTCCTCATCTGGGACACTGCAACCGGCCAGCTCATCCACCGCATCGAGCAGCCCGGCGACGAGCCGTCCTGGATCACTACAGTCTCCTTCAGCCCGGACGGGCAGATTATCGCCGCCGGGCACGATGACGGCCGCGTGCGGTTCTGGGGTGTCGACTCGCAGCAGTATCTTGGCGAAATCGCCCACTGCAGCGCACTGGTGAAGCAAGGTATCTCCGCGATTCGTTACTCGCGTGATGGCCGCTGGATCGCGACCGCTGGCGAGGACCTCGTGGTGCGTGTGTGGGATGCCGACTCGCACAAACTCGTGGCCGAACTCAAGAGCCACACCGACCGCATTCCGTCGCTGGCATGGTCACCCGATTCGACACTCCTGATCTCCGCAGGGTGGGACACTTCGGCACGCGTCTGGCGCCCGCCACACCCCGACCCGCTCATGCTCCTGAACAGCCACGCCGACCAACTGACAGTGCTCGCCTTCAGCCCCGACGGGAAGTACCTCGCCTGCGCCGACTCCGACAACGACATCCTCCTGTGGACCGACCCCGAAGCAGCAATCCGCGGCCACGTTCTGCACGGCCACACCGAAGAGATCCGCTGCCTCGCCTTCAGCCCCGATGGCACAAAGCTCGCCAGTGCCGGCGCGGATCGCGTGGTTCACATCTGGGACGTGCAGACAGGCAAACTCCTGGCCGGGCCAAACCCGACAGGGCGGCACGCCATCGCCGTGATCCCTGGCAATCCACTGCGGCTCGCCAGTTCCGCATCGCCCACACTCCGTGTCTGGGATGTGGAGAGCGGTGAAGAGGTTCCGCCATCGGACCTCGGCCCGACATGTTCGGTCGCCGCCAGTTTGGATGGGAAATGGCTTGCCGCTGGTGGCACCAATCACTTCACGCAACTCTGGGACGTGAAGAAGAACGCAGTGGCCGCGTCGCTGGAAGCCACGAAACCGCCCATCGGCTCGGTTGCCTTCAGCCCCGACTCGCGGACGCTGGTTCACACTAGTCCGGCCGATGGCCTCGTCTGGCTGTGGAATTGTGAAACCGCGTCGCCGGACCTGATTCTGATCGAGGCCGCTGATGCCTGCACGCTGGAAACAGTCGCGGTCCATCCGAACGGGAAGTGGATCGCCTGCGGCGGGATCGACTACATGGGCACCGGCGAGCGCGACGGCGCCGTGTGTGTCTGGGACGCGGCGACAAAGGACAAGATCGCCTCGGAAGATGTCGGGGTGGCATCGCTGGCATTCGATCCGCTCGGCAAGTACCTCGCCGGCGCCGGGCTGGACGATGCGGTCTACGTCTGGGATGCAGAAACGCTGACGACGGTCTTCGTGTTCCGGGGGCACCAGCAAAACGTCAACGCCGTGTGCTTCGACCCGAGTGGCAGTTTTCTGGTCAGTGGCGGCGACGATGGCACGGTGCGATGCTGGGACGTACTCAGCGGTCGACACCTTGTCTCGCGTTCCTTCGACAGTTCCGTGCAGTCGCTGGCCTTCAGCCCCGACGGTAGCTATCTCTTCTGCGGCAACGGCAACACCACCTGCTACCAGGTCGAGTTCAAAACGTTGCTGGAAGAGTGATTGGCCACCGCAAGCCCATCGAACGAAGTGATCCCGTGCTGGCTGTCCAGCATGGGATCACGGTGTTTCCGCTCGTACACATCCCCATCAGCTTCCCACAACCACGGCGCGTTCGCGGGTGTCGCCCTTCTTCGCGCGGCGACGTTCGAGGCTCGCGCCGATGAAATCGCGGAACAAGGGGTGCGGCTGCGTCGGCTTCGATTTGAACTCCGGGTGAGCCTGGATTGCGACGAACCAGAGATGATTGGGCAGTTCGATTGCTTCCACCAGTTCGCCCTCCGGGCTGGTGCCAGAGAAGACCAACCCGGCCGCGCCGAGTCGTTCGCGATAATGGTTGTTCACCTCGTAACGGTGCCGGTGTCGCTCGCTGATGACCTCAACCCCATACGCGGCGCGGGCCTTCGTGCCAGCCTTCAGGTGGCAAGGCCACGCACCCAACCGTTGTGTGCCGCCGAGGTTGGTGACGCCCTGTTGTTCCTCGAGCAGACACACGACCGGGTGCGGTGTGGTCTTGTCGAACTCGGTGCTGTTCGCACCCTCAAGCCCGGCGACGTGCCGTGCGAACTCGATCGTCGCACACTGGAGGCCGAGACAAATACCGAAGAACGGTAACCCGTGTTCGCGGGCATAGCGAATGGCCTCGACCTTCCCCTCGATGCCCCGTTTGTCGAAGCCACCTGGGACGAGCAAGCCATCCACACTCGCCAGTGCCTGCGCGGCGCCCTCGGCTTCGAGCTTGTCCGACTCGATCCGCACGACACGCACCTTCGCGTTGTGGAAAATGCCTGCGTGGTCGAGCGACTCATACACGCTCTTGTAAGCATCGCGGTGTTTGACGTACTTGCCGACGAAGGCAATAGTGACCTCGTGCGCCGGGGCACGCATCCGGTCGAGCATTGCGCGCCACTCGCTCATGTCCAGTGTCTTGGCCTGTGTGAGGTGGAGTTTCTCGACAATGAGATGATCGAGTTTGTTATCCGCCAGCGACAGCGGCACCTCATAGATGCTGAACTCCTTGTCCTTTTCCTGAATCACGGCCTCGCGTTCCACGTTGCAGAACAGCGCGATCTTTTCGCAATCGTCGTTGGGGATTTCACGCTCGGTGCGGCAGATGAGGATATCCGGTTGAATGCCGATCTCGCGCAGGTCGCGCACGGAACGCTGAGTCGGCTTGGTTTTCAGTTCGCCCGCGGCCTTGAGATACGGTACAAGCGTGAGATGAACGAAGAGGCAATTGTGTTTGCCCACATCGAGCGCGAACTGTCGAATCGCCTCGAAATACGGCATCCCTTCGATGTCGCCGACGGTGCCGCCGATCTCGGTGATGACCACATCGATTCCGGGTTCAACCATCTTGCGGATGCACCCTTTGATCTCGTCGGTGACGTGTGGAATCACCTGCACTGTCTTGCCGCGATAGTCGCCGCGGCGTTCCTTCTCAATCACGGAGAGATAAATCTTGCCAGACGTGTAGTTGCTGTCCTTGTTCAGAACGGCATGTGTGAATCGTTCGTAGTGGCCGAGGTCGAGGTCGGTCTCGGTGCCGTCGTCCAGTACATAAACCTCGCCGTGCTGGTAAGGGCTCATCGTACCAGGATCAACATTCAAATACGGATCGAGTTTTTGCAACCGAACCTTCAGCCCTCTCTTCTCCAGAAGCAACCCGATGGAAGCGGAAGTCAGTCCTTTTCCGAGAGAACTGACCACACCGCCGGTGACGAAAATGTGCCTGGTCATTGCGAGACTGTCCTTGCTGGCGAAAGCGATTCACCCTCACTATATCGCCCCGTCCACTGCGAACCAATCAGCGTAGGTTGCCAGGCTGCGCGAAGGAACCGTCACGCAGCACGGCATGTTCGCCCCTCGCGGAACGCGCGCACGAAGTCGGCGTAATCGGCCGGCGTATCCACGCCGCGATGAGCCTCAGCCACCACCCCGACGCAGATCGTGCCACCGTTCCCGAGCACGCGCAACTGTTCCAGTTTTTCCGATTGCTCCAGTGGGTGCGGCGGTGTGGACGCCAGCCGCAGCAGGAAGTCGCGACGATAGGCGTAGATTCCGAGGTGCTGGAGGAAGCGCGCCGGTTGAGCCGCGAAATCGGGTGCGCCGTCGCGGACCATCGGAATCGGTGAACGCGAGAAATAGAGTGCCCGACCGTCGTCGTCGCACACCACCTTCACGACATTCGGACTGAGGTAAGCGTCTGCATCCGTGATGGGCACCGCCAGCGTCGCCATGTCGGCCGTGGGATCGTTCATCAGTTCGGCGAGGTGATCGATGGAAGCGGGGTCGAGTTGCGGTTCGTCGCCCTGCACATTGATCACAACATCGGCCACCAGGTTGGCTGCCACCTCGGCAACGCGGTCGGTGCCAGAGGGGTGATCGGCGCGCGTCATCACCGGCTTGCCGCCGAACTCGCGCACAGCGGCGAAGATGCGTTCGTCGTCGGTGGCGACAACCACATCGGCAGCGCACCGCGCGCGGGCGGCCTGCTCATAGACATGCTGGATGAGATACTTACCTGTGTCTCGCAAGAGCGGCTTGCCAGGCAATCGCGACGACGCAAACCGGGCCGGGATAACGATAGCGGCACGCACGGCCGACCTCCTTGCCGGGTGGTGGAACGCTCGAATTAGACACTGGACGTGCCTCGTTCGACAAGGCGAACCACAGTGCGCTCCCGATCGCGAGAGATATTGAACTAAAGACCACTATTGAACCGGATGACGAGTTGCAACTTCATCTGCTGCGATTGCAGTTCAGCGGGGCTTGTGAGGGTTGCGCTGTCCGTTGCGGAAAGAGTTCACGCGTTGCTTCAGCTTGCGGTGCGCAGCCGTGCTGCCGCTGGAGAGTTGGAGTGCGTCGCGGAAGGTCAGTCCTGGGTCCGGGAATGGGAGACGTGCTAGTGCATGATTGAGATCGCCAGCCAGGGCATAGCGTGGGTCGTCGCCTGTGGTGAGGACTTCGATGCCGAGTGATTCCAGCGTTTCGAGGTCGCGGTAAAAGCCGCGAATGTCGAGCCTGAGGCGGCGGAGCAGAAAGTTGCGAGTCTGAGCACCGGTACCGAGCAGCGTGAGCAAGCGGTAGAGTCGGGCTGCCCGTTGTGGGGTGAGAGTCACAGTGGTATCGTCCACGTTTTTCTTCCCCATTATCGCCTCCGTGCGTGGGCTGTGGAGGTCTCAGGCATCCTGCCCGCCGCTGTTGAGCGGCAAAACTGCGCTGTCCGTTCCGTGGGCAGTCGTGCAAAATCGGTCGCACCTCGCGACCGCAGCGATGGGCTTGATGGTAGGGATGATGTGATCCGAAATCAAGCGCGCGGCGTGTGAAAAGCTGTCGCGGGATTGAGGCGAGGCGAGAGTCCACACTCCGAGTGACAGCTCGCTGTCACTCGGTTGAGTAGTGGTCGCCGCTCTATCGACTGACACGCGACCGGCGGCGGATCAGTTCATCGACGATGGTACCCACCAGAAGCGTGACTCCGACGATGAGCGGAATCACGTTACTCTCCTCGCCGCGGAAGTTCACAATGCTCACGATTACTGGCAGCACCATTGCGCCAAGCACCATCCCGACGGCTGTCCCCTCGCCGCCGCGCAGGCTGCAGCCGCCGAGGACCGCGCCGAGAATCGCGTAGAGTTCCCACATCTCCCCGGCGTTGTCTGACTGGATCGACGGCTCATTCAAGAAGAGAAGCACACCCACCAGGGCTGCCAGCGCTGAACAGACGATGTATACCGCGATGCGTTGCCGATTCACGTTCACTCCGGCATACTTCGCGGCCAACTCGCTATGACCAATGGCATACCAGTAGCGGCCATAAGCAGTGCGGTGCAGAAAGAAACCGACCACCGCCGCGAGAATGAGTAACAGGATGAACTGTGCCGGGAAGAGCAATGCCGCGTCCGTCGGAGACTTCCCAATCAGCCAGTAACGCAACGATAGGAGCGTGCTTTCATAGGCCGGATGAGCGGTTCGCACATTGGCAAAGCTCACGGTTCCCATGTACGGGATTGGTTGAGCGATGATCTGGCCAACACCGCGAATGATGAACATGCCGCAAAGGGTGACCAGGAACGATTGCAGCCGGAGTTGCGTGATGAGCAAGCCATTCACAAGCCCCACGAAGACGCCGAAGAGCAACACCAACACCAGGGCGGCGAAGGGGTGAACGCCCTTCATCATGAGCAGGCCAAAGAGGATCGCAGCGCAGCCGACGACCGAACCGAGAGACAGGTCGATGCCGCCGACGATAATCACCAGCCCCACGCCGAGCGTGAGTAGCCCGTAGCGGCCCTGATAGTTGGCCACGTCGATGAGGTTGCCGAACGTGCCGGCCTGCTCATGTGTGTTGAAGAGGATGGCGTACAGGAGGATCAGAATGCCAAGCACGCCCAGAATGCGGGTCACGTTGCGCCTCCCCCGGTAGCCAGTTGCATCACAGTTTCCTCATCGAGTTGCTCGCGCGACAACTCCCCAGCGATGCGCCCCTCGTGCATCACCGCCACACGATCCGACATGCCAAGCAGTTCTTCCATGTCGCTGGTGATCATCCACACTGCGACGTTGTTGCCGGCCAGTTCGTCGATCAGCGCGTAGATTTCCGCCTTCGCGCCGACATCCACACCGCGAGTCGGTTCGTCGAGGATCAGCACCTTCGGCCCGCGTGCCAGCCACTTCCCGTATACGACCTTCTGTTGGTTGCCGCCCGAGAGCAGCCCTACGGGTTGCGCGGCCGACGGCGTTTTCACTCGCAGGCGGTCGATCCAGGTGCGGTGCAGAGTGTTCTCTTCACGCCGCTTCACACCGAAAAGTGAGGTGAGGCGGTCGAGATTGGGTAGGCTCAGATTGAAACCAACGCTCTCCGGGAGAATCAGCCCGTGCAGTCGGCGATCTTCCGGTACGAGCAATACACCCGCGGCGATGGCATCGGCGGGCGAGCCGATTCGCACCGGCTTTCCGTCGAGGAGAAGTTGGCCCGCGGTGAGCTTTCGGACGCCGAAGACGGCCTCGGATAACTCCGTGCGGCCCGCGCCCACCAGCCCGGCCATGCCGAGGATTTCGCCAGCGCGAACTTCCAGTGACGCCGGCACAGGCGGACCACCGGCGAAGCGAATACCCTGAAGCGTCAGCACAGGCGCGCCGCCCGTGCCGCTCCGATGGACCTTCGGGTAGAACTGCTTGAGGTCGCGGCCGACCATCAACCTCACCATGTTGTCGTGCGTGATCTCGTTCTTCGCCAGTTCGCCCGCGTTCTTGCCGTCGCGCAGCACCGTCACGCGATCGGCCACCCGCTTCACCTCGGCGAGTCGGTGCGAGATGTAAAGCACCGAGACACCGGCGCCCTTCAGCGCGTCGATGACCTGATAGAGTTGCTCGGTTTCCTTCTGCGTGAGGCTCGAGGTTGGCTCGTCCATGATGAGGACGCGGACCTCGCTGCCCAGCGCGTGGGCAATCTCCACGAGTTGCTTTTCGCCTGGCGGAAGGTTCTCCACACGCGCCGAGGCGCGCGATGCCGGTAACCCGACCCGCGCGAGCAGCGCCGCGGCCTTCTCATTCATGGCGCGACGGTCGAGCGCGCGGAGCGGGCCGCCTCGCGTGATTTCGTGGCCAAGAAAGAGGTTGTCGGTAACCGTGAGGTTCTCGGCGAGATTGAGTTCCTGGTGAATGAGGCTGACACCCGCAGCGATGGCTTCACCAGGCGTGTCGAAGCGAATGGAGCGGCCATCGAGACTCACGGTGCCAGCGTCCGGGATATAGACGCCGGCAACGATCTTCATCAGCGTGGACTTGCCGGCGCCGTTCTCACCAATGACCGCGAGCACTTCGCCCGGAGCCAGCGTCAGCGAGACGCCGTCGAGCGCGACAACGCCAGGGAATTCCTTCCGCGCGCCTGTGACTTCGAGCCGGGGGGTTGGCATGGTTGCGAAGATTCTGAACGGGAGGCGCAAGCCCCTGTATATGAGTTCTTCCCGAACCACTCGGATCGGCTTCGCCGTTGCTGCGGAAGGCGACGGCGAAGCCGATCCACACGAATTCGGCATCACAGGGGTTCTGCCCCCGTGCGAGAGGCTTACTGCTTCGGCACGGAAGCGAGATCGTCGCGGAGTTTCTTCTCGAAGTCAGCGACGTTCAGATTCTTCACCACCAGGTTCCCGACCTTCTCATCGGGGCCGCCGTTCTTGGTGACAATGCGATAAGGAATCGGTTCCTTCACCAGTTTGGAATCGTCGCCGCGCGCCTTCGCCGCCAGCGCTTCCACGGACTTGTAGCCGTACATGAATGGGTCCTGCACGACAGTGGCCATGATCTCGCCCGCCGCGATCCCCTTGAGTGTCTCCCAGTCCTCGTCGAAGCCGATGATCTTGATCTGACTGGCCATCGACTTGGCCTTCGCGTCGGCCAGAATCGCAGGCGGGTTGTAAGCATAGAGGCCGACCATGCACAGGTCGGGCAGGCCCTTCACGCGAGCGAGCACCCCGGCCGCGGTGGCCTGGGCGTTGGTCGGCGCGCCGTCTTCCTTCGCCGCGCCATCCACGAGGAAGTACTTGCCGAACTGCCTCCCCTTCAGGTCGGGCTTGGCCGGGTGAGAAGCGTCGGTGCCCTGTGCGTCCTTCTGCCCGGCGAGTTCATCGAGCACACCTTGCGTTCTCGCGCGGCCGTTGGCCGACTTGGTGCTGCCGATGAAGATTGCGATGGTGCCGCCGTTGGGCAGTGCCTTCTTCACCAACCGCCCCACTTCCTTGCCACCCTCGTAGTTGTCGATGCCGATGTAGCAGAGGCGGCCGGTCTTGTCGGCGTCGTTGTCCATCGTGATGAGGGGAATCTTCTTGGCGATGCGCGTCAGCGTCTCGGTCTGCCCCTCGGGATTGATGACGCTCACGGCGATGCCGTTGAATCCCTGCTTCTCCCACGCCTCGATGATGGGAGTCTGTTCGGCGGCGTCGAAGGCGTTCTTCGGCTCGCGGAACTGGAGTTCCACCTTGGAATCTTCAGCCGCCTTGCGAGCGCCTGCCTCGCAGATCTTCCAGAAGTCGGCCGTGCAGTTCGTGACAACACCGATGCGGATCGTGTTGCCAGTATTCTTCTTGCCGCAGGCCGGCACGAAGGCGAGTACCGCGGCCAGCGACGCAACAACTGCGACACGAAGTATCCAGGACACGGTTCACCCGGTGCTGAAGGATGGTTTCGTAAAGAGTGTTTACAAATTACCATGCTTGCAGGAAATGGCAAGCGTCAGCCACTGACTGAGCCGTGAACATCTCACCTGGTAGCCAGATTGCCACACCGCCGAGATAGCCCGCTGGCAATCTGGCCCTCAGGTGGCCACGGCTGGCCATTATCTGAACAAGTGTCGAGATACGAGAAGCAACACACAGGAATTAGTCGATGAGTTGTGCGAACGTGAATCCATCGCCACGCGCGGCGCTCACCTGCCATTATTCATTCACAAGCGTGCCTGAAACCATCTCGCTCTGGCGCAGGTATACTTTCGACATACCTCCTCGTGATCGGGATCACACGATGCGACTTGCCGCCTTTGTAGCTCTGCTCGTCATGACATCTGTTGTTCCTGCCGCGGACGAACCGAAGGAAGCTCCGAAGACGCGCCTGCCCGGCGAGGCCGGCGTTGGCCGACTTGTGCCAGATGTCGCGTTCACCGACCTCGCAGGAAAAGCCGGCAAGCTCTCCGACTTCAAGAAGAGCGAGTTACTCGTCGTCGCGTTCAGCAACACGGTCTGCCCAGTCTGCAAGAAGTACGCACCCAGTCTGCGGCGCATCGAGAAGGAGTACGGGGCGAAGGGCGTGAGTTTCCTGTTCGTCAACCCCACGAAGACCGACGACCCGCGCGAACACGGCTTCGCTGGCCGCTACGTTCACGATAAAGAGGGCACGCTGACAGCGGCACTCGGCGCGACTTCGACCGCGGAAGTCTTCGTGCTGGACGCAGCCCGCACGTTGCGCTATCGCGGCGCCATCGACGACCAGTACGGGCTGGGTTACTCACGCAATGCGCCGCGGTTCTCCTACCTCTCAGCCGCACTCACCGACCTGCTCGCCGGGAAGACGCCCGTGGTGCAGGCTACCACCGCGCCTGGCTGCGAACTGGCCGTTCGTGCCACACAACCGGTCGAAGTGACGTACCACGCGCGAATCGAACGCATCCTGCAGGCGAACTGCGTCGAGTGTCACCGCAAGGGGGGCGTCGCGCCCTTCGCGCTCGACAGCTACGATGCCGTGGCGGCACACAAGGGAATGATCAAGAAGACCGTGAGCAGAGGAACGATGCCGCCGTGGTTCGCCGCGCCGCCCCAAAAAGGCGAGCACTCGCCCTTCGCCAACGATCGCACACTCACGGAGCGCGACAAGGCGGACCTCTTCGCGTGGCTCGGCAGCGACATGAAACAGGGGAACCCGGCCGACGCGCCACTGCCGCGCAAATACGAAAGTGGCTGGCTCATCGGCAAGCCAGACGTGGTGTTCCCCATTGCCAAACCGATCGCGGTGAAGGCCGAAGGAACGATGCCGTATCAGGTCACGAGCGTGGAAACGACATTCGATGAGGATCGGTGGGTGCAGGCACTCGAGATTCAGCCAACCGCACGCGAAGTCGTTCACCATGTTCTGGTATTCGCGCGACCGAAGGGGGCAAAAGGCGGCGGTGAGGCACAGGGCTTCTTCGCGGCGTATGTGCCTGGCAATAACTTCACTCGTTACCCCGATGGCTACGCCAAGAAATTGCCGAAGGGGGCAACGCTCATCTTCCAGATTCACTACACGCCCAACGGGAAGGCCACACGCGATCAGACGAAACTCGGCCTCGTCTTCGCGAAGGATAAGCCGCGGTACGAGGTGCGGGTCAGCAGTGTGTCAAACCCCAGATTCACAATTCCACCAGGCGCGGACAATCACCGCGTGACCGGGAGCATTCCCTCCATCCCGTTCGACTGCCACATCCTCGCCTTCTTCCCGCACTCGCACCTTCGCGGCAAGGCGGCGAGGTATGAATTGAAGACTCCCGACGGCAAGACGACCACGTTGCTGGATGTACCACATTACGATTTCAACTGGCAGTTGCAGTACCGCTTCGCGGAACCGGTATCGGTGCCGCGCGGCAGCGGGCTGATCTACACCGCATGGTACGACAACAGCGACAAGAACCCTGCCAACCCCGACCCCACGAAGGCCGTACGCTGGGGGCCGCAGACATTCGATGAGATGCACCTGGGCTACGTCGAATTCGTGGTCGATTCCGGCGCCGGCGGCAACCTCCGTCGCGGCGGTGTCGGCGGCACTGCGGGTGATTTCCGGTTTCCGAAGAAAGGAGTGGCGATCCCCACTCGCTCGCGTGAGTTATTCAAACTCTACGACAAGAACAACGACGGCAAGTTGGACGAGAAGGAGTTCAACACGCTGCCGGCCGGGATGAAACGCCTCGTACAGCGCTACATCGAGCGTACAAATCCGTAATAATGTGAAACCTGCTGCCCAAATGGGCGGCAGACTGTTTGAAGGAATGGAGTGCGCCCGGAGGGGGTCGAACCCTCGACCAACCGGTTAAAAGCCGGTTGCTCTACCACTGAGCTACAGGCGCTCGCGTCAAGCATCGCTTGCCACACACCTATCATAGAGGCGTTTCGTCGCGCGGGAAGGCGTCTCGGCCTCACTTCCAACCCCGTCTTCTGCTTTCTTCGGCACGGTCGTACAATGCCGGGTAGCGCCGGAGAGTCTTCCCTGGCGCTGAGTGGGGAAGTCGCGCGCTTCCCTCAGGATCAGTCTCACAGTTACCCCGGTGCCGCAAGATGCTGCAAACACAACCGAGCGCCGAACGGCCCCGCCGTGTCGCCCTGCTCGGCTGCACCGGGTCCATCGGGACGAACACTCTCGACGTGGCGCGCCACTTGCCCGACCGCGTCAAGATCGCCGGCCTCGCAGCGAACTCCCGATGGGAGCAACTCGCGGAACAATGCCACGAGTTCCACCCGCGATTCGCCGTGATCTGCGATCCGAAAGCGTCCCGACAGGCCGATCGGTCTGCTTTCCCAAAGGAGACACAACTGCTCACCGGTGAGGAGGGCATTTTCCGGCTCGTGACCGATGACGACGTGGATACGGTTGTCTCTGCCGTGGTGGGTGCGGCCGGGCTGACAGGAACGTGGGCAGCACTCGACGCAGGCAAGACCGTGGCGCTGGCGAACAAGGAAACACTCGTGGTCGGCGGGCCGCTCATCACGGAACTCGCGGCGAAGCGCGGCGCGATGCTCCTCCCGGTCGATAGCGAACACTCCGCCATCTTCCAGGCACTGATCGGCCACAGCGCGAAGGATGTGACGCGAGTCGTACTCACTGCCAGTGGTGGCCCGTTTCGCGGCCTGCGTGCGGCCGAACTGGAATCCGTCACGCCGAAGGAGGCACTGAAACACCCGACGTGGCAGATGGGGCCGAAGATCACCATCGACTCGGCCACACTGATGAACAAGGCGCTGGAAGTAATCGAAGCGCGATGGCTGTTCGGTCTCTCGGTCGAACAGATCGACGTGATCGTTCACCCCGAATCGATCGTCCACTCGTTTGTGGAGTTCACCGATGGCTCGGTGCTCGCACAGCTTTCCCCACCGGACATGCGACTGCCGATCCAACTCGCCTTACTCTACCCGGAGCGAGTCGCCGGGCCGGCGAAGCGGCTTGACTGGCGTTCGCTCGCGTCACTGCACTTCGAACAGGCCGACCGCGAAACGTTCGCGGCCCTGGAACTCGGCTTCGAGGTCGTCCGGCGCGGCGGGAGTTGCGGCGCTGTACTCAACGCCGCAAACGAGGCCGCTGTGGGGCGGTTCCTCGCACACGATCTGGCATTCCTCGACATTGCCCGCTGCTGCCGGGCAGTACTGAACGCACACGACTACGAACCCCGTCCGACGCTGGAGCGGCTCGTCGCTCTGGATGCCTGGGCGCGGCAGGAGGTAAGCAGTTGGAATCGAACGCGAACAACGGCCCGATGAACCACGACCCCAACCCGTCGACACCGAGCGACCTGGCCGCCGCCGGGCCAATAAACCCTGCAACCGGCCAGCCCAATCACGATGCGGAAGTATCCGCCGTGAAGTCCTGGTTCCGCGAGAACATGGTGTCGCTGGTGCTCACTGTCGCGGCTGTTGCGGCTATCTGCACTTGGTTCGACCCCATCGACACACTCATGGTCGTCGTCGGGCTGGGCTTCATCATCTTCATTCACGAACTCGGACATTTCGTCGCCGCCAAATGGTGCGACGTTCACGTCCGCACCTTCTCCATCGGGTTCGGTCCGGCGGTGCCGTTCTGCTCGTACAAGTGGGGCGAGACGACATACATGGTCGGCATCATCCCGTTGGGTGGATACGTGCAGATGGTCGGCGAAGGAGAGGCCGGCGAGGGCGGTGAGGAGGAAGCCGAGGACGACCCACGCAGCTTCAAGAAGAAGTCGGTGGGTCAGCGAATGGTCATCATCTCCGCGGGTGTGGTGATGAACGTCATCCTAGGGATGGCGTGCTTCGTCGCGGCATACTTGCACGGAGTGAAGGAGAAGCCGGCAACCGTCGGCTCCGTCGAGAGCGGCGGCGCGGCGTGGCGCGCCGGGATGCGTTCTGGCGATCACATTGTGAAGATCGACAGCCGCGAGAACCCCACCTTCGACGACCTCCGCCCCATCGTGATGAGCAGCGACAAGGGTGAGCAACTCGACATCGCCTGGACACGCGGCAGCGAGCGAATGGAAGGGAAGGTTTCGCCCATCCGCGACGAGGGGCAGCGATTCCCGCAGCTTGGTGTCGCATCGCCCTCGCGGCTGGAACTACTCTCGGGCATCAAGCAGAAAGTGCCGCCGTTCTACCCTGGCACTCCCGCTGCCGATGCGAAGGGGAGTGACGGAAAGGGTTTCCTGCCGGGCGACCGCATTATCGGGATGAGCGATCCGACCAACCCTTCCCAGGTCACGCCAGTCGCGGATTTTTCAGACTATAACCGCCGCATGGTGCTCCTGGCAAAGACACCCATCACCTTCCGTGTGCAACGGAAAGGCTCTGACGCCACGGCCGATCTCGTCGTGGCGCCAGCGTTCCGGCACGGCCTCGGTACCCGGATGCGGATGGGCGAGGTGGTGGCGTTGCGCAAGGGCGGCCCCGCCGAGAAAGCGGGCGTGGTGGCGCATCTGCAGGGGCCACCGCTGCTCCGTGGCGACCGGATCGTGGAAGTGGGCGTCAGCGCGGCCGACGGCAAGCCGGTTCGCTTCGTGGCTGGCGACAAGACCAGCCCGCTCGACCCGATCTTGCTGCCGAGGCAACTGGAGCAGTGGGCAGCGACAAACCCACCCAGCCTGAAAGTGGAACTGGTAGTGTTGCGCGAAGGCGAACACACCGAGAAACGCCAGACGCTGACGCTGGACTACCAGCCGGGCTTCCGCTTCGATCGCGAACAATCGGTGCTGCCCAATAGCCCCCTCTCGGTGAGCGGGTTGGGGCTGGCGTACTGGGTGGAAGCCGTGATCGACGACGTGACGCCAGGCGGTCCGGCCGCCACAGCGGTACTCGCTCCGGGCGACCTCGACACAAGTCTCTGGCATCGCTTCAAGCGGATGGTTGGGCTGGAGTCGCGCGATGTGTCGCCCGGTGGCACACCGATGCCGCTCAAGACCAACGACGTGATTACCGCCGTGCGATTCCGGGCCGGCTCGCCGGAGAGTCTTGTCGCTGGCAAGTGGAAGGACGACCTCAAGTACAACCAGTGGGCCTCCGTCGATAGCGTCTACCAGATTAACGCGGCCGAGCTTGAGCTACGCGTGAAGCGCGGCGACGAGGTGTTCACGGTTTTGGTGAAAGGGCAACCGAATCCCGAATGGGGGCTGGACGACCGCGGGTTGATCTTCATGCCTGAGACTCAGGTGCAACAGGCTGCCAACATCGGCGACGCGATGCGACTCGGGGCGCTTCGTACCGTGCGGTTCATCAAGACCGTCTACATGAGCCTCTACGGCTACATCAACGGCCGCATCAGCGTCAAGACGCTCAGCGGCCCTCTGACCATCGCCAACGTCTCCTACAAGCTCGCCGGTGAAGACTTCTGGCAGTTTCTGCTGTTCCTCGGAATGATTTCGGTGAACCTCGCGGTGGTGAACTTCCTGCCAATTCCGGTACTCGACGGCGGCCACATGGTCTTCCTGATCCTGGAGAAGATTCTCGGCCGGCCGGTGCCCGAACGGATGTTCGCCTTCGCGATGTACGCGGGGCTGTTCCTCATCCTGGGCCTGATGGTCTTCGTGTTATTCCTCGACGTGGGCAGACTGTTCTTTGGGGCATTCTGATGCCCGCATGATGTCCGAATCGTCTTGGAATCAGCCGGTTGTTTGTCCACCGACCACCCGATAGCCTTGCGGTGAGTTCGCCATCAGGTCGGGTGAGTCGTATCCCATTGCGGAATATGGCGTGCGGTCGGAATCGTCGTCCAGACTGAGTCGCCTGGCAGTGACCTGTTTGCCGATCAGCGAGATGAACTGTTTCTTCCGCTTGGCCAAGTTCCCAGCAGCTCACGGAGTTCTGCGTTCCGCAAGTTCCCGTTCGGCATTCGACCGTGTACCGCTCGCGCAACTGTGCGAAGCGTGAGGGCCACGCGGTCACTCCGCCTTCTTCTCATCGGGCTTGGGGGCGAGCGCCTTGTTCACTGTCTCCAGCAGCCGCTCCATCGCGAAAGGCTTGCGGATGTAGTCGATGACGCCGAGGTATTCCGCATAAACCTTGTGGCGGCTCCCCTCGTTAGCAGTGACCATGATGATCGGCGGCGCGTCGTTCTTATCCTTGAAGTGTTCGAGTACCGGATACCCGCCCATGCGCGGCATCATCATATCGAGGATCACAAGATCGGGACGCTGGTTGTAGATCGCTTGCTTTCCCTGATGACCGTCGTGAGCCTGGATCACCTTGTGCCCCTGCCGCTCCAGCACGGCCCGCATCGCATCCACCAGCTCGCGGTCGTCATCCACGACAAGAATCAACTTCTGTTCGGCCATGTCCGACCCCCGGTACGGTCGCGCGTTCCTTACAGGGTCACAATAGCAATTGCCGGGGGCTGCCACAAGAAGCCAGGGTACGAGCGAATCACGGTAACAGCGGCCCTGCTTCTGTCGGCGTGAGTTCGCCTGCGGCCGCGGTAGCTCTTGCCGCGGCGCGTTCGACACGCGCGGCGTGCGCGTTGCCCAACCGCGCATAGATATCGGCCAGATGCGCACGCACGCGCGGCTCTGTTGGCTTCAGTTCCTTCGCCTCGCGCAGCGCCTGGAGCGACTTGCAAAGCATCTCTTCACAGAAGGAGTCGTCCTTTTCCTTGAGCGCATCCATCTGTTCCACGATAAGGAGCAGACCCACGCCACGGTGGAAGCGTTCGCTGAACCGATCACCGGAGTGCTGGGCCATCTCCATGAGCCGCGTATGCGCAGTCACACGCTGCGGCCGCAGCGCCGGAGCATCCTGTGCGCGTTTCGCGAACTCCTCGTAGTGAAACCTCGCTCTGGCAGACTGGTCACTACGCACATAGAGTTCGGCAAGTTGGAAGCGGTAGAGTGGCTGTTCGGGGTGTTTGCGGACGTACACGTCGAGATGCGTGACGGCCCCACGTACGTCGTCGCGCGCGATGCAGCGACCCGCAAGCGTCAGCGGATCGTCTGGTTCGGGGTCTGGTTCTGGTTCACGCGGAGGCGGTTCGTTCGCCGTTGCCCGGACGACCGAAACATGCTGTTGGGGAAACTCCGTGGGTTTCGCCACGAGTTGCAAGGGAGCGCTGCCGCCGCTGTGCATGGACTGGCAGCCGACCACGATGAGGAACAGATACGCAAGACGAATCCGCATCGCGACTCCTCCAGCTATAGCGGAAGAATCGACGACGCGAGTTATACTGCTTCAGGTAAGCGTGCGAATCTGGCGAAGCCTTGTGAGAAACTGGGCAAGTCCTGCGTGTTGCATCGGTTCGTGCGCCGGGAAGCTTCAAACGCTGGGACAACTCGCGGCGTGTGTGGACAGAACCCGGTGGCCGGACGTAAATCCAATCTCCAACACCCGCGCACGGAAGTCTCATCCCTCACCTCTACAACTGAGGGACCACACCGAGGCCGTCATGCTCGAACCGCTCCGCATCGTCGCACTCGTCAGCGGCGGCGGCACCACACTCCAGAATTTGCTCGACCGCATCGTGGCGGGAACACTCCCTGCGATCGTCTGTGGCGTTGTGTCGAGCCGCGCGGAGGCCTTCGGTGTTGTTCGCGCCGAACGTGCTGGCGTGCCCGTAAAGGTGATCCCCAGGGCGAAGCACGCCGGCGCGGAATTCGCCGGGCAGGTGTGGGATGCCGCGCGTGCCTTCGACCCGCAACTCGTCTGTCTGGCGGGGTGGCTGCACCTCTTACCGATCCCAGACGACTTCCGACATCGCGTTCTGAACATTCACCCGGCACTGTTGCCAGCATTCGGCGGAAAGGGGATGTACGGACGGCACGTTCACGAAGCTGTGATCGCTTACGGTGCGAAGGTCAGTGGCTGCACGGTCCACTTTGCCGATGACACATACGACACCGGGCCGATTCTGACGCAGCGGTGCGTGCCCGTGGCAGAAGACGACACGCCCGACGCGCTCGCGGCGCGTGTCTTTGAGGCCGAGTGCGAAGCATACCCGAAGGCGATTCAATTGATCGCGGAAGGGAGAGTGCGTGTCGAGGGGCGAAGGGTGGTCATCTCCAGTTGAGACGGAGAGCGCGAAGATCAGTTCGCGGGTTTCTCGCTCTCCTCGCTCTTGCTGCCGGGCTTGCGGAACCTCGCCGGGAGTTTTGGCGCTTCGGCCGGCGGAGCGACTGGCCTGGGCTTGAGTGCCTTGTCGGCGATGTCGGTACGGAAGTGAACGCCAGGGAAGTGGATGAACTTCACCGCCTCGTAGGCACGGGCCTTCGCATCGGCCAGCGTATCGCCCAGAGCCGTCACACCAAACACGCGCCCACCATCGGTTAGCACGCGGCCCTGCTCATCGAGTCGCGTTCCGGCGTGGAAGACCTTCACATCCGGCACACTCTCGGCATCGGCCAGCCCAGTTACGATCTTCCCGGTGTCGTACTTGCCAGGGTAGCCGCCCGAGCAGAGCACCACACACACCGAAGGCCGCGCGTCCCATTCCACCTTCTCATCGAACTCCTGCAATCGTTCGTCGGCCACGGCTTCCAGCAGGTCGAGCAGATCGGTCTTCAGCCGCATCATCAGCGGTTGCGTTTCCGGATCACCGAAGCGGCAGTTAAACTCCAGAACACGCAGCCCCTGATTGGTCAGGAAAATGCCAGCAAAGAGCGTGCCCTGGAACGGATAGCGGCCGCGCTTCATGGCGTGGATCGTGGGAAAGAAGACGCTCTTCTCCAGTTCCTTCATCAGTTCCGGCGTGGCGATGGGTGCGGGGCAGTACGCACCCATCCCACCGGTATTGGGACCGGTATCATTATCGCCAACTGGCTTGTGATCCTGGCACGCCGGCAACACGAGAAACGTCCGGCCACTCACGAGTGCCAGTACCGAAACTTCCTCACCCTCCAACCGCTTCTCGACGACGATCTTGCGCCCGGCGCGACCGAACTCCTCGCGCGTCATGATCCGTTCAACGGCCCGGACCGCGTCCTCCGTGTTCTTGCACACCACCACGCCCTTGCCCGCAGCCAGTCCGTCGGCCTTCACCACAACCGGATAATCGCGCGTACCGATGTAGTCACGCGCCGGCTGTGGATGGTCGAAGACGCGGAACTCCGAGGTAGGAACGTCGGCATGACGCATCAGTTCCTTCGCGAAGACCTTGCTCGCCTCGATGCGCGCGGCCTCCTTCGACGGCCCGAACACCTTGTACCCCTTGGCCCGAAGGTAATCCGCCAGCCCGGCCGCCAGAGGGTCTTCTGGCCCGATCACGACCAGGCCAATCTTCTCCTTCGCGCAGAATCGCTGGAGTTTGTCCGTCTCGCTGTGCTCGATGGGGACATTTGTGATGCCGTCGCGCGCAGTGCCAGCATTGCCCGGCGCGCAGAAGACCTTCCCGGCGCGTGCGGACTGCTTCAATCGCCACGCCAGCGCATGCTCCCGACCGCCTTTACCAATCACCAGAACATTCATCACTGTACCGTCCGCGAAGTGGATGCGATCAGTCTATCGGGGGCGTAAACGAAGGCGAGTCGTCCGCGCGTGTGAACTGGAGCACGCAGGAAATTCCCTGACCGCACAACACATCGCTTGCGCATTTCACTTCCCGATGCAGAAGCGCGAGAAAACCCGGTCGAGGAGGTCGTTGGTGTAGACCGCGCCGGTCATTTCGCCCACCGAATCGACTGCGGCGCGAAGCGCCAGTGCAAGCAACTCCGGTGGTTCATGATTCGCCGTTAGCGTGTGTGCCTCGCGCACACGCTCCAAACATGCCAGAACATGATGACGGCACCGGCTCTGACTCGGGGCCAGCGCCGGCCGAGTCAGTGACGCCACGGTGTCACTCAGTGCGGCACGCAACCGGTCAAGTCCGTGAGGCGAGACCACAGAGCATCCAAGCATCTCCGCGCGGGGCGACTCCGCCCCCTGTGCGCGTTCCGGAACCGCAGGCGGATGCGATTCACTCCTCGCATCACTTTTCGTCCAGACCTTCAGTACCACTGCGCCGGTTGCGTTCAGCCGCGCGGCATCCGCTTCCCCAAACGCGCCGCGATCGTCGCACCACACGAGCACATCGGCTCGCGCGGCCTGTTCGCGACCCAGCCGTTGCGCCTGTTTCTCGATGGTGTCGGAAGCATCCTGCCAGCCGGCAGTGTCGATCAGTTCCACTGGCACGCCGGCAAGCGCCAGTGGCTTCGAGAGGTAGTCTCGCGTCGTACCCGGAAGCGGGCTAACGAGCGCCACCCCGCCAGCCAGTGCATTGAAGAGGCTACTCTTGCCGGCATTCGGCGGCCCCGCGAGCGCGATACGCACCAGGCGACCGGACACCGTGCGCGCATCGAGTTGCTGTCGCACGGCGTCGAGTTGCTCGATTGCGCTTTCCACGCGGCGAAGTGTCTCGACCTGGCCGACGAATTCGATGTCCTCGTCGGCGAAGTCGAGGCTCGCTTCCACATCGGCCAGGAGATTCAGCAGGTCGTCGCGAAGCGTTTCCAGCGGGCGCGAAACGCCGCCGGCCAGTTGTGTGAGCGCAGCGGACAGGTCGGCATCGGTGTCAGCCTCGATCACGGCCTGTACGGCTTCCGCTTGCGGCAGGTCTTTCTTCCCGGCAAGGAAGGCGCGCATCGTGAACTCGCCCGGGCGAGCGGGTCGGGCGCCGGCCGCGAGCAGATCGGCAACGAGTCGCTCGACCAGCGGCGGAGAACCGACCGTGTGAATCTCCGCGATGTCCTGCCCGGTGTAGGAACGCGGCCCGGCGAAGAAGTAGAGTGTTGCCGGGAGCGGCGAATGCACATCGGTGAGGCGTAGCAACCCGCGGATGAGTCGGCGCGGCTCTGTTTCACCTTCACCCTCGAACACGGCCGCCACGATTTCCTTCGCGTTGGGCCCACCGATGCGAACGATGGCGCGCGGCGCGGCGCCAGCCGCTGACGAAACCGCCACAATGGTATCTTCCAGGTGCGGCGCGGCGATCTTCTCGAACGACATTGCGACCCCCGATTCGTACATCGGCATTATCCGCGATCCACGCCGGAGGAGCCACCACATGACTGCCGCCGAAGCATACACCGGTCTGATTCACCGCTCGAAGGAACTGGGTGTACTCAATTCGTGTGCCGCGGTACTCAACTGGGACCACCAGACCTACATGCCACCACAGGGAGGCACGCTGCGCGGCGAGCAGATGGCCTTCCTCGCATCGCTGGCGCACCAGAAGTTTACCGATCCGAAAGTGGGTGAGTTACTTGGCACGGTAGAAGGATCGGAACTGGCCCGCGACCCACACTCTGATGCAGGCGCCAACGTGCGCGAACTTCGCCGCGCGTATGACCGCGCCACGAAGATTCCGCCGTCGCTGGTCGCGGAGCTGGCGCGAATCACCACCGAGGCGCAACAGGTCTGGGAGCAGGCGCGAAAGAAGAATGACTACGCGATCTTTCAGCCACTCCTGACTCGCGTGGTGGAACTGAAACGGCAGGAAGCCGCGGCCGTGGGATTTCAGGAGCATCCTTACAACGCGCTCATCGAGGAGTACGAGCCAGGCACGACGGTCGCCGAACTCCAGTCGCTCTTCGCGGAGCTCACGGCGGAGCTTGCCCCGCTGGTACGAAAGATAACCGAATCGCCGAAGCAGCCCGACACGCGCATCCTTCAGCGTGAGTTCCCCACCGACCGGCAGAAGGTATTCGCGGAGGCCGCAGCCGTTGCTATCGGCTTCAACTTCGCCGCCGGCCGGCTCGACACAACAGCGCACCCCTTCTGCTCCGGCTTCGGACCAGGTGACTGTCGCATCACAACGCGATATAACCCGCGTTTCTTCAATGAGGCATTCTTTGGCGTTCTGCACGAAACCGGGCACGCGATGTACGAGCAGGGGCTGCCCACGGAGCAGTTCGGCACGCCGCTGGGCAGCGCGTGCTCGTTCGGCATTCACGAGTCACAGTCGCGGTTGTGGGAGAATCAGGTCGGCCGTGGCCGGCCGTTCTGGGAGCACTTCTACCCACGATTGCGACAAACCTTCCCGGCGGCGCTTGCCGACGTTTCGTCCGACGCATTCTATTTCGCGATCAACGACGTGCGACCGTCATTTATTCGTGTTGAGGCCGATGAAGCGACCTACAACCTGCACATCGCGTTGCGGTTCGAGTTGGAACTGGCGTTACTCTCCGGCGATCTGACGGCCGCGGAGTTGCCGGGTGCGTGGAACAGCCGGTTCGAGAGCCTCTTCGGGCTAAAGGTGCCCGACGATGCCCACGGTTGCCTGCAGGATATCCACTGGAGTTTCGGCGGGATCGGCTACTTCCCGACGTACACGCTGGGGAATCTTTATGCGGCGCAGTTGATGGATGCCGCACGACGTGACCTGTCGGGGCTGGACGAAGATTTCCGTCGCGGCGAGTTCGGCCGGCTGAAGGCGTGGCTTGAAACGCACGTTTACAGGCACGGCCAACGGTATCGGGCCGCGGAGTTGTGCCGCCGCGCGACAGGTTCTATGCTGTCGCCTCAACCATTTCTGTCTTATCTGGCTGATAAATTCGGGCGACTGTACGGCGTGTGCTAGAGTATTGCGCGTGATCCGTCGGCATACTCGCTATGTTCGATAGATTTGGAACAGTTTACCGAGATTTCCTGATCCTGCCCCTGCGTTCGTCACGCCAAGAGGTCACGCGCATCCCCGAAAGCTCCCGCCCATGTCCTCGCCGAACGTTGAGAATCCGGTAGCGCCGAACGATGGCACTGTCTCCCAGGCCGGCGGCGGCGATACGCACACCCTACCGTACCCGCGACGCACCGCGTCGGCGGCGACCGAACCGATGTCCAGTGTGCCGCCCCCGGAGGTCGGCACCATCGTCGGCACGTTCACCCTTCAGTCGAAGCTCGGCGAGGGCGTGTCGTGCCACGTCTTCCGCGGCTGGGATCAGACACTCTCCCGCCCGGTGGCGTTGAAAATCCTCAACTGGGCCAACGTCTACGATCGCGACGCTGCGATGAAGCAGCTTCGGATGGAAGCGATGGCGCTGGCCCGTGTGAAGCACCCGCTGGTCGTTCGTTTCCTCGATTTCGCCTTCGATCCACGCTGGCCATACCTCGTGACGGAGTTCTTCGAGGGGCGGCCGCTAGGCGAGTTGATCCGCGATGGCGGAGCGCTGCCGCCAGAGTGGGCGCTCTATCTTGTCGCACAGATGGCCGACGCGCTGGGCGCCGTGTGGCGTGCCGGGCTGGTCCATCGCGACATCAAGCCCGACAACATCTTGGTCGGACCGAATGGGAACGCGAAGCTGATCGACTTCGGTCTGGCGAAGTCCGAGGCACTGGAGGCAGCTCGCGATCGCACCGGGCCAGAGCTGGCCGGCACCGCGGCTTATCTCGCTCCCGAACAGGCGAAGGATGCCAGTCTCGTGGATCACCGCGCCGATATCTACTCGCTGGGCGTCACGCTCTACGAATCACTTACGGGACGGCTGCCGTTCGAGGCACGCAACCGCGTCCAGGTCATCTTTCAGCATCTCAATACGCCACCAGTACCGCCGGCGCAGCGTGCCGAGGGAATCCCACCGCTGTTGTCGGACCTGTGTCTGTGGATGCTGGCGAAGAACCCGGACGAGCGTCCGCAGAACTACGAGGAACTCCGCCAGGCACTCGATACCGTCATTGGCGTCACGCGCTAACGCCGCCACCATTCCCATCGCAAGACGGCGCCGAAGTCACTCCGCGCGGATCGCGGCCCGAATGCACGATACCCGCGCGCACCCAGTCGCTCAATCACTTTCCCCACATTGTAGTTTGATGGTAATTCGGAGTAGTGCGATATACGGCGAGGAGTGTTATGATAGATCCACGTTGCCACTATTCTTGTGCGCCCGTGACAAACTCACTCTACTATCGGCACGCACTCGACGCCCTTCCGCAACTTGTGTGGGTGGCCAGCCCGGATGGCACACTGGAATATCTGAACCGGCGCTGTGCGGAATACTCTGGCCTGGCGATTGACGATCTGCTCGGCTGGGACTGGGGCTGGGTGGTTCACCCCACCGACCTGCCGAACACACTGCGAATCTGGACCGAGGCCGTTCGCAAGGGCACATCGAGCGAACTGGAGCAACGGCTCCGCCGCCACGACGGCGAGTATCGGTGGTTCCTCTGCCGTGGCGATCCGGTGCGCGGCGACGACGGCGCCATCCTGCGCTGGGTCGGAACCTGCACCGACATCGACGACTATCGCCGCGCCCTCGATCAGGCGCGCCACGTCCGGACGATCTTCCGCGCTCTCGTGGAACGCGGTGGCGACGGCCTCATCCTGGCCGGGGCCGATGGCACCGTTCGCTACGCCAACCCCACTGCCGCGAGCTTACTCGACTACGCTCCGGATGAATTGAGTGGTACCGATGTCTGGAGTTCGGTTCATACGGATGATCGCGCGAATCTCATGCGGTGGCTGGAAAAACTCACTGCAAATCCAGGCCAAAAGCTCAGTATCTCCTTGCGGTTTATCCAGCGCCACGACGAACCGCGGTTGATCGATGTGCATGGCACGAACCTTCTGCCAGATCCGGACGTTCGCGGCATCGCCCTGCAACTCCGCGCCACACGCGAAACTGTCCCCTCGTGATGTGCTGAGGCACTGCTATACTCGCAGTAGTCGAGACGGCGCCGCGCGGTTACAGGGGAGGGCTGATGCTCAACGTGCTCTGGCAACTGATGGAAGACGACTCCGACGCCGAGGCGAAGACGCTGGCCGAGTTGCTCAGGAAGCACCCGGAGTTGCCGGACTGGTCGGCGGCAGTGCAACCGGTGCTCGACCGACTACTGCACCATAGCGGCATCACCAGGCCGCTTGCGTGCCGCGTGCTCTCGAGCATGCCCTTCAACGCCCTGGCGTTATCGCACCGGACCGTCGTGATCGCGGAAAGCCTCGTGGACTTCTGCCGCGGGCAGACGCATCAGATGGCCTTTGTGGTCGCGCATGAAGTGTCGCATCTGTATCGCGGCCACGCCCGCGACCGATTCAGCGTTGGTACTGTTGCGAGTATGGCGCTGACGGTGAATCCCATGCTCAAGTTTGGACTGAAGGCACTTCTCGATCGAGGTTGCAGCCGCGAGAACGAGTTCGAGGCCGACCGCGATGCCGCGACGTTCTGTCATCGCGCCGGCTATTCCGCCTCGGCCGGTGCCGACTTCCTCCAGCGCATCTCCAGCGGCGAATTACCGAAGAATGTGGTTCAGCAACTCCTCAGTACACACCCGCCGATCGGGGAACGCATCGCGGAACTCCAGTCGCACGCCAGGCGGTTGTTCGCCGCCGAGGCGTGAACGAACGAATCGCGATTGCGCGGCCCCTGGGGTTACTTCTTCGGAACGAGCTTCGTTTCCTCCAGGGAGGTGATGGAGAAGTAGAAGCCGTGCGGGCCGTCGCCATTGGCGACCTTCAGTAGCACGGTGTTCGTCCCCTTCCGGAGCTTTACTGGCACCTTGTGCGCCTCCGGGGTCGCGGCCTTCGTCTCGCGGACCACGAACACCTCCTTGCCGTTGACCCACAAGCGCACGCCATCGTCCGGCCCCAGCAGCACTTCACCCGCTTGCTCACTCGGTGAGTCGATCTCCGCATACATGTACGACGCGGAGTTGTTCGCGCCGACCCCGTGCAGCGCAGCGAGGTCGAAGTACCCCTTCCCGTCGGGCCGGATCGTGCGCCAGCCGAGTTCGACTTTCGCGGTCGGGAACCTGCCCCTCAAGTCGAATGGCTTCTTCTCGGGGCCGTACTCGGTGTCGAGCGCCTTCTCCATGCTCGCCGCGTGGAACGGCCCAATCAGTTGGAAGTTGTCCGGCGTGAGCGACGCGAGTTTGAGCGTTTCGAGGTACGCGACGAGGTCTACCAACTCGTCCTCGTTCAGTCCGGCAACGATGTCTTCCGGCATGATCGAAGTCTTCAGCTTGCGGATCTGTCCTTCGATCTCCTTGCGCGGGATCGTGGTATCCTTGCCGTTGGCATCGCGCAGTGTGATCGACTCCGGCGACTCCGCGATGAGAAGCCCGCTGACGGTTACCTCCGCGGTAGTCGTGACGGACTGCTGAATGTACTGATCGGCGATGGCCCTCGAGGGTGCCAGAATGGACTCGTACAGCGCCTCGCGCGCACTCTTCTTGCCGACCATTGAAAGATCAGGACCGACCTGCCCGCCGACGCCGCGCACCATGTGGCACTTCGCACACTGAGCCGCACCGGTTGCGCTGGCGTTCCACACGGCCTTGCCGCGAGCCGCGTCACCGGTTCGCCTCGCGAGAACGGCGATGGCGGGGAGGCTCTTGGGATTCAGTTTGCCCGGCGCGGGGAACAGAAGCAGTGCCTTGTTCCGTTCGCCCTGGAACGGCGAGTTGCGCAGGAGTCGCCCGGCGTCGGCGACGAGGTCCTTCGGGAGTTTCCCTTCCTGGTGTGTGGCAAGCAGCCACTGCGTGCCGGCGCGCGAACCGACGAGTGCCGAGAGGATTTCCAACTGGACATCTCCGCGTGTCTTCTTTGCCAAGAACAGCGCCTCAAGGGCCGCGAGCGATTCCTTCGTCTGCATGTCGCCGAGCACCTTGACCGAGAGTTTTCGCAGCCCAATGTTGGCATCATCACGGGCAATACGGTTGAGTAACTTCACATCAGATGCCCCTTTGAACTGACCGAGGCCGCGTATGGCGGCATGGCGGGCGAGGTAATCATCGACTTCGCTACCGGCGATGCCGCGAAGGTCCGGTGCGAAGCGAACGAGCTTCGCGACTCCGGCCAGCACGATGGCCTGCTCCCGCCATTCGCGGTTCGCGTTCTTGAGTGCATTGTCGATCGCGGCGCTCAGATCGGCGTTTTTCGTGAGCGAATTGAACCGCCCCGGCAGGTTATCTCGAAGTACCTCGAACAGCATTCTCCGCGTGCCGATGTGCGTGCGGTCGTTGCGATACAGGCTCAGTACCTTCACTGCGGTGTCGGCCGAATCGACATTCATCATGATGTCGAGAATCCGCTTCTGCTGTGGGATGAGCAACTTCGGGTCGGCGAGCAACTTGCCGAGTCGCGGCAGCACCGACTTCGGCCGCAGTTCCCAGACGAGATCGGCGACCTTGTCGTTCCACTCCGGGAAGTGCTTGTCGAAGTCCGCGAGGATGGCGTCGCGCCGCTTCGGGTCGGTGCCGCAGGCGATGTTCAACGCGGCGCGGTAGAAGCGATCTTTGCCGTCGTAGCGTTTGGCGAGGGCGTAGAAGACGGGCTTTACGAGCTGCACGTCCAGAAGGTGGATGCTCAACAACAACTCGCGCCGGGTAGCGGGTGTATGGCCGAAGACCTTGACAAACTTGCCCGGGTCTCGGGCCAGTGCTTCGGCGGAGTCCTTTGGCAAGTCGGTCTTCGGGTACGTCGAAAGCGGGTAAAGCATCACCCTGGCGAGATAGAAGATGTTGTTATCGCCGAGGTCTCGATCAATCCGGATTAGTGTCGGAGGCAGAGGGCCGTTCTCATGCGCTGAGTTTTGAAATACAACGCCGTAGCCCATAGCGTTGAAGAGTGGTGTGCCGTTCCAATTCCCCTTATTGGAAATGCACGTTGCCCAGATCATTCTTGCCTGAAGGGACGGCGACATTTTGTCCCACGGCATCTTGAGGTAGAACTCAACATCGCTCTTGAGTTTAACATCGAGCTTTGGATCAGTTTCCTCTTTCCCAACAAGCGACGCTTTGAGGGCAGCGGCAAACTGCACCGCAGAATTATGCATCTTGCTGTAGGCCATGTAACGCACCGCAAGGCAAGGAGAGTTGAACGCTTCCAAGAATCCTTCCTTCGTGTCCAGCTTCACGTCGGGCACCTTGTACCCCTTGTGGCCCTTCGGGGTGAGGCGGTAGATGCGGCCGTCGGTCGGGTCGCCCATACCGTGGCCGCCGACGCCCCGGTCGTACCAGTCCGCGACGAAGATGCTGCCGTCCGGCGCGACGCACACGTCCGAGGGCCGGAACCAGTTGTCGCTGCTGGTGAGTAGAATCTCCTTGTCGAGTTCGTAGCCCGCGCCCTTCGGCTTGCGGTGGAACCACCGCACCTCACGCGGCCCGGCGTCGCAGTGCAATAGCGCCCCGGTGTACTTCTTCGGGAACAGCGTGCCTTCGTAGAACGTGATCCCGGTCGGGCTGCCGAAGCCCGTGCGCAGCGTTTTGTGGACAATACCGGGCTGCTCCTCGTGCCAGTGGCTTTGCCCTGGCCCGCGTGGGCCATAGCCATAGTTGCCGCCGGGCATCACGAAGCAGATACGCGTCTGCTGGTTGCCGTCGTCGTCGTTGTCCGAAAGCCAGATCTCGCCGAAACTATCGACGCAGCACTCGTAGTTATTGCGGAAGTTGTGGGCGATGAGTTCGAGATTCTTACCGTCCATGTCGCAGCGCCAGACCGTCCCCTTCTGCACATCGGTGGTGTTGCTCGTCCACTTCCGCCCCTTGCCGTCGCTCGACTGCAGCCCGCCCACGCCGGCATCACCGACGGTGAAGTAGAGTTTTCCGTCCGGCCCGATGTTGATGCCGTGAACGCCGTGGTCGTGATCGAAGCCGCGAAAGCCGGTGAGGAACTTCTTCGGCGGGCCATCGGCTTTCAGGTCGCCGTCTCGGTCTTCGAGAACGAGAATGTCGGGCGACTGGCAGATGAAGACTTTCTGCCCCTTGCCATCGGGATACGGGGCGATGCAGATGCCGATGGGGCCATAGATTTCCGGCGACTGGTAGAAGGTCACCGCCTTCGTCGCCTTGCCCTCGCCTTTCGCGTCCACGAGTACCTGAATCCGGTCGCCTTCCTTGCGGATAATCGGCCGGCCGAAGCCCTTGCGCCGATAGTTCACCGCTTCCGCAACCCACACGCGGCCCTTGTGGTCCACGTCGATACTCGTGGGGTTGATCAGGTCCGGTTCCGCGGCGAAAAGCTCCACCTGGAAGCCGTCCGCGACCTTCAACGCCTGGAGTGCATCTTGTGGCTTCAGCGGCCCGCCCTTCCTCGGTTGCGTGCGTGCGAGTGAGGCCGAGAGCAGTACGAGTGTGAATGCTGCCAGAATCCAGGCGGAGGGCAATGCCCCCCTGTGCGTGAGCGCCATCGGAATTGCTCCGGGAGCGAGGAGAGTGGACGGTGGGAGATGCTCAGTTTACCGCAGACTGCGAGAGATGGAAGACAAACACCACGCTGTGTCGATCCAATGCGACACAGCGCGGTATGACGTGGGCAGTACGGCCGTGCCCATCGATAGCACAACCGCAACGACATGCCAATGACGTTGCCGTTCAACGAAGAGTCGCACGATCACTTCGCCGGGCGATACCCCGCGGGCGGCACGACGACTTCAAAGTCGCTCCCGCGTACCTTGCGAAGTTCCTCGTGCAGCACCGGGATGCGTGGGTCTGGTGTACAGGAAATCGCCCACTCGATCCCGTTGTCGGCGACCAGCATACCATAGCGTTTCAGCCCTTCGAGAATCGTCTTCACCTCCGGTGAGAACCTCGACGTGTCGAAGTCTTTGCGTAATCGGATGCGTTCGCCCATGCGTGGCAGTGACTGACTGGTCTGGCGGCTTGCGAAGTGCGTCGCAGGATAGACATACGCCTTGCGCGTGCGCCGCACTGTCACGCGCATCGCATGATCGATCACACCGCGCTTCAGTTCGTCATGCCGGATGACCGCTGGGAAGATCGGCAGCCCTGCAGCGTCGGCGCTGGTCCAACCGTCGGGCCGGAGCTTGTTGCTCTTGAGGTCGAATGTAGCCGCACAGGCAGCCTGCCACCCGGCATCGGTCTTCTTGGTACCGAAGAACTCGTGAAGCAGTCGGCGTGTCGGATCGATCACGATGGCGTGGCGGTCGCCACCTTCCTTGCGCTTGTCGCGTTGCACGTCGTCGAGTGTGAGTCCCTTCAGTGCCGGGTTGCGCTGGTAGTTCACTGGCCATCCTTCGATGGGCATGTTGGCAGGCACAGGGAACGGCCCCCTGTCCGACTCATCCGGATACGCCACGATCTTCACATCGATCTTCTTCTGATCGGGTGGCACCAGCACGAAGGCCATGTCCGGGTTGTAGCGTAAGGGTTTGTTCGCGCCGATGGCGTTGATGATCTCCTTCGACTTGGGGTGCAGCGGCCAGTCGCTCACCAGGAGGTTCCAGGGATTGTCCGGCGGAAAGACTTCCAGCGCCGTGAGGATGGCGTCGGCTTCTGGGGTATCGAACATCACCGGCTTGGTGATCTTCGGCATCTTCGCCTTGCGGATGCGTGCGACACGCGCCGGGTCGCCCGATACGAGCGACCGTTTCGGCTCCTCTGCCGGCGCGAAGGCGACGACGCAGGCCGCAAGCAACACGAAAGAGACAAGCGTACGCATGAGAAACCTCCAGGTGCGTGTTCGCCGCTCACCTACAACTGCGTTTCGGCGACCTCGATGGCTCGCAGCAAGCTCATCGCCTTGTTGACCGTTTCGTCGTACTCGCTGGCCGGGACACTGTCGGCCACCAGCCCGGCACCAGCCTGAACGTAAGCGGTTTGCCCCAGGAGTATCATCGTTCGCAGCGCAATGCAAGTATCCATGTTGCCGCTGAAATCAACGTAGCCAACAGCGCCGCCGTATGGGCCGCGGCGATGCGGTTCCAGTTCGTCGATGATTTCCATGGCCCGCACCTTCGGCGCGCCCGAGAGCGTGCCGGCGGGGAGGCTCGCACGCAGAGCGTCGAACGCCGTCAGCCCCGGTCGTAGTTTGCCAGTCACGGTGCTGGAGAGATGCATGACGTGACTGTAACGCTCGACCGTGAGCAAGTCGCTAATCTTCACGCTGCCCAGTTCCGCAACGCGCCCCACGTCGTTGCGGGCCAGATCGACGAGCATGATGTGTTCGGCACGTTCTTTCGGATCGGCGACCAGTTCCGCTGCCAGGATCGCATCCTCTTCCGGCGTGGCACCACGGCGGCGTGTGCCTGCCAGCGGGCGATTCGTGATGATGCCGTTCTCGACCCGACACATGATCTCAGGTGAAGCACCGACAAGCGTGACGCTGCCGGCTCTCAGGTAGAACATGAATGGGCTGGGATTCACGACACGCAGCGCGCGGTAGATATCGAAGGGTCGTGCCTTCGTCTCGGCGCGGAAACGCTGGCTGAGCACAATCTGAAACGCATCGCCGGCATTGATGTACTCGCGGACTTTCTGGACTGCTGCCTCGAACTCCGGCCGCGTGAAATTGGAACTGACAGCCAACCGTGCGGAGTCCGTCCGTTGGGCGTTTGCGCGCGGGTTGATGTCGGTCAGTTGAATGTCGGCGACGCCGCGCTGCAGACGCTCCACGAGCTGATCGACGCGCGCACAGGCCTCGGCGTATGCCGTGCGCATGGCCTTTTTGCTCTCGGCCACGCGCGCATGCGCGACAACGAGAACGGTTTTAGCCGCGTGATCGAAGATCACCATGCGGTCGTAAAGGCCGAAACTCAGTTCCGGGATGCTGCGATCATCTGGCGGTGCGTTGGGGAGTCGCTCAACGTAACGCACGGTGTCGTAGCCGGCGTAACCCACCGCGCCGCCACAGAATCGCGGCAGCCCCGCAACGTGCGGCGCGCGATACTGCGCGATCATCTCTTCGAGCACGCGCAGCGGATCGGCGGCTTCCGATTCGATCCACTTCCCCCGCCCCTCGCGCGTGCGAATCTGGTTGCCGCGCGCTTCGAGCGTGCGGAATGGCCCGGCGCCGAGGAAACTGTAACGACCAATGCGCTCGCCACCGACAACACTCTCGAAGAGGAACGACCAGTCGCCCTCCTGGAGCATGCAGAACGCAGAGACCGGCGTGAGGGTATCGCTGGTTAACTGCCGATACACAGGCACGACCGTATGATCGCGCGCCAGCGCGGCGAATTCGTCGAACGTGGGACGGTGCGGCATAACTCTCTCGCGGCAGGGGGCCGTGAGCTATTGTCGCGGTCGGACGCACCAACGGCGAGCGCGTTACCGAAGCTGCCGCGCGGCCGATTTCGGATTTCTGGCATCCAGCCGGCCGCTTCGCGTAAAATCGACAGAGGCTGGCACGCCGCCGGCCGATCACCAAAAACAACTCCACGATGGCCACCGAATCCGACCGGCTGCTGATTGCCCGGGCGCGCCAGAACGACCAGTCCGCATGGTCGGAGTTGGACCGTCGCTACCGCGGCCGACTCACGGCCTACGTCCGTCGCCGACTCAAGGATCACGCCTCCGTCGAGGACGTGGTCCAGGAAACGTTCATCGGCTTCAGCAACAGCCTCGCCAACTACGATGAACGCCGCGACCTGCAGACGTGGCTGTTCACCATCGCCGCGCACAAGGTGACGGACCAGTTGCGGAAAATGGGCCGGCTCCGCTATCAAACCGGCACGGATTCCGACGAAGAGTTAATCTTCCAGTCGGCCGACGAACGCCAGCGAGTCGCCTCGAGCCTCGCCCGCAGCGCCGAACGCCGCGAGCGCGAGGAGGACGCCCTCGGGCAGGCGCTGCGCGAACTGGTCCGCGAGTTCCAGGCGAAAGGCGAGTGGGAAAAGGTGATGGCACTGGAATTGTTGTATGTGAAGGGATGGGGC
Source organism: uncultured Frigoriglobus sp. (assembly GCA_964422915.1). GTDB lineage: Bacteria > Planctomycetota > Planctomycetia > Gemmatales > Gemmataceae > Gemmata. The sequence continues at coordinate 68,847 of CAYRDG010000012.1, read as the reverse complement.
AACGGGGAAGTCGCGGCGCATCTGGGACGCAGCGAGCAGGACATCGCCAATCTCAAATTCCAGGCGAAAAAGCGACTCCGCGACCATTTCGTCGCCGCCAGTCTCTCACACGCGATCTTCGCGGAACTCCAGGAGTAGCAGGCCATTGGTTGAACTTCGGACACTTCTTGCAATCCTGCTGCGGACAACCCAGGTGAGACGCAGACACCATCACCTGAACGATTGCCACAACGTCCACCACCGGACCATCGCGACTGACCTTCCCCTCCGGGCATACCGTCGTACACTGATTGCGCGACAGAGGTATTCGTTACCCCATGCGGAGTGGCTCGGTCTGCATGTCGATTGTTCTGTCTCTCACTGGCCGGCTGAACGTGGCAGAGCGTCTGTCGCGTGTTGAAGCGCGTGACTGGCTGGCACGCGCCGCGCTCTGGTTCGAGGGCGTCGGCGATGCCGTTCTTGATGCCCGTGTCGTGCTCGACCCGCAGCAGCGGCCCGTGCTGCTCGTACAACTCCACCCCGCTTCACCCACGGTTGAAGTGCGACTGGGCGCCAGTGGAAAACTCCGTGTCAGTGCGGCAACTTCGCCCGCCGGGCCAGGCTATCACGCCTTCCTCTGCGATCTCTTTCGCCAGATGGCCTCTGAGTTCCAGTTCCTCTGGATTTCCGACGACTGCCTCGACCCGACTGAGTACTTCTCATCGCGTGATCTTGATGCCTGCCAGCGGCACTTCCTTCGCTGGCTGGCCGAGGAATGCGCCGGGAGCGAGGCCAGCATCGGCTTGCCGCCAGGACACGGTTTCACCTATCCGGCCGACGTGCTGACGCCGCTGGGGCCGCGTCCACGGCACTGGCTGGCGGAAGTAGCGGCCGATCCTGCGAAGGGACGCGACTTCTTCGCGTGGTGGGGTCCCTCCCTCGATGCGGCCTTTTATCGCGGCCGGGCGCTTGTGCGAATGTGGTGCGATTTCTTCTGGCGGCCGCCACTGACGGAAGAGGAAGGCGAGCTGGCCGATCAGATTGCGAACGACCTCGCCAGCGCCTTCAAGATCAACCCCGCAATGGAACTACCCTGGCCGGAATGGCTGGAGGTACTGGCGGCCATCGAGGCCGACGAGGGCTTCTGCGTCACGCCCAAGGATGAGGTGCTCAGCATCAATCTCTGGCAGAAGGCCGGGCCGCTGCCGGAAGCGGGGCGAACGGCGTCCATCGGCTACAGACGTTTCCCGATGCGTGTGACGCTGGAGGGCGGTTGGTCGATTGAAGTGCCTGGTGCATTCGCGTGTGAACGTGCCGAAGACCGCACCTGGACCGCGTGGGATCAGACGCGAACCGTGTGGTTTCAGACGCTCCGGTTCTCCAAGCGCGACGGCAGCCCACCCACTGCTGCCGAAACTGCCGACTTCGGCCGTAAGAGCCTGCCAGAAGGCGAATCGTTACCACCGGTGGTGCGCGACGACCTGCGCGGAGAGGCCGTCTTCGGCACCGTTGAAGAAGACGGCCGCGCGATCTGGCGGCTCACAGGGGTCGCCGGTGCGGCCGGACAACTCGCGGTGTGCAACGTGTACTGCGAGAATGAATCCGACCGCGAATGGGCCGTGCGGACGTGGCGTTCGCTACGCCACGCCGGGTAGGTGAAGGACAGATGCTCCATCGCGGGATGGTGCGCGGCAGATGCGTATCGGAACGGCTTTCCGCAAATCGCAACTCACCTTGCATATACTGAACTTGCGTATATAATCCTCAAAGAAGGCCAGCACGCGATCATGGCTCGCCTTCCGTTGCGCTGGAGAGCGACGCAGGCTGTGCTTCCACGTCTTTGCGCGTGTGCGCGACGGGCGTGAAGGGAAGCAGACGACTGGCTGGCACCGGCGCGACCGATACAGCCGGCGCACTCGGACGCAGCGCCGGTTGCGCGTCGAGGTTCTCCTTCGCCAGGTGAACCGCTTCGGGCTTCGACTGCACAGCCTGAGGCGCGTTGTTGGAGAGCAGCACGGCCGCCACGATCACACCGGCGACGCCAGCCGCCATTCCCAGTTTCGAGTCGTTTGTCATTGGCGTTGCCTTTCGCGGGCGTTTCATTTCCACTATCCACGATGATTCCCGCGCGTGGCACTTGACTTCAAACCTTTTGCAAGATTCTCGCGCGAAGTGGGCGTATCGTGCCGCGTATCGTGTGCGGTCGGCGTGCGCGGCACAGTTTCACACGGAGCGAACGATGGGCTGGCTTCCCGCAGTGATCGCGGTCGTGGCGGTGACAGTCGCGGTCGTGGCGGTTATGAGAGGGTGGGACGTGCGCCTGGTGCTTGTCTCCACCGCGCTGCTCATCGCAGGCGGCAGTGAGGCTGCGGCGGCGGCCAGTCTGGGTGGCACCACGGGCGCAGTAGCGGCTGTGGTGCGGCAGTTCCTCGCCACCTTCTCCAACGAGAAGTTCGTCGTGCCGATCTGCTCGGCGATGGGCTTCGCCTATGTGCTGAAGCATACCGGTTGCGAACGGCACCTCGTGCTCTTGCTGATGAAGCCACTGCGTCGCGTCCGTTCGTTGCTCGTGCCTGGCGTGGTGATTGTTGGCTTCCTGGTGAACATCCCACTGGTAAGCCAGACGAGTACAGCAGTCTGTCTCGGCGCCGTGGTAGTGCCGCTGATGCGCGCTGCGGGCTACTCGAGGGCAACCATCGGCGCGTGCCTGCTGCTCGGCGCGTCGGTCGGCGGCGAGTTACTCAATCCCGGCGCGCCCGAGCTACTCACGATCTTCTCCTACACAAAAGTGGAAACGACGCTTCTTTCCCGAAGGTACGCGCCGCTGGTGTTCACGCATCTCGCCATCGCCACTGGCGTGATCTGGCTGTTGAACTTCTGGTGGGAACGACGCGAGATTCACGCCGCTGCGCGCATTCGCGATGAAGGAGCAGGCTCGACACACGTGACGGACGCCCAGGAAGTTCGCATCAACGTTCTCAAGGCGCTTGTCCCACTTGTCCCCATCGCGCTGCTATTCGCTAGCGGGTTGCCCGACGAGTACCGGCTCTTCGATGTCCCTGATGAATGGGTCATGACTCGCAAGTTCGATGGCACACGCAATCCGGCGTACAGCACGCGACTGATCGGCCTGGCGATGCTGATTGGCGTGCTGGTTGCGATGCTGGCGGCACCGGCGAAAGCCCGCGACTGCGTGAAGGAGTTCTTCCTCGGCGCCGGCTACGGCTTCGCCAACGTCGTGAGCCTCATCGTCGCCGCAACATGCTTTGGCGTCGCGATCGAGGGCGCGGGTCTGGCGAAGTTGCTCGGCACGCTGATCCGCGGCGCACCGGACCTGATGCAGCCACTGGCAGCGTTCGTGCCGCTGGCATTCGCAGCAGTCAGCGGTTCAGGCATGGCGAGCACTCAGAGCCTTTACGGCTTCTTCCACGCGCCGGCGGAACTGTTGAAGATCGACCCGGTTTCCGTGGGCGCGATGGTGTCTGTGGGAAGCGCCGCGGGGCGAACGATGTCGCCGGTTGCCGCCGTCACGCTGATGTGCGCCGGGCTAACGGGCACGAATCCCTTCACACTGGCGAAACGCGTCGCTGTTCCCTTGTTGACGGGCATCGGTACTCTCGTGCTGCTGCGACTGGCTGGCATCCTCTGATGCAGCCGTGGAGGGGGGGAGGGCGAATCCCACTTGACACCACTTTACCCATCGTGCGACACAATGGGGTTCACGCTGTGACTCGACGGGGATTCACCGATGCGAATCTGTCTCTATGAGGATCGCGACACCGCGGAGTTATACCCACTGACGCTCACGCGGCCGGCGTCGGAATTGCTCTGCGGCCTGACGACACTCGCACAGAAACAGGTACGGTACTTCGGAGCGGAAGTGATTGGCCACTTCTGCCGGCCGGCACTGGCCGACGTTCTTCGCGCGCATTCGCCAGGCGAACCCGTGAACGATGCTGCCTGGCTCCGCGCCGCACCCACGGTGCTGGTCAACGCACGCTGGCTTGCGCCACACGAGCCGCTCATTTCCGCGCGCGATCTGTTCCACACCGCGCCGTTCGTCGGCATCGCAAACGGGGAGGTTGCTTTTGCCGTGCTCGATTCGCGCCGGTTGCACGCACTGGCTGCCGGCAATGTGGACAACCTCGCGCGCGAGTGGGCACGCACACTGCCACGGCATGAGGTGGGCGGAACGGTGATCGGCCATGCGTGGGATCTGATCGCCCACAACGGCGAGGAACTCACCCGCGACTTCGAGCAGACCTGCGACCCGACCGAGGCCGGCTACCACCCGGTCGGCCTCGCACTCATTGGTCCCGCCGATCGATTGTTCATCCACCCAACGGCGCGTGTCGATCCGCTGGTCGTCGCGGACACGACACGCGGTCCGGTTGTGATCGGCGAAGAGGCCGTCGTGACGGCATTCACACGGCTGGAAGGGCCGTGCGGCATCGGGGCACACTCACACCTGTTCTCCGCGCGGATTAAAGCGGGCACGACGATCGGCCCGCATTGCCGCGTCGGCGGCGAGATCGAGTGTAGCATCATGCTGGGCTACTCCAACAAGGCCCACGACGGCTACCTCGGGCACAGCTATCTCGGCGAGTGGGTGAACCTGGCGGCCGGCACGATTACCGGTAACCTCCGCTGCGACTATCGACCCGTGTCGATGAATATCCGTGGCGAGGAGATTGCGACAGGACAAACGAAACTCGGCAGCATCATCGGCGATCACGCGAAGACGGGGTTGGGCGTCTTACTCGACTGCGGAACAACTCTCGGCGTCTTCGCGCAGGTGTTGCCGACAGGCAGGCTCGCCCCGCGCGCGGTGCCAGCATTCCACCGCGTCGGCCCTGCGGGATTGAAGGAGATGGACACAGACCGTGCGATGAAGGCCGCCGATGCGGCCATGCACCGGCGCGGTCGCGAACTCACGTCTCAGTTGGAAATGATGTACCTCGCACTCGCCGCACCGGTCACCGAGGCAATACCAACACTACCGCTACGGAAGATCGCGTAGCTACTTATTCCCACCCGGTTTCGCTGCCGCGCCGCCGCGCGAGGCGCGGATTCGTTCCAGCAAGTTTTGCTTGGCGATGGCGGCCGGGTCGAGTGGTACGTTGGAGCCTGCCGTGGACGGCGTACCCAATGTCTGCTGTTCGGGCTTATTGGCACCTGGTTCTCCACCCGAGAGTCTATCCTCGGCATCCACGTAGCCCGTCTCCCCGAACATCTGTTTCAGTTCGCCGAGGCGAACGACGCGCTCCAGCCGGATGTACGAGATTTCCTCGTAAGGTACGAAGAACGCACGGCCTTCATCCGTGGTGCCGCCCTCGCGACCACGGAAAGCGATGTATGTCGGCTCGAAGCGCACCGCGACATCGACGGAGAGCGTGAACTGGTTGCGGAGAACCAGATTGATCTGCGCGTGCGACGTTTCCGGGATTCGCTTGAATAACTCGACGCATTCTTCACGGCGCACCGTCGGCCTCCTTCATCGACAATTCTCGGATCGCGTGGAGCGAGACCTGCCTGCGTTGCAAATCAGGCGGTCTTTGGAATTCGGTTGCCCATTGCTTGACTGGCGACTGCTTCTCTGGTCAGTTCAAGTGCCACAGGCGGGCGAGTCACACGGCGATAGAGCCAGACTTGCGCCAGCGCCGCAACAACCCCACCCACGGCACAGCACCACCGCCAGTCGAGCCGGCTGAGCAGCATTCCGAGCGGCGAGTCGAGCGGAGCCACGTCAGGGGCAACGGCGCGAGCCGCGGCCGTATCCTCGTGGATGCTCAGCGTCGTGGCGAGAATGGCCGTCGCCAGGAGCGCCCCGAAGAGGAGCACCAGCGGTGTCCGCGCCGCTGCCCAGGGATCGCGCCGATACGGTTGCAGTTGGAAGCCACCGCCGAGTCGGTGCCACATCTTCGTGAAGCAGGCGTCCGCGCATTCGGGGCTGGCGAACGTGAGGGTCTGGCGGTTCGTGCCAGCACCTTTCGCGTGATCGATGGTGATGGTGTTGGCGAGCAGGTCGAGGTGCAGACGGCGCACATCCGCGAGATCGATGACGACCGCTTCAGCTCCGAGTTGTTCGTCGAGGTTGCCGCCGGCCTCGGCTGCGGAAACGTCCGGCTTGCTCTCAGGCAGCGCGAGATGCAGGCGGTGGAACGTGAGTACCGCCAGCGCGTGTGATGTCAGATCCGGGCGCGACCACACTCGCCGACGATTCACGCCAGGTAGCTCGGTCTCCGGTGGATTCTGGTATGCGAGAGGCATGGCCGTCAGCAACAGGCGGCGAGGCGCGACTTCACCCCGCCACACAAGGGGTAGTACGCGGAAATGGTGTGGTCAAATCGCACAGCGAGGGCGCAGCATGTGCCCCCTCGCTCAGTGTTTCCGAATGCGCGACCAGAACCTCACACGCAGGCTCAGTAATCAAAGGCATTCTCGCCAATGCCGACGTTGAGTTTCATGTCGCTGAAACTGTAGGCTTCGAGCAGTTCGCCCGTGGTTGAACCCGTCTTCGGTTGATCGTAAGCCTCGAAGCGCAACGGTAACTTCGTCTGTTTGTCAACGTAGACGAGCATTCGATACGCATAGCGGAAGGTATGGGGGCGGCGTGTGAGGATGTCGTATCGCACCACGTTGCGCCCCGCGAACTGATAGTCCGCCGTGAAGACTTCCACGGGATTATTGAGCGTCTTTTCGCGTGCGACCGCGGCCGAGACACGATCCACCACGGCGTTCATCGTCCACTGTGTCACAGGGTGGCGGTTCGCCGCGAGGAACTTCGTGTCGTCAAGATCGCGCGTCACAAAGCCCTTCGCTCCAGTCAGCCCTGCCGCACGGTAACGCATCTTTGGCACCTTGCGAGACGCCGTATACGCGACCTCCATCCCGGCGACTTCCTGCGGCTTGGCGAAACGAACATAGACGCCGGCCGGGCTAGTTCGCACCTTCATCTCCGCGACCTGCTCACCGCTGAGGACACCCTTGACCATCTCCTGACGGGTGAATGTGCAGGAATAATCGCGGACCTTGCCCAGCGCGGTGCGGGCGTCGGTCATCATCTCCACGAGTGCCTCGGTGCCGGACTTGGGCAGCCTCGCCCGTGCCGGAGTCGGCGTACTCTGGCTGATCTCCGCCCGGTTCGCCACGCGCAACGGGCTCTTTGGCGGCTGCGCCAGTACCCCGCCGGCAATCAGGCCCGCGCACCCCAGCGCCGCCCACGTTCTCATTCGCATGGTCTGTTCTCCCCGAAACGATTTCCCGTCACTTTGACGCGGCACATAACAACATCGGGCCGAGAAGGAAAGAGTAATTTCTCGTAAAATGTGCCGAAGCCCAAACCAGCGCGGAGCCTGCATGACCGTCCAGCTTTTCACCATCATGTCCGAACCATTCGCGGAGAATTCCTACCTCGTGTGGGAGGAAGGGAACACCGAGGGGTTCGTGGTCGATCCGGGTTTCCAGCCCGAACGCATCCGGGAAGCGCTCGACGAACGCGGCCTCACGCTCGCCGCCATCGTGCTCACGCACGGCCACTGCGACCATATTGCCGGTAACGCCGCGCTGCGTGCAGCATACCCCAACGCATCGATCATCATTGGTCGCGGCGATGCGGACATGCTGGGCGATCCGATGCAGAATCTGGGCGGCTTATTCGGCTTCGTTGTACTCAGCCCACCGGCCGACCACGTCGTGAGTGAGGGTGACTCGCTGACGGTCGCGGGCATTGCACTCGATGTGTTCGAGGTGCCGGGTCACTCGCCGGGTCACGTCGTCTATGTGCTGAAGGAAACGCAACCGCTGCTCGTACTCGGCGGCGATGTTCTCTTCCGCGGCAGCGTGGGGCGTTGCGATTTCCCAGGCGGCAGCTTCGAGACACTGCGCGCCAACATCGAACGCGTGCTCTGGCCACTGCGCGACGATACCGTGATCTACCCCGGGCACGGGCCTGTCACCACCACTGGCCATGAGAAACGAACCAACCCGTTTCTGATGGATTGAAGCGGAACGCGGCGGCACGAGGGAAGGAATGGGTCGGGCCAGGAGCCAGCCAATCTGCGCGGATCGTGCATTTCTGCGTTCATCGCGTGGCGTCTCTTCCTGTAAACTGAAGTGACCGCGATTCGTCGGAGCCTACCTGATGCGGTTCACGTTCCTCGCTGCTATCCCACTGCTGCTTGCCTCCCAGCCGGCCCGCGCTGCGGATGCGTCATTCGAGCGCGACGTGTTGCCCCTTCTCACGCGCGCCGGCTGCAACGCAGGTGCCTGCCACGGCAACCTCAACGGCAAGGGAGGATTCAAGCTCTCCCTGAAGGCCGAGGACGCCGCGGCCGACTTCGCCGCACTGACTCGCGACATGCTCGCACGGCGTGTCGATAGCATCCGCCCGGATGAGAGCCTCATTCTGAAGAAGGCAACGGCCCAGGTGCCACACGAGGGCGGCGCGCGGTTCGCCAGAAGCAGCAATGAGTATCAAACACTGCGGGAATGGATCGCGCGCGGCGGCACGCGCGACAAACCCGGCGCACCGGCACTCACGAAGTTGGTGGTCACGCCGGCGAACAAGATTCTGGTCGATCCGGTAGATCGCTTTCACATCAAGGCGGTGGCGCACTTCGCCGATGGCAGCCGCCGGGACGTGACGCACCTCGTCGCCACCGAATTCACCACGCTTGGTGTTGCCACGATCACGCCCGCGGGCGAGGTGATCCGCGAGCAACCTGGCGAGACGGTGCTACTCGTCCGCTATCTCGCCCAGGTCGAACCGGTGCGCATCGTCTTCCTGCCGGATCGCCCCATGCCAGATATGGGCGGCCTCACGGCGAATAACCGGATTGATGAACTGGTCTTCGCGCAACTCAAGGAACTGCGACTCCAGCCGACGGAACTGGCTCCGGATCACGTCTTCCTACGCCGCGCGTACCTCGATGCGATCGGTCTGCTGCCAACGCCCGAGGAATCACGAAACTTCCTCGCCAACACGGACCCGAAGAAGCGCGAGAAACTGATCGACTCGCTGCTTGCGCGGCCGGAGTTCGCGGAATACTGGGCGCAGAAATGGTCGGACCTCCTACGCAATGAGGAGAAGGCACTGGACCGTAAGGGCGTGGCTGTCTTCTTCCGCTGGATCGCCGCGCAGATGGCCGCCGACCGGCCACTCAACGAGTTCGCGCGCGATATCCTCGCGGCAACCGGCAGCACCTACGTCAACCCGGCGGCGAACTTCTGGCGTGCCGTCCGCGATCCGCTCCTGCGGTCGGAATCGGTCGCGCAAGTCTTCCTCGGCGTCCGCATCTCGTGCGCGCGTTGTCACAATCACCCCTTCGACCGCTGGACCATCGACGACTACTACGGCTTCGCGGCCTTGTTCGCGCGCGTCGATTACCGCGTACTGGAGAACGAACGACGCGACGCACTTGACAAGCACGAGTTCGTCGGCGAGCAAATCGTGTGGCAGAACCGGACAGCCGAGATGCAGAACCCTCGCACGAAATCACCGGCGCGGCCCCTCTTCCTTGGCGCGCCAACGCCCGATCTACGGGCGGGTGACCGCCTCGGCGCAGTGGCCGACTGGGTCGCGTCGAAGGACAACCCATTCTTCGCCAGAGCCCAGGTGAATCGCATCTGGCTGCACTTGATGGGCCGCGGGCTTGTCGATCCCAACGATGACTTTCGCGCCACCAATCCACCCACGAACCCGGAACTGTTGGAGTGGCTGGCAAAGGACTTCGCCGCGGGCGGCTTCCGGTTGAAACGGATGGTCCGCACGATCATGACCAGCCGCACCTATCAGCTTGCCGCGGCGTCGCGTGCGTCGTCCACAATGGCCGACGACTTGCACAACTCGCATGCGATGGTGATACCACTGAAGGCGGAACAGCTCATCGATGCACTGGCCCAGGTAGCCGGCACGCCCGTACGTTTCCAGGGTTATCCGCTGGGCATTCGCGCGAATCAGATTCCGGCACCACCCCAGAGCGGCCGACGCAAAGGGCGCGAAGGGATGGGCGAGAAGTTCCTCAAGACCTTCGGAAAGCCCGACCGCCTGCTCACGTGCGAGTGCGAGCGAAGCGACGATCCGGGTCTGCTGCAAGCGTTCCAACTGATTACCGGCGAACTGATGAACACTCTGGTGAAGGATTCCAACAATCGACTTGGCAAGATGCTCGCGGCGGGCAAGACCAACTCCCAGATACTCGATGAGATCTACCTTGCCGCACTCTGTCGCGTGCCCACCACGACCGAATCCGACAAACTCCTGGCCTATGTCGCGAAGAGTTCCAACCGCCGCGCGGCCTGGGAAGACGTGCTCTGGGCGCTGCTCAACAGCAAGGAGTTCCTGCTACGGCGCTGAGTCGCCCTCGCCATCTCTGCGCGTTTGCCCAGCTTCGCGCCGGTTGGCCTTTCACTCTTCACACGCCGCTGATATAGCCCTTCTGCCACGAAGCCCCTGGCGGAAGGAGCCTGATCGCGATGCCCAAGCCCTCGCGTGCTGTGCTGCTCGCGTTCCCTGCGTTCGCCTTACTGGTCGCCGGGTTCGCACTGGTGCCAGCACGGGCCGAGCAAATCTATCGCTACAACTTCGGCGGTCGGAAAACTGCGCTCGTTCGCGGCGATGCTAACGTCAAGGTCGAGGAGAAGGCACACGACATCTCCGATGTGTCGTTCCACAGTCAGCCAACCAGTGAGCACGTCAAGCTGAGAGCCGACATCGCCCCAGGCGATTCCGCTTACATTCACTACCACTACGACCTGCCCGCGCCGGCGCCAGTATCCGCAGCGTTCTCCGCTGGTGTGTGGGTAAAGGCGACGAAGGCGGGCGTCCAACTGCGCGCGCGTGTCGTGTTCCCGAAGGAACCGGACCCGGCACGCCCCGAATCGCCGCTCACGATGCTCATTGTCGGCGGGACGTACAAGAAATCGCGCCGGTGGGACAAGCTAACGCTCACCGATGTGCCAGAACTGATTGGCAAGCATCTGCCAGTGATTCAGGCCAAGACCGGACGAACGGTGAACTCCGACGGCGCGTACATCGACCGACTGGTGTTGAATCTCTACACCGGGCCAGGCGAAGCAGACGTGTGGATCGACGATCTCGACATCGGGCCAGTGAAGATGCCTGAGAAAGCCGGCGTGCCGGGCGTGGCAGTCAGCCTGCCACGCCCCAGCACCGCGACCGACGCACGCGGACGGCTGAGCAAGCAGGAGGGCGGAAAGCTATTCGTGGATCAGAAGCCATTCTTATTCCGCGCGATCCGCTATACCGGCACGCCATTGCATGTCCTGCGCCAGGCCGGGTTCAATTCGCTCTGGGTCCCCGCCGACGTACCGCAAGAGATACTCACCGAGGCAAACCGCGAGGGCTGGCTGGTCATTCCGTCCGCGCCGCTGGCGCCACCGCCAACGGTTGCCGATCCGCGTTCAATCAGTGCCACCAGCAACGTCCTGGATGCGTATCTCCGAAAGTTCTCCGGTTCCGATGTGTTGTTCTGGGACCTGGGGGGCGGCCGAGTCGCCGAGCAATTCGACGCGGTTGAGCGCACGAAGTCGTACATTCATCGGCGCGACCAACTGCGGCCGTTCGGGGCCGACGTATGGGACGGCTTCCAGTTATACTCACCAGAACTCGATCTCATCGGCGCACATCGCTGGCCGCTATTTACCAGCCTCGAACTCGACCGCTACCGCGACTGGCTCTGTCAGCGTGCCACACTGCGATCCGGCAACATCGTCTTCTGGACGTGGGTGCAGAATCACCTGCCAGACTGGTATCTCGCCAGCGTGCTCGAACAGAAGGGGACCGAGAAACTCGCCGGGCCACTCGGACCACAGCCCGAACAGGTACGGCTCCTGACGTACCTGAGCGTGGCAGCCGGCTGCCGTGGGCTGGGCTTCTGGTCCGACCGCTTCCTGGCTGATAGTCACTCTGGCCGCGATCGCCTTCAGGGGATGGCAATTCTCAATGCCGAACTGGAGATGCTCACGCCAATCCTCACGGCCCCGCGTCAGACCGACGTGCAGTGGCTCGGCACCGACAACCCCAATGTGCAGGCGGCTCTCATTCGTACTAGCCGCGGCGCGCTCCTCTTGCCAATCTGGGTGGGAACAGGGTGTCAGTGCGTGCCGCCGCAAGGGGCACTCCCCTCCCTGAAGATCCTCGTGCCACTGGTGGAAGACGGCGCCGATCCGTGGCGTATCTCGCCCGCTGGCGTCGAGTGTCTGCGGAACAGTTGCAAGAAGGTAACCGGCGGCACCGAACTGACGATCTCGGAGTTTGATCTCGTGGCACCGGTGGTGTTCACCAGCGATCTAACCGAACGCGGCCCGGTGGTGTGGTGGCAGGACTACACCCGCAAGTACGGCAAGCATGCGGCACGCTGGGCGATGGACCTGGCGGCCGAGGAATACGAGAAGACGTTCGCCGTTCACGCGAAGCTCACGGGGATGGGCGTGACGGTGCGCGGCGCCGACCGCCTCTTCGAGCAGTCGTCGAAGTTTCACGAGGACGCGCGACGCAACTTCGCCGCGGAACTCTATGACAAGGCGTACGCCGATGCGCGCCGCGCGCTGCGTCCCTTGCGGCTCATCATGCGCGATCACTGGGAGCAAGCCACCGCAACGCTCGATGTGCCCACGGCCAGTCCCTATGCGGTTAGCTACTTCAGCCTGCCCAAGCACTGGGAACTGTTCCACGAAATGCAACGCTGCCGCGCGACGCAATCGGTGCTACGCGGCGGCGATTTCGAGTTCGCGGGTGCGATCCCCAGGGAGGGCGTGACCATCGACCGGCTCCCTGGCTGGTCGGCGCGCTTCGGTACACTCGATCGCGTCAACGTGGCAGCGGGCATTATTCCGGCGACGGCGGAACTGGAAGACAAGCCAGAGGACAAGCTGGAACTGAAGAAAATGCGGCTCTACGCACCGAGCCGGCCCATCGTGCGCCCCGGCGACGACTACGTTCCTCCCGCGCCAGAGTTACGCGGCGGCGTACTGAAACTGGAAGTCCGGCAGCGCGGCGAAGTGGGACGCGACGGCAAGCCCATCGAGAAGAGTACATATCCGCTGGAGCGGACTTTCCTCGCCGTCGAAAGCCCCTCTGTGCGTCTGCCGCCAGGGACACTCGTCCGCGTCAGTGCGTGGGTGAAGATTCCCGACGCCATCAAACTGACTGCCGATGGTCTGCTGTTTTACGACGATGCCGGCGGCGAACCACTCGGCGTGCGCCTCCTCGATACCAAGCATCGCTGGAAGAAGTTCCGCCTCTATCGGCGCGTGCCGGAGAGCGGACAGATCCGCGTGACCGTGGCACTGACTGGCGTGGGGATCGCTTACGTCGATGAGGTACGCATCGAGCCGCTCTTGCCGGTACAAGGGGCAGGTGCGGAGTCGCCTTCACCGTTGGTCCGCACGGCCAGACCGTACACGCCACAGCAGCGCCAGCAGGTTCAGCCCGCCGGCGGAGTGCGCCCGCGACGCTGATCGCTCAGCGCGGCGCGCCGGTATGGTCGCCATACCAGAGTTCCAGCCCCTCGCGCTCGCGCAGGCTGTGTGTCATGATCTTGATGAAACCCCACACGCCCAGAAGTCCCACCTTTCGTGCGGAAGTGACGACGAGGGGGCGCACCACGGTGAAGCGGCCGAACCGTTTCAGTGCGCGGATCAGACCGAGATCCTCAGCCGCATACAATTCTTCCGGGAAGCCGCCGGCCCGATCAAACGCCGACTTCGTACAGAACAGGAAGCCGCCACCAGTGTAGCCTGACATGCGGAAGCCGAGGATCACAAGCGGAAAGACGACCCGTGCCCACAATGGAAGCGTATCCTCGAATCGGATCAAGGCGCCTCCGCCAATGGCGCCATTGTGCAGTGTCCGGAGTGCCGCACGAATCACAACCGGGTTGACCTGCGTATCGGCATCGACGAAGAAGAGCAGATCGCCACGGGCCGCCTGGGCGCCGGCGTTGCGTGTCGGTGCGATGTGTCGGTTGTTGACGCTCACGAGGCGCGCGCCGAGTTCGCGTGCGATTTCCGCTGTGCGGTCGGTCGAAGCGTCGTCCACAACGATCATCTCGAACGACCCGTCTACTTCCTCCATCGAACGGAAAATTGCCCGCAGGGTCGCTGTGAGATATTTCTCCTCGTTGTAGGCCGGGATCACGAAGGAAATCATCAACCGCTCCGCCCGAACAACCCACTCAGAACACGTACGCAGTTATACACTCAGAGCCAATCCGTGAATCACGCCGAATGAGAATCGGGCGTGTTACTGCGCGGGCCGCTGTGCATCTTCAACTCCTTGACATCGTGTTTCAGTTCGGCCACATCCTGCTTCAACTCGCGCACATCCTCCCGGACCTCTTCGATGAGTTCCTTCGTCTGCCCGGCAAGGTCCACGTTGCGCGCGGAGAGTTCCCGGGTGCGTTCCGCCAGTTCCTTGATCTCCTCGATCATCCCCAGAACCTCCAGTAGTTCGCCGAGATCGCTCGCCTTCGTGAGGCGATAATCGAAGCCAGCCGCTTCCGCGCGTCGGGCGTGTTCGTCATCGCTATACGCCGAGAGCGCGACCAGTTTCACGCTCGCCAGTGCCGGTTCGGCGCGCACGGCACGGGCCAGGGCGTAGCCATCCACACCTGGCATCCAGATGTCGGACACCAGGCAGTCCGGGACGAATTCGCGAGCGACTTCGAATCCGGTGGTGCCATCGTAAGCGACTCGCACTTCGCAGCGGAGGTTGCGCGCGAACGCCGGGAGTTGCAGCAGCACAGCCAGAGTATCGGCCGCATCGCAGTTATCATCGACGATGAGAACACGCAGTGCGGGTCGAACTGTTGCCGGGTTCACGAACGACCTCGGGCGAAATGATCGCGGGAATGGGGAGTTTCACCCACCCCTGCCCACGTGCAGTCCGTACTTTCGTCGCCGCTGAAGATGCAAGTCTGATGCCAAAGCGAGATGCACAGATTCCCAGTGACCAACGGGGGACCACCGTCATCCGGTCGGTTTGGGCCTGGAGAACGGAGCTGGCCGAGGTGCTGCGGCCGGCGGAGCGGGCTTCGGCGCCACCTCGGCCGGCTTCGGTGCCGCCACGGATTTGCCAGTTGCCACCAGCCACGCACGGGCCAGCGCCAGCGCCACGCCCTGCGGCCCTTCACCATCGGCGCTGACCGTTGTTCCCTCGGCACTGATTGAGCCAGTCCAGGTGGCGTTGTCGCGACACTGAATCGTCATCTGCGTGCCTGGCGGCAATTGTTTGAACGCCTCGCCCTTCTTGGGGACGTTGGCCGACGCCTGCTTCTGCTCCTCGTTGAGCCTGGCAACGCACTCCTCGCAGCGTGTCTTCTGGAACTTCGCCAGGCGCTGCGCGCGATACTTGTCCACAGCGTAATACTGGAACTCGCGCAGGCACCCGCACGCACGGGCAACCATCGGCCGCGCAACCACCTCTCCCGACGGCTGACCCATTGACACACCCTCCCGCAGCTTGGGCGGACGCCCTCATATTAGTCACGCATTGGCTATTCCGCCAGAAGGAGTACGGCAGAGATCGATTTGTTCTCGAACGCGGGCACCGGCAACTTCTCCCACTCGCGCCGTGAGAAGGAGAAGAGGCCTGGCTCTGGTGACGGGTCTCGACCCGGAACTACGCTTCGGTTGGTTCCGCGAGTGCCGCGTCGATCCGGGCTTGTAACTCGGGCGTGATCTTTCCCTTCCCCTTGCAGTTGGGATATTTCGAGCAGCCCAGATAAAAGCCGGGTCCGAAGCGCGACTTCATCAGCTTGAGCTTCGCGCCGCACTCCGGGCATTCCTCGGTGATCTCGACTGGCGGCACCGCGGGTTTCTTCGTCTCGGTCTTCTCCGGCATCGGTGGGAGAATGTCCTTGAGCTTCTCACGCAGTTCCGCGTTGATCGACTTCGTGCCGCGGCACTTCGGATACGCGGTGCAGGCGAGGAACGGGCCGCGCCACGACGATCGAATCGCCATCGGCGCGCCGCACTTCTCGCAGTTGATGCCTGTCTCGGTCGGCTTCACCGGATTGCCTTTCTCGTCGCAATCCGAGATGAACTTGCACTTCGAGTCGGGGCATTGCACGTAGTTCTTGCCGGCCTTGCTCTGTTTCAGCAGGAGGTTGTGTTTTTCACACTTCGGGCACCTGTTTTCGGTCGGCAGCGCGGTCACGACTGGCTTGCCATCGGCGCCGAGATTCATCGTCGTGGGGCATTCGGGTGCGCCTTCGCAGGTGTAGAAGGTGCCGAATCGCCCTTCTTTTTTCACCATAAACCGGCCGCACGCCGGGCAGGCGATATCGGTGACGGTCGGCCCTTCAATCTCCTTGCCCGATGAGTCTTGCTTGAATGTGCACGGATTTTCCTTGTCCTTCCAGCCGGTGCAGCCGAGGAAGTATCCGCCAGTCTTGGCGGTGTATCGCTTCTCCAGGAACCGCCCACACTTTGGGCACTTCTCATCGGTAACGAAGCGGGCCGGTTCCATCTCCGTGTCGGCTTTTTTCAGCTCCGCGGAGAATGGGTCCCAGAACTCGTTGAGTACGTCGGCGTACTTGTACTTCCCGGTTTCGATCTCGTCGAGTTCCTCTTCAAAGTGGCTGGTGAACTTCAAGTCCATGACTCGCGGGAAGTGCTTTACCAGTAGATCGGTGACCACCTTGCCAATCTCGGTGGCGAAGAACCGGCCGCGATCCTGCGTGACGTAGCCGCGTTTCTGGATCGTGCTGATGATGCTCGCGTAAGTGCTCGGTCGACCGATGCCTTCCTTCTCCAGCGCCTTCACCAGCGAGCCTTCGTTGAAGCGTGCCGGCGGTTGCGTGAAGTGTTGCGACTCGAACAGGTCCAGCGGGTCGAGTACGTCCTTCTCGTTCACCAGGGGCAGCGTGGTGTCCTCGTCGCGCCCGGCAGGAGCGAGAACGCGACGGTAACCGTCGAACTTGATGACGCGGCCGCTGGCGCGGAACAGCCCGCGGCCTGCCGTGATCTCATAAGTCGTCACTTCCATCTCGGCCGGGCAGCACTGGCTGGCCACGAAGCGCCGCCAGACCAGTTCATAAAGCCGGAACTGATCGCCGCCGAGTCCATGCTCGCGGGCACGCTGCGGCGTCATCGTCACGTCGGTGGGGCGGACGGCCTCGTGCCCTTCCTGCGCGCTCTTCCCAGACTTGTAGGCGTTCGGTGAGTTTGGCAGATAGCGTGCGCCGAGCCGCGCGTCACCCTTGATGAAGTCGCGCACCGCGCCCAGCGCGTCGTTCGAGACGCGCGTGCTGTCGGTACGCATGTAGGTAATGAGTGCGACTTGCCCCATCCCGTCGAGTTCGACGCCCTCGTAGAGTCGCTGGGCCGTCTGCATCGTGCGGCTGGCGCTGAATCGCAGTCGGACGTTGGCCTGCTGCTGGAGCGTGCTGGTGGTAAACGGTGGCAGCGGCCGGTCGAGCCGTTCCTTCTTCTCCACCCTGGAGACGACGAACTGCGCCCCGGCGAGCGCCGCGACAACGGCATCCGCCTCGGCCTCGGTGGGGATATTCTTGCCGGCTTCCGCCTGGCCGACATCCTTGCCATCCCAGCGGAAGAGGTTCGCCAGAAACGCGCCCTCCGGTGGAGTGGGAATGCTCGTGCCGTCGGCCGCGCGCGGCGGCGAGTCGGCCTCAGGCGCGTCGCTGGTCTCGGTGTCCACGACCGGCTCATCGTCGCCCTGCGTGTCTTCCTCGGAGGGAGCGTGCCACTCGACCTTCTTGGCCGGCTCCGCCTTCTTCTTCGCGAGAATCTTCGACTTCGCCGGGTCCGCACTCCATGCGATTCCCGCACCCGATTTCGCCAGAAGTGCGGTGATCTTCCAGTATTCCTCGGTCTTGAACGATTCGATCTCGCGCTCGCGATCCACGATGAGCTTGACCGCGACCGACTGCACGCGGCCCGCGCTCAACCGGCTGGCTACCTTCTTCCCCAACAGGTTCGAGAGCGGGAAGCCGACAACGCGGTCCATCGCCCGGCGTGCTTCTTGCGCATCGACGCGAAGGCGGTTGATCTTCTCCGGCTGAGCAATTGCTGCCGTGATCGCGTTCTTGGTGATCTCGTTGAATCGAACGCGCCAGGTCTTCTCACCAGGCAGGTTCAGTTCGTCGGCGATGTGCCAGGCGATCGACTCGCCCTCGCGGTCGGGGTCGCTCGCGAGCAGCACACGGTTGGCACGTCGGGCCTCACGGCCGATCTCGGCGAGAATGTCCTTCGGCGAACGACGCTTGCCGCGACCGCGTGACTCCTCGCCACTGCCGTCGTCCACGACATAACGGAGCTTCCAGCCGCCTGGAATGTCGATCCCGGCAACGGCCTCGCCCTTCTTCTTGGACGTATCGAGGTCGCGGACGTGGCCGTAGCTGGCCAGCACGCGGTAATTCGGGCCGAGATACTTGTTGATGGTCTTGGCCTTCGCGGGCGACTCGACCACAACGAGATCGAAGCTGCGACCGTCGGTCGCGCCGTCGTCGTGAATGTCGGGCGTGGCGCTTTTGGCCTTCGCGCTTTTCTTCGGTGGCGCCTTGGCCTTCTTGGGCTCGCTGCTCTTGGGCGTCGCCGGTTTCTTCCGTGGCGTTGGCACTCTGGGGAACTCCGTCTGCGGGAAGCGTGCGTCGGTTACATTAGATGGTCCGGCACGATGCGCGGTGCGGGAATCCGATGTCGGCACACCATATAGATGGGGCAAGCGCGCGGCGAGGAGAAGTCTTCGGCGTCTCGTTCGCAGGGCATTCCCTTCGCAACATCACATCATCGGGGTCCTGGGCTACGACGGGGCGCTGAAAGCGATTGTTCCGCCCCCTACAATCACTACAATCGGTGAACCGGTCGGGTGGAATGTCAGCAGTGGCGTCCGGCGCCCTCACCCTTAGTACAGCGATACGAAGGCTGTCAACCCCCGCAGCCCCGCGGCCGTGATCAGACTCCGCCGCAAATCGAGGAACGACAATGGCCTACAACCCGTTCAGCATTTTCCGGCGGAACCAGAAAGCGTTGTTCGCGGTGCTGACCGTCTTCATCATGATCATGTTCACGCTGTCGTTCGGGCGTGGCGACTTCTTCGACCAAATTCCGCACTGGTTCGGCGGCGGAAGTGGCGAGGTGCTCTGCAAGATCGACGGTCACAAGGTCACGACGAAGGAAGTCCGCGACGTCGACTTCGGTCGGCGGATGGCCAACCGCTACATGGCGATGGCCGCCAACCAGTCGGCGCAAACACTCGCGCTCTCGCTGCGTGAGCAATCGCTGAAGCTCAACGGTCGGGCGAAGGAAACGGCCGAGCTGGCCCTGCAGATTTCCAGCGCCTGGATGGGCGGAATGCTCACGCCACGCGATGTGATCCAGCTTCCTGCGCTGGCCAACTCGATGTCGGCGCAGATCGAATCACCATCCGCCAGCCCCGAGGAAAAGGAAGTTGCCCGTACCGCGCAAAGTCTGTTCTTGCTGATTCACAAGCTCTCCATCGGCGGCGGGGGTTTCTACTTCCTCAACTCGCCCGACCGCAACGACCGCGACCTGATCAGTTTCATGCTCTGGAAGAAGAAAGCCGACCAGCTCGGCATCACCTTCACACTCGACGACGTGATGCGCATGGTCACGTCCGAGTTCTACGGCGCGTTCAAGTCCGATGTGGACATCCGCCGTGCCCTACAGCAACAGATGCAGGGCTTCTCGATGGAAAGCTGCTGGGACGCCCTCACCACCGAGTTCCGCGTGCGCGCCGCCCAGACCGCCGTGATGGGTCAGGCCAGCCGGTACAACGCGGCCCCGGCCTACACCACCCCGTACGAGGCGTTTACCTTCTACCGCGAGGAATGCAGCCCGGCCATCTATCAGGTGATTCCGGTGCCGGCCGTTGGCTTCCTCAGCAAGGTCCAGGGGCAGCCCACCGAGTCCGAAATCCGCGACCTGTTCGACAAGTATCAGAACGAGGAGCCGAACCCTCGCAGCGAGACGCCCGGCTTCAAGGAGCCGCGTAAGATCGCCGTTCAGTGGATCGGGGTAACGGGTGAGGAGCCGTATTACAAGCGAATCGCCGAACAGCAGGTGCGTCTTGGCGAGGCAATGGCGAAGGCACACGGCGCGTTGACGGTGCCGATCCCTGGCATGGGGTCCGGGTGGTTCGCGGCCGCTGCCGCGCCGCTGTCGCTCAAGGAACCGGCCGTCGCCGCAGCTTACGAAAGTGAGCGGCTGAAGTTCGAGGCGCAGCAACGCAACGCCTACCACGATTCCACGCTCCTGGTCCGCGACCTGCTCGATTCCAGCGTTCTGCGGCCGGGCGTGCTGGCCGCGACTGCTGGCGGCGTCGTCGGTCAGGCCGTGAGCGGCAACCCCCTAGCCGCCGTGTCGATGGCGGTGGCCGCCCCGGTTGCTTATGAGATCCGCGACCGCGTGAAGGTCGGAATGCCACTGGTACTCGGCGCGATTCCTGGGCCGGACCACTTCGCGCGAGCGGTGGCTGGCGTCGTTACGGCCACGGCCAAAGAACCAAAGCCGCCTTCCATCGAGTTCCTGCGGCCAGAACTGCTCAAGAGTGTCGTGAGCACCCGCGCCAGGGCCATCGCGTTCCGTGAATCACGCGGCGATCTCGCGAACCCGACCGCAGCTCCGACCACCGACAAGGGCGACATTCCCAACTTCATCGCGGAACTGGGGAAGATGGCGTCGGACAAGAAGGACAAGGCGGCGATCGAGAAGTATGTGCAGGAGTTCGTGATCACACGTGGAATCCAGCAGCACGGCAAGTCTGCCGCGCCGCGCAGCGAGTGGGAACTGGAGGAAGACCCTGGCCTCCAGCCACTGGTGCAGGCCCAGAAGGAGAGCCTGAAACAGGCCGGCGCGTTCCACTCGCAGGAATACATCCCGTTCGGGCAGTCGTTCTTCTGGACGAGCCAGCGCGACCCGAGAAACCCATTCGCACCACCGCGCCGCGGTGGACCGACCACCGGTAACTTCCAGGCAACGATGTATCCGCCGAGCGCCTTGGGTGGTCGCGAAGAAGGAAAGACTCAGTTCGTCGTGTGGCGAACGGAGGACATTCCGCCGAAGAAGCAGAACCTCGTCGCTGCTCGTGGCGCGGTGATTGAGGCGTGGCGGCACATGAAAGCACGCGAGCTGGCAAAGGCACATGCGAACTCGCTGGCCGATCAGATCCGGGCCGGGCAATTCACCGATCCGTTCCTGCTCAACCAGTTCCTCGCCGACAAGGCCGCTCAACTCCGCGAGAGCCTCGACCCGAAGGCGCGCGAGCGGGCAACGCCCATCACCATCAATGGCGTCTGCCCACTGGTCCCTGCCAGCGGCATTCAGGCCATGCTTCAGGGCGGCGGGCAACTCCAGCCGTTCGAGTTGAAGCCCTCAGAGAACATTCCTTACCCAACCGCGGAGATGCGCAAGGAATTGCTCGACAACCGCGACAAGCCGATGAAGACCGTGCTGGTGATGCCGGATGCCCCGAAGGACACCTTCTACGTCACGACGCTCATGCGCCGCGATCTGAAGACGCCCGACGACTTCCGCTTCAACGTGTTCTCGCGCACCGGCAACGCGCGCGAGATTCGCCAGCTTAGCTACGAGGAGGCAATGACGAAGGCTCGGGAATCGGTACTGAGCCTCCTCAAGCAGGAGTTCAACTACGTGGAAACGGACGAGCAGAAGAAAAAGCTCGATGAAAATGTGAAGTCCGGCAATCGCGAGTAACGCAAGTAGCGATTGATCCACGCGCTGCGGCCGCAAGGGAGTGGTGGAGTGAATCCCCCACACTCTTGCGGCCGCAGCGCGTTTCACGGATGGCGCCCGAGTGGTATACTCAATCTGACATGACCAGCGATGGCGATGCCCTGTTTCGAGCGATCTGCGAAGAGCCGTGGGAAGACACCCCACGGCTGATTTACGCCGACTGGCTGGAAGAGCATGACGACGCGCTACGGGCCGAGTTCATCCGCGTACAGGTCGAACTGGCCCGCTCAACCGATAAGAACCGGATCGTGGAACTCGAAGAGCGTTCCGACTGGCTCCGCTCGGAGTCAGCCGGCCAGTGGACACGCGGTTCCCCCACGCAACGCGGCGTCCGCATCGGCATTAACATGCAACGCGGTTTCTATCACCACGTCACATTCGATGGCCAGGATGCCTTCGCCCGCTTCGCCGATGAAGTCTTCGCCTGGGCACCCATCGACACCGTATCGCTCTGGAACGAATCGAGACGCTCACTTCAGAAACTCCTCAACTCGCGTTACGCATCGCGGTTGCTGCGGCTCTCACTCTCCTCGTCGAATGGCGACCGCGGCTGTCTGGCGATTGCGGCATGCACGCGGCTGGCACACCTGGAGGAACTGAACATCTCGGCACGCGGAGTGACTGATTCCGGAGCACAGGCAATTCTGAACTCGCCACATCTGCCGTCACTGGCGAGTTTCCAGCTCGGCGGCCTCCCACGACTGGCCCCCAACACCATCACGCAGTTAAGGAAGCGATTCAACACGTTCATCCGATAGCCGCCAGGAGAGTTCGTGAGCACCCCCTTTCGCCTGACGCCGCGTGCCGCCACCATTCGCGAGCTGGCCCAGGGGCTGATCGCGAAATACCACCTCGCCGACTGGGAGTTCGGCTTCAACACGAACGTCCGGCGTGCCGGCGTCTGCTTTTACCCTCATCGCGGCCAGCCCGGCCGGATCGAACTCTCGGCGCACTTCGCCGAGCGCAACGCCGACGAGGAGATTCGCGATACGATCCTGCACGAGATCGCGCACGCGCTGGTCGGTCCGGGGCACGGGCACGATGCGGCGTGGCGCGCGATGTGCATCACGATTGGGGCACGTCCCGTGGCGTGCTACGGCGAGGAGATCGAGATGCCGCGCGGCCGCTGGCGCGCGATCTGCCCGGGCTGCGCGATGGAGTTCGACCGGCACCGTCGCCCAAAGCGCGCGGGCGGCTGGTTCTGCCGGCTCTGTGGTCCGAACGCAGGCAAACTACGGTGGGAAGGACCCACGGAGTGACACTCAGGGGAGCGGCACATCGTCGAACGCGAAGGGGATTTCGACGGTCGTGGTCTGGGGGCCGACCACGAGAAACTTCGCCGGCATGCCGGCTTCTTTCCGCCACGTCCAGTTAATCCGCATCGCGATGGTCGAGCCATCGCCGAGGCTAACCGGCGTTTGCTGCGCGGTCTCCACCTGAATGCGACGGCCGGACGCATCCTGAACATCCACGAGAGGAATTGTGCTGCCTGGTCGCGGTGGTTCCGGCCAGATACCACCCGGATTGAACCCGCGTCGCGCACCGATCGACCACGGAGCCGGATATTCCAGGAGGAGTTGCGCTTTCGTTCCTTCCACCGTCTGCGTCAGTGAGACAACGGTTAGTCGTACGTCGCCCTGCCCGGTGACGGTGGCCCCAATGTGCTTCTCTGGCTCGTTCACGGTGACCAGCGTCTGATTGGGCAGAATGATCTCTCCGAAGAGGCTCCCTTCCAGCCGTTTGATGCGACGCGCATGCGGTGTCGCAAGTTTCAATGCCACCGGTTGAATGCACGGGTTCGGCACGGGTCGGGGCTGAGCGGTCGCGCCGAAGCCCGTAAGACCGCCCTGCAGTCCGAATTGACCACCGAGGTTCCCAAACTGGCCAAGCTGGCCTTGAACACCAAAGCCGCCGAAACCATAGGTCGGCCCGGATTCCAGCGTATTCGAGATCGGATTTGCCGCGCGGCCAATGCACCCGGCTTCATCGATCAGTCGCGTGATCTTCACGGCGCTTACCCCCTGCCAGTTCAGTCCCGCGCTGGGCCGGACATCGAAACAGAGTGTCGTGTCGCCCGTGCCCAGCGTGACGCGGTGGTCAGGGAACGACGGTGGCAGCACCAGCACGCGCACCGCAGTGCGGCGGTCGCCGACGACACGCTGGGGCTCGCCAGCGGAAAGCAGGATGGGAACGTCCACGCCGATCATGGAGGGCGGCACAGTGTAACCCGAGTAGCCGCCCAGAGGGCCTGGGCGTTTCGGCGGTGTGAATTCCGCGAGGAACTTTTCATGCAGTCCGGCCGCCGCGCAAAAAGCGTCGAGCGCTTCCCATACCGTCACTTCACCAGTGGAACAGGTGACCGTTCGGAACGGATCGCCCCGGTTCTCCGTATCGAGTACGAGGTTCAGGCTGGTGCGCGTGCGCAGATCGTGTAATGCCCTGGCCAGTGGCGTCGCTCTGTAGTCGAGTTTCACCATTTTGGGGGCTAGCAACTGCCCGCTGATTGCCGCGAACTGGAGCTTGCGGAGAATCGCCGCGGCACGCTGTCGCACTTCGGGACTCTCCGACGATGCCGCGGCCTTTCTCAGTGCCGGAATCGCTTCCGGACCGGCCTTCCGCAACGCAGCGGCAGCCGCTTCGCGCTCGCGAAAGTTCTCGGACTGGAGTTGCTCGACGAGTTGCCCAGGCGCAAGCACGCCCGCGATCCCTTCGAGCGCAAACGCAAGAATCCCGACTGTCGCGAGGAGCCGCGTCATGGTGTGCCTCAAGCTGTGCAGGGCGGATTCCATCGTAACGGCGCGTCGTGATTCGGTCCAACTCTCAAAGTCGAGGTTTCGGCGAACCGCCCTCGCCGGGGCCGTCGCCGTCGGAACCTGCGCCAACCTGCATCTCCGCCCAGGAATGATAACGCGGGCCGTGCGGTCTCGTTGGCTGGCCAGACAACGCACAGTCACTACAATTCACACTTCCCTACGCCCCGGACACAAACCGACTGATGCACGGCACTTCTGATGCCGAGTGCAGGTCGCGCGGGGTCAACAGTGCCGCCACCATCGCGGCGAAAGGTGTTCACATGTCTCTGGGATTGATCGGCTACAAGGTTGGCATGACGCAGGTGTTCACGGCCGAGGGTAAGGCCGAACCCGTGACCGTCCTGCAACTTGGCCCGTGCCCGGTGCTTCAGGTGAAGTTCGCCGCGGCCGAGGGCGTGAAGAAGGACGGCTACGCGGCCGTGCAACTCGGCTTCCAGGACAAGAAGCGTAAGAACGCGACCCGCCCGGAACGCGGCCATGTTGCTGCGGGGCTGGAATCGAAACGGAAGGCCGCTCGCGAGAAGGCCGGCGTCGCGATTCCGCCCAAGGCCGACTGCGAGCCGCAGAAGGTCGTGCGTGAGTTCCGCATCGACCGCGGCAACTTCATCGATCCTGCGACCGTGAAGGCCGGACCAGGCGAGGCGAGTTTCAAGGTGGAACGCATCCGCGTTAGCGGAGAGGGCGTGACCAAGAAGTTCGAGTCCTACGCGGATGACATGACGGTGAAGGTCGGCGACAAGCTCACACTGGAGCAAGTGTTCAAGGATGTGCTGGCCGTGGACGTGATTGGTACGTCGAAGGGTCGCGGCACGCAGGGCGTGATGAAGCGGCACAATTTCGCCGGTCTGCCGGCCGCGCACGGTGCCAAGAAAGTTCACCGGCAGGCGGGTTCCACCTCGTCGCTGGCAAGCAACCGTGGTAGTGGCCGTCCCAAGAAGGGTCTGAAACGCGCCGGACGTTACGGCAACGAACGGATCACGATCCGCAATCTCACCGTGGTCAAGATCGACCCCGCGAATAACCTTCTGATGATCCGTGGCGGCATTCCGGGCTTCCCCGGCGCCGTGGTCATGGTCCGCCCGACGAACAAGGTTGGTCCTGGCTCGCCCAAGGCCAAGACCAAGCGTCAGGAATCTGGCGGCAAGAAGAAGTAACAGCTACTGAGCCAACTGCTCGAAGCCCACCCATTCGTGTGGGCTTCGAGCAGTTGGCTCACTCAACCGCAGGGTAGAGCTTGCGGTCGCGAATGTACTCTTCCACCGCGCGCGGGATCATGTAACGAACGCTCATCCCATCGATAATCGCACGGCGCAACTCACGGCTGGCAATCTCGATCATCGGACATGCCACGAACTGCAACCGCACCGCCTGCGGTTCCAACCCCAGCGACTTCGCCAACCGTTCGGCCGTCCAGAGCATCACGCCTGGCCGTGGCACCACCACAAGGCTCGCCAGCGACAACACCTTCTGCGGCTCATACCAGCCCGGTAAGTCCGGGAGACAGTCGGACCCCATGAGTAGGATGAACTCGTAACCGGGGTTCCGGTCGTGGAGTTGTTCCAGTGTCACTGCGGTGTAGCTCAGTTCGCCGCGTTCCTTCTCGATGCGGTCCACACGGAACGCCGGATGCCCCGCGACGGCCAGTTCCAGCATCTCGCAGCGTTGCTCGAAGCGCGTCAGACCGCGGTCGAACTTGTGCGGCGGCAGCGCACTGGGCACGAACCACACCTCGTCCAGATTGGCCTGCGAGCGACACTGCTCGGCCAGGATCAAGTGGCCCATGTGGACGGGATCGAATGTTCCGCCGAAGATACCGATACGCATGACGTGTCCTGGACGAACGGCGAGCGTCTGGCTGATGGTGAAACGGTCGCTCCGTTCGTCATCAACTTACCACTCACTCCACCACTGGCAACGCGGCCCGCAACTGCGCGGCGGCGTGTTCGGGGCTTGTGGTGCTGATGTTGCAACCGTGACCCCATTCGAGGCCGGCCGGCCGCGACGTTCGCGGCACAATCTCCAGGTGCCAGTGATAGGATGGCAGATCGCCGGCGCGTGGCGGCGTGGTGTGCAGGAACCAGTTGTATGCGGGTGAATGCAGCACGTCGTCCAGAGCGCGGAGCACGCGTTTGAGTAAGCGTGCAAGTTCGAACGTTTCACCGTCGGTAATCGACTCGTAGCGGGTTTCATGCGCAAGCGGTATCGCCCACATCTCGTAGCCGAAGCGCGGGGCGAATGCCGTGACAACAACGAAATGTGCAGAGCGAGCGACCACGCGCGTGCCGTCGGCCAGTTCGCGTGCGGCGAGGTCGCAGAACACACAGTGACCGGTGCGCGTGAAGTACTCGCTCGCGCCGGCAAGTTCGGCGCGAATCAATTCCGGCACGACGGCTGTCGCGATGATCTGCGAGTGCGTGTGACCCAGTGACGCACCCGCTTCCGCCCCGACGTTCTTGAAGACAGAGACAGCCGCCAGACCAGGATCGGCCGAGAGTGTCTTCATCCGCTCGCGGTAAGCACGGAAGACATCGCGGAGTTGCCCGTCCGAAAGGAGTGTGGGATTACTGATGTGTTCCGCACATTCGATCAACACCTCCGCCACGCCGTATGCCGGCACGGAAGCGAAGAGCGCAGCGTCTTCCCTCACCAGTTGCGGCGTGAGCCGCCGGGTGACTGGGTCGCATCGCACGGCCGGGAACTTGTTGGGCACGACGCGAAGATGCCAGCCAGGGCCGTTCGGCGCGCTCCCTGGCTCGCGGTAGGCGAAGGTTTCGTTGGGCGTGTCGTACTCCTGACCGGGGCAGAACGGGCACGGAGTGCGCTCACCGTTGGTACGATGGTGTGGCCCGGCGTCCGACAGCGCGATGGGGCGTCTCGCCCGTTCCGGGGCGATCAGCACCCATCGGCCAGTCACCGGGTCGCGACGGAGTTCCGGTTCATCACTCATGCGTTCAGCTCGGGGCGCGACCGCACCCTCAATGAAACTGTCAGGACGAGCAGGCGGCGCCCGAGGGCGTGCGCGGGGTTGGGGCAAAGTACGAGGTTGGCCCGCCCACGCCGCCGCCCGGAAGTACGCTGGGAACGACGTTCTGACCCAGCGGCCGCTGCACGCCGCCGGTCTGCATCACGCCGCTCACCGGCTGACCCGGCCGCCCCAAACTGGCCTTGCGGCGATACCAGATCCGCCACTCGGTCGTGTCCTGGGTGGTCGTCGTGTTCATCGCGTTTTGCTGGAAGCCCGGCTGGTTCGGATTGCGTCGGTTCGCGGTCTGCTGTCCATCCATCTGCTGGTTATTCAGTGTCGTTTGCCCGGTCACGACCTCGCGAGCATCGACGATCTCGTAGTCCGAGCCGACGTGTTGCTGGATGAGTTTGGTCGCTTCACGTTCGTTGTATCCGCCGAAGATTCCCTGATTCGTCGGGATGGCGATAATGCCTGAATCGGCCGACTTCTCGACATAGCGTGCCGGCGTCGCGCACCCACCGGCCAGTGCAGCGAATCCCGCCAGCACTAACGCGATTCCCCTTCCCATAGCGGCTTCCTCCCCCGTGGCGACTTCCCCCGAAGCCGCAAACGAACAGGGGCTATAACCGCTGGCCAAATCCTGTCCAGTCGAGTTTCCGACACTTTATTTACAATTGGGAAGCCGACGCTCACGATTCCGAGTCGTCGTCGGTCCACACCGAACGCGCGATGCTGATTCCGAGCGTGCGAATCTTGTTCCGCAAGCTGCCGCGGGTGATGCCGAGAATCCGCGCGGCCTGAAGTTGATTGCCGCTGGTGTGCTTCAGGACCCGCAGAAGTACTTCGCGTTCCATCCGCTCCAGTCCCTGGGCATACAGATTCTCCGTACCGGATTCGATGAGGCCGCCGACGAAGTCGTCCCAGTTGAACAACTCCGACTGCTCCTGCGCAGTCGGAGTCGATGCCGGCTTGCGCACATGCGGCGGCAAGAAGTCCGTCAGGAGTACCGAACCGCTCATCTGCAAGAGCGACTGTTTTAACACACTCTGAAGCTCACGGACGTTGCCCGGCCAGGCATAGCCGCGCAGCATGGCCGTTGCTTCCGGCGACACCTCCACCTCGGGCTTGCCCAGTTCGCGACCGAAACGCTTCACAAAGTGTTCGACGAGCACCCCCACATCCTCACCGCGCTCGCGCAACGGTGGAAGGCGGATGGTGAAGACATTGAGCCGGAAGTAAAGGTCCTTGCGGAAGCGGCCATCGTCGACCATTTTCTCCAGGTCAGCGTTTGTGGCGGCGATCAGGCGAACATCCGTCTGAATCGTCTCGCCACCACCAACGCGTTCAAATGACTGATCCTGAATGACACGCAGGAGCTTGGCCTGTGTCAGTGGCGTCATCTCGCCCACTTCATCCATGAATAGCGTTCCGCCGTGGCACTGTTCGAACTTGCCGATGCGCTTGCGGTCTGCCCCGGTGAATGCACCTTTCTCGTGACCGAATAGTTCGCTTTCAAGCAGCGGCTCCGGAATGGCAGCGCAGTTGACAGCCAGGAACGGCATTCCGGCGCGCGGGCCGTGCTGATAGATGGCGCGGGCGACCAGTTCCTTGCCCGTGCCGCTCTCACCCAGGATCAGCACCGTGACGTTCTGCCCTGCGACGCGGCCGATGGCCTTGTAAACATCCTGCATCGCGGTGCAGCGACCCAGCAGTACGTCGCCGGAGCTTTGCGCGACTGCGTCGTCAGGCATCCCCGCCGGCACGCGCATCAGTTCGCTGGACTGTACCGCCCGGCCAACGACGGCCTGGAGTTCCGGCAGTTCCAGCGGCTTGAGGAGATACTCGTATGCGCCCGCTTTCATGGCCTCGATCGCCAGTTCCGTTGTACCGTGGCCGGTGATGAGAATGACGGGCACGCGGGCGTCGATCTCACGGAGTCGGTGATACGTTTCCAGCCCCGTTGCATCCGGAAGGCTCACATCGAGCACAACGACGTCGGGTTTCTGGCGTGCGACTCGCTCCAGAGCTTCGGCGGCAGTTGTCGCGGTGGCCACCGCCAGTTCGCCACCACGAAAGGCTCGCTGGAAGGCGTGCTGAATGGCCGGTTCATCATCGACGACGAGAAGGGTTGGCATGGTGGGCAAAGGCTGGCAGTAAAAGGTATCACTCTTGGGTCAGTCAGCCGGGAGCGAAGGTGCCGCCCGGTATCGCGTTTCTTCCGCGCACTTCGATCTCACTTCCCTTGCGGGAGCGCTACGCAGAACGTCGCGCCGCGGGGTCCGGTGGTCGCCGTGATCTTACCGCCGTGGTCTTCGACGATGCGCTTGGAGATGGGGAGCCCCAGCCCCAAGCCGGTGTCCTTCGTGCTGGCGAAGGGAACGAAGAGCCGCGGCACCATAGTCGGCGCGACACCTGGTCCGGTGTCCGTGACTTCGACCGAGACAGGTCCGCCTGCAGGAACCTGAACGCGCAAGCAGAGTTCGCCGCCGGCCGGCATCGCGTCCAGCGCATTCAGGCAAAGGTTGAGCAGCACCTGCCGCAACTGCGCGGCGTCGGCAGTCAGCATCACGGGCGTATCCGGCGCCTCGACACGAACGGCGACTCGCTGGCGTTCGGCGCGGCCACGGATTAACCCCGCAACAGCCCGTACCACGCCGAGCAAGTCGACCGGGTGGCGATCGACCTTCGGCGGCCGCGCGAAATCCAGAAACGTCTGGAGCGAGCTTTCGATGCGGCGTACTTCTTCCTCGATGACACGCAGGTCGTCGAGCGCAAGCGCGCCGGGAGTTCCCTCGGCGAGAGCGGTCTGCACGAGCATCTTGATCGCTGTTAACGGATTGCGGATTTCATGTCCCACGCCGGCGGCCATCTGTCCCACTGCGGCCAGTTGTTCCGCCCGCAGTACTTCGCGTTCCCGTTCATGGAGTTGCCGCACGACCTGTTCGATGCGCGAGGTGAGCCGGTCGATCTGTTCGTGCAGCCCCTCGAATCCGCCCTCGCCGACAAGCACAATGTCGGGAAGCGTGATATGGGCGAGCTTGCCGGCCGCGTCGCGCACGCGCACCTGGAGCCGCGAAATCGACCGGCTCAGTCCGCGAGCCACACCGAAACCGAGTACCAGACCCGCCACACCACCAAGCACCGCGACGCCAGCCATGCCCCAGGCGAGTTGCTGAAGCACCCGCTCGTGTTCCTGCGTGGTCTGATCCAGTCGCCGATGGCTGGACTGTTCGACCTCATGGCACTGTTGAAGCACGTTGGTTTCGAGGAGGTGCCGGGCTTCGCGAAACGCCGGCTCATGTCCGACCTTGCCAGGTGGCGGCATCGCGTCCCACTTCTGCAGATAATCGTTGAACGCCGTCTTCAGTTGGGACACCTGTTCCTGTTCCACAGGCTCATCCGCCGTCTCGGCGAGAGTCGCCAGATGCTTCCGTGCTCGATCGTGGAGTACCGACACACCCTCCACCCGATCCTGCTGCAGCGCCAGCACGTCGGCCAGGCACTCTTCCAGTTCCACGGCCGCGCGCCGACTCTGGAGGTCGTCGCGGATCGCCCGGTGAACGGTCGCCTGCTGACGCAGCAGCGAGACAGCCGTGAACATGCATAGCCCGACCAGACAGATGGTCGCCAGCACCACAGGCCACACGAACTTCCAGCGCCAGCCAGATAACATGCGACGGTCCTCCGCGCTCCCCAGACATAGTGTACCGGGTAGCGGGTGGTCGGCGTGCAACCAGGCTGACTCTTTGTGTGCCACGACGGAATCGAAGAGCGCATTCGGACAAAGCGGCGCACCCACCTGGCACTTCGACTGTGAGCCGGAGGCAGAGGATTGCCGGTCGGTAGAACAGTCCGTCGCCATCGCTTTCGCTGTAATCTCCGCAATCCAGAAGTGCCGGATCGCCGCGCACGCGCAGCGTGGGCATGCAGCCGGACCACCTTGTCTGGGCCGCCACAACGGGCCGCACACGGCCCTCCACACATCAGAGGCACGCGACCGTTGAGTGTGCATTGCGCGTTTGATGCCGAGAATCGGCCCGCGCGGAAGATTTTTTCTTTCGGACGATACCGACGGAGTCGAAATGCGTGACTCGCTTGCCGCTGGAATCGCGCTCGCATCACTCGAATAGGTCAGCAAACGGGTTACTCACCCGGAGTAGCACCGCGCTCAGAAACGCAGCAAGGGAAGTTCCGAGACGCCCATACGTCTCGAAACTTCCCCTGAAATGTTGACCCAGAGACGTTACTTTCCGGCCTTCGCCGCGGCGAACTTCCCCTCAACCGCCTTCCAGTTAACGGTGTTCCACCAGGCGTCGATGTAAGCGGCGCGGAGGTTCTGGTACTTCAGGTAATAGGCGTGTTCCCACACGTCCACACCCAGCAGCGGCACGAGGCCATCCATCAGTGGGCTATCCTGGTTCGCCTTCTTGATCGCTTCCAGTTTGCCAGCGGTGGAATTGTAAACAACCCAGCTCCAGCCGCTACCGAACTGCCCCAGTCCGTTCTCCTTCACCTTCGCCTTCATGCTGGCGAAATCGCCGAACGCGGCCTTGATCGCGTCCGCGAGCGCGCCGGTCGGTTCCCCGCCGGCGTTCGGCCCCATGATCTCCCAGAAGAGAGCGTGGTTGGCATGGCCGCCGCCGTTGTTGATCACCGCCTGCTTGATGCCAACAGGCACGCTGCCGATGCCGCGCAGCAGTGTGGTGATGTCCTGGCTGGCGAGGTCCGGTGCCGCTTCCAGCGCCTTGTTGAGGTTATCGACGTAAGCCTTGTGGTGTTTGTCGTGGTGAATCTCCATCGTCTTCGCGTCGATGTGCGGTTCCAGTGCGTCGAAGGCATAGGAGAGCGACGGAAGCGTGAACGCCATGTGAGACTCCTTGAATGGGGGCATCCGGGCGAGGACCGCACGCGGTCGTGGCTTAGGCAGTGTATGAATGTGGCCTGGAGTGTCGGTCGGGGTTCAACGGAAGCGTAAAGGCACCAAATAGGTGAAACCGATGGGTGGAAGGCCATCGTCAGGGGCGAAGGTGGGTGCGGGCTAACCCGCGCGATGGCTCACTTCTTCTCGATCTTGTTCAGTGCCTTCTGAGCGGTCGATCGGGCCAGCGGTTCCTTGCTGAGTTCCTTCAACTTGCGGATGGCGGGCCGGGACGCAGGGCCGATCGCGCCCAGCGCCTCGGCCGCGGCAATGCGTGCCTCGGAATCGCGTTCGTCCAGCAGGCGGATGAGCGCCGGCACGGCGTCCTTCGCAGAGGGGCCGAGTCGCGCCACATTTCGTGCCGCGGCCGTCTTCGTCGTGGTTTTGGCATCACGCAGAAGTTTCAGAAGATGCGGCAGATCGGCATTCGTGGGGCCGACGACCAGCAGTGCCTCGGCCGCGGCGCCGCGTGTGGACGTGGAACGATCCGTCAGCCCGGCGCGAACCACCGGCGCGGCCTTGCTCACATCGCCATCCACAGCCGCCAGGGCCACCTTCGCCCAGAGCACTAGCCCTGGCATCTTCCCGGTGCTGATCGTTTCCAGATCGGGCTTCGCGGCCTTAGCACGCGGGCCGGCCATCGCGAGTGCCTGAATCGCCGCGCCGCGGACGGTCGATTTCGCATCGTCCTTCGCCAACTTCACGAGTGCCGCCAGCGCAGCGGCAGGCAGTGGGTTCACCTTCCCCAGCGCCGCAGCAGCAGCGGCGCGGACCACCGCATCCGTATTGTTCGCCAGCTTCACGAGTGCCACGGCGACCTCGGGCGAAGTCGGATCGGCAGTCACGACCGCAGCGGCTATCTTCACACGCAGGCTGGTGTCGAGCGATTTATCGGCAACCAGCGCGAGCATTCCCGGCAACGCGGGTCTGGCTCCCTCCTTCATCGCAACGAGAGCATCGACGAACTGCTCGCGAATATCGAGTTCCTTTTCGTCGGTCAGTGCCGCGCCCAGCATCGCAGCGGCAGGCGAACCGGCGGCGCCCAACTGTTCCAGAACGCGACCCGCGAGCCGGCGGATTTCAGGTAACTCGTCAGCCGCTCGTTTCCCCACATCCGCGGCGTACTTCTTCGCTTCCTCAGGCGGCAGATCGGCCACCAACTCCACCGCGGCGTAGCGCGTGTTCGGGTTCGAGTCGCTCATCTTGGCCAGCGCCAGTGGAATGAGTTCCTTGCTACGACTGCCAAGCCGGGGCACGGCAGCGATGGCGTAAGCGGCCACGCGATCGATGGGAGAGTTGATGCCGCGTTTCATCGTGTCGAGCGACTCCTGGACCGACTCACCGAGTTCGCATAACGCAACGGCCGATTCGACGGCGACGTTCACTGTGCTGTCGCTTAGCCCCTTCGTCAGTGCTGCCTTCGCCGGTCGCGCGTCCATGCCCAGTTCACCGAGTGTGCGTGCCGCGAGCATCCGGACAAGCGCGTTGGAGTGCTCGATCAGCTTGGCCGTGGGATCGACCGCCGCCGGGCCGATGGCAGCCAGTGCATTCCAATAAGCGATGCCGGGGCCGTTAATCTGAGCGGTCTTCTCGTCGAGTTGCGCGGGGTAACTCTTACGGATCGCGTCGGCGAGTGCCGGCGCCGCGGAAGCGGCCTGCGCGCCGACCGCCGCCAGCCCATTTGCCGCCGCGGTGCGAACGTTGGCGTTGGCGCTCGTCAGTGCTTCGGTGAGCGGCCCGACCGCTTCCGCCGGCATTTTCTTCACCATCGGGACCAATTCGGACGCCAATCGGGCGGTTTCCTCGTCCTTGTTCGTGAGCAGTTTCACGAGCGCAACAGGATCGGCAACGCCGATGAGCCGCAGGGTATCGAACGCCACCCCGCGAACGTACTCATCCGGATCGCCGCAGAGTTTCTGCACGTCGGCCGCCAGCGGCTTTCCGACCGCCCCGAGCAGACCAATGGTGTATGCCGTGTGTTCGCGCACGGCCGCGGAAGAATCGGTGAGACCCTCGCGCAGCGCCGGAAGCCCCTTCTCCTTCATTATCTGCTCGCCCTTGGTGCAATACATGAGCGTCGTCGCGGCCGCTTCGCGTGTGCTGCTGATCTGGTCGGCGCGTGTGCGGCCCGAACCCGCCGTCGATTTGTCCTTGAGCATCTCGACGAGCGCCGGCAGCACGGCAGGATCGTCTTCGGCCAGCCACGAAAGTTCCTCGATCGAATTGCGTCGCGTTTCCTGACGGTTGCTCTTGAGGCCGGCGAGGAGCTTGTTCCGTTCAGCAACTGGATCGGTGGTAGCCGGTGGAGTGGCTGCGGGCGGCTCGCCAGGTGTGGGAGCGGGAACACTTTTCTTCCCGCAACCCGTGGTCAGGGTGAGTGACGAAACTAGAATCGCGAGCGCGAGGTGGCGCATGACGTTGGCCGGTATCAGGAGAGGTAGTCGAAGCGAATCCCATCCTACACGGTTGCCGGGAACCGAACCAGCGGTGATGTGGCTGCCCGGTTAACCTTTCGGGAACTCCTTCACGTTCAGTCGCGTCTGGTGCGAGTCCACTTCCTTGCCGTCGGGGGTACGGCCCTGAAAGTAATCTTTCTGCCACCCGCGCGCGACGGCTTCCGGGTCGCGGCTGGTTAGCCCGACGAGGAACCCGCTGCGGCTCGCTTCCCACTTGCGATACTGCGTTTCCAGTTCCGGGTTCGCGCCAATCGACTCGACACGCGGAACGAGTGTCTCGATGAGGACGCGCGGCACGGGAACCAGCATACAGAACGGCTCATCTTTCTCGAATCGCACCCACTCGCACACCCGTGTCATCTTCCAGTTCATCGTGAATGTGGAAGCAATCCAGTCGGCTTCCACGACACCTTCGAGTGCTTGCACGCCATCCTTCACCCAGTTGGCCGGCCCCTTCACCCAGAGGTTAATACCCGGCGGCGTGCGGAAGAGAAACGGAACGGTGAAGGTGATGACACCGCTGCCGAAGTGCGAGAGGATTCGGTTATCCGGCTGGTCGAAGCGCAACTCCAGGTCTTCCTTGGCCGCACCTCCGTACCAGTACGCGCTGAAGCTGACCGGGCAGCGAAGCACCCAGCCGCACTGGTTGGCGATGACCAGCGGCAAACAGCGATAGGGATGACGCTGGTGAGCGTTATCCATCCATTCGCGCGCGATGGGAGCCGGTTCCGGGAACACATCGGCCGACTGATCGGGGTGGAGCGTGTAGGCGATGAGCGGTTGAGTATCGGTGTCTGGCATGGCGTTCATCCTGAAGCGATTACAGAATCGAGATGCGGATTGCGGAGTTCAGGCAGAAGCCGCAAGCCGCTTCTTCTGCCAGATTCCCGCAATCCGCAATCGTGCTTCCCCGTGTCCTAGCTGGGGTCATTCACGGAGCACATCAGCGGTTCGCCGGGATGCTCGTACGTCCGGCCGCTGGAATCGCCACCAGAGTGCTTGCGGAGCGCGAGCTGGTACATCTGCTCACCGGCGGGAGTGGGATACTCACCCGTGATGCATGCGCGGCAGAGTTTCTCGGCCGGTAGGTCGATGCAGCGAGCCACGGCATCGACTGGTAGATAGAAGAGTGAGTCGGCACCCAGAGCTTTGGCCATTGCATCCTGTTCGGCGACTGTCGGTGTCTTGCCGGTCATGAACTTCGGCGCGAATAGCTCCTTCACCGTGCTCATGTCGATGCCATAGAAGCACGGCGAGAGGATCGGCGGGCACGCCACGCGGACGTGTACCTCTGCTGCGCCGCCCTGCTCACGCAGGTGCCGTAGCAGGCTCTGGAGTGTTGTGCTGCGGACGATGGAATCCTCGACCAGTAGCACCTTCTTCCCCTGAAGCACCTCACGCAGTGGTGTGAACTTCAGCCGCACCTTGTCGGCACGATTCCCGCCTTCAATGAACGTCCGCCCGATATAGCGATTGCGAATCAACCCCTCAACGCTGGGGATACCCAGTGCGAAGGCCATTGCGTCGGCCGCAGCCTTGCCGGTATCGGGCACCGGTACGACCACGGTTTCCTTCGGGTCGAGCGGTACGCGATTCAGCACACGTTCCTGACGGGCCAGTTCCTGGCCGAGCCGGGAGCGACTCAGGTAAACACTGCGATTATCGAGCGTGCTGGCAACGTTGGCGAAGTAAATCCACTCGAAGAAGCAGTGTGCGGTTCGCCGGCTCTCCGCGAAGCGGTGAACGCTCAGTTCGCCATTCTGGATGAGGATCATCTCGCCTGGCGCCAGCGACTTGATGCTCCCCTGCCGGAAGCCGAGATTCTGCAGCGCGACCGACTCACTGGCGGCACCGAACATGGGGCCATCAATGGCGTAGACCAGCGGCCGAATGCCGACCGGATCGCGCAGGACGACCATGTCGCCCATCGCGTTGAGGAAAACGAGGTTGTAGGCACCGTCGAACTTGGTCCCCAGTCGACGGAACACGTCCACGAGATTCGGGCGATCATCGCCCCGCATCTCGTGGGCGATGTAGTGCATGATGACTTCGGTGTCGTTATCGCGGGTGAGATGGTAATCGTGGCTGCGGAGGAGTTGTTCGCGGAGTTCGGCGAAGTTGGTGAGTTGACCGTTGAAGGCGAAGGCGAACCATTTCCATTTGCGGCCGTGGCGGAACTGGAAAGGCTGCGAGTAGCTCCGCCCTGTCGCGCCACAGGTGGCATAGCGGGTATGGCCGATAGCCGCGCGACCGGCATAGTCCTCCATGATCGAGGCATACTTGGCCGGTTCATTCATCCGGAACGCTTCAATAACCGTTCCAGTGTCCTTGTAGGTATCCACGAGCTTGTCGCGCTCGGGATTGTACGTTGCCAGGCCCGCTGCAAGCTGCCCGCGGTTCTGGAGATCCAGGAGCATTCGCGGCATCAGCCGCGACACCTGATCGGGCGCGCCAGTCCACACGGGGGACTTGTCGGAATGATTGGGGAGGTAGTACAACGCCGCCACGCCACACTCGTGGTGCAACTCGTCCATGTCCACCGCCGGGGAAGAAGGAAGAGGATCGCCGCGAGGCGTCACTATTCAGAATATCAATCGGTGTGCGTTTCGTGAACAATCGCGGCAATCATCGTGAGGGCCGGAAAGCCCGTCGCCCCGGCCGCGCCAGCCGTTTCCATCGCATATTCGGCGACAGGATCTGCGGAATTGGAGAACTGTAGGGGTTTGTGCGATTCTTCCGAAAAAGAAAACGTGCTTGCCGGTTGGACACGCAGAACGTGTGCCGCGTGTGGTCAATCCATGCCAATTCGCGGGCGGCGGCGCATCTCGGCAGGAGCCAGCGGAAGAAAGAGACTGCTACCAAGCCAGCCGCCAACGACACCCAGAATGAGCATCCCGGCGAGTGCGGCGACAATGGCCGCAGGGTCGGTGGGCCGCAGGCCACTGAGTGAGAGTTGACCGAGCCAGTACTTGACAGGACCAAGCGTTTCACCCGCTGCCACACTCAGTGCCACAACACCCACCGCGCTGGCACCACCAGCCAGCCCGCCATGTCGAAGACCGGCACCCGTGCTGGCACCAGCCACAACGCCGCCGGCCAGCCCACCGAGTACCGCCAACTGCCACGTCAGGAATCGCGCCTGACCAATGCTGTTGACACGGAGCAGCCCACCGGAATACTTCTGCGCACCGCCGCGTACCTTGTCGGCGGCCACAACGGCCAGCACCATCAGCATCGCGCCGAGGAAGACCCGCACCCACGAGGTCGGACGCTCTGGCTCGATCTTTTCCAGTATGGCGAAGCGCGACGAGCTGAGACGCGAGCGGTCAGTCACAGGGAGATGGAGTTCAGGCACTGCACCCCAGATGCGAGTCGCGAACACGCCCGCGCACCCGCCAGCACACACAAGGATGAGCGGCTGGATGTACAGAACGAGGTCTTGCGGTGGCGCCCCGGCGAGCAACTCGGTCATCAGAAACAACGCGCCACACAGCCCCCCGACGGCTGCGCCGAAGCCCAGCCCGCCGCGTCGGCCAGCCGCAGCGATCATCGCACCAAATACGACAGCCACAAGCTGCGCGCCACAGACTGCCGACAGCCCCTCCAGCGACGACCACCACGCCTCGGGCTTGTCCAGTGCCGCCAGCGCCACCCCGCTCGCCATCCGTCGCAGCCCCAGATACAACCCCAGTGACAACACCGCACCAACGGCCACACGACCGGCCGGCAACGGCACGACCGGCGTCGGCGGGCGCTCCGCGATGCGGGGCAGCGACTCGACGGCCTCCTGTGGCAGCAGCAACAAACCCCCGCATTGTGGGCATCGCTGCGTTCCTGCGAACGCGCCCTGGCATACGGGGCAGAACAGTTGCATGTGCGCCGACCCAGCTTGAGTACGAACGGTACAATTTCAGCCTAGAACACAATTACCCGCTGCGCGGAAATCCTGGGTTGGGTATTGCATCCACACCTCCAGGAACGGTTGACGGATAGCAGAGAGTGTTTCATGCCGCATGTTGTCGTCGTCGGCGGAGGGCTAACCGGACTTTCAGTTGCCTTCCGTCTCAAGCAGTTCGCGCCGAAGGTTTCTGTCGCCGTGCTGGAACCGCGTGCCTGGCCAGGCGGGAACATTGGCACCGAGGAGCATGACGGCTTCCGCGTCGAACGCGGGCCCAACGGCTTCCTTGATCGCACACCTGCGGTGCCAGACCTGGTTCGCGACCTCAAGCTCTCCGATCGCCTGATCGCCGCGAGCGAAGGGAGCCGCCAGAACCGTTACCTCCTCCTCAACAACAAACTCCAGAAACTGCCACGCGGCCCGGTGGGGTTGCTCACCACGTCGCTGTTGTCGTTGCGCGGCAAATGGCAGCTTCTCACCGAGCCGTGGCGGAAGGCGACTTCTGCTACCACGGACGAATCGATTCAGGAGTTCGTGACGCGGCGAGCCGGAAAGGAAGCTGCCGATATCTTCGCCGATGCACTCGTGACAGGAATCCACGGTGGCGATCCGGCGATGCTCAGCCTGGCTGCGGCCTTCCCGCGACTTCCTGTGATGGAACGTGAAGCCGGTAGCGTGATTCGCGGTTTCCTCCGTGCCGCGAAAGCGCGAAAGCAAGAGGTGAAGGAATGCGAGCGGCGCGGCATCCTCCCCCCAGTACCAACCACGATGCGAATGTGGTCATTCCGTGAGGGGTTGCAGGTGCTCGTCGATACGCTCGCGAGCCAGCTTAACGGCGCGGTGAAGTGCGGCGCAGCCGTGCGATCGGTAGCAGAATCGGCAAGCGTGGCGCGATGGCTATTGACGGGCGAGGATGGACGCTCGTGGGCTGCGGATGCCGTTGTCCTGGCGTGCCCGGCCCACGAACAGGCCGCGATCCTCCAGGAACTCGACCCGGTGCTTGCCGAAGAGATTGGCGCGATCCCGTATAACCGCATCGCGGTGGTCGCACTTGGTTACCGAAAGGCCGATTGCCCCGGCGCGATCGACGGCTTCGGCTACATCGCTCCCCAGAACACGCGGCGCGATGTGCTGGGCGTGCAGTGGTGTTCGTCGATCTTCCCTGGCCGCGCCCCAGAGGGCTACGTGCTCTGGCGTGCGCTTTGCGGGGGTATCCACCGCGCCGAACAACTCGACTGGGATGACGACCGCCTGGCGAAAGCGGTTCACGAAGAGATCAAGCTCGCTATGGGCGTGACTGGCGAGCCAGTATTCCGGCGGATCGTCCGCTTGCCACGCGCGATCCCTCAGTATGTCGTCGGCCACCTTCCGCGTGTCGCGCGCATCGACACGCTGGCCGCAAAGCATCCCGGCCTCTTCCTCGCTGGCAACGCGTTCCGCGGCGTCGCCATGGCCGATTGCGTGGAACAAGCCGGACTGATCGCGGTCCGTGTCGCTAACTTCGTGCAGAATGCGACATGACCGCAGGATGGATGGACCTCATGATTGCCACCGAGGGGATCTGTTGGCAATGTGGCAGTCTTGGCAACCTTGAGTGTCACGAAGTGCGTCAACGGCGGAGTGTGCTGAAGAATTTCGTCACTTCATAGATGTTCAGGTCGCCTTTGGCCAGAAAGTGATCGAGCGGTTTCACTTCGCTTCCGCGCTCCTTCATCACATCCAGTGTCTCTTGCATTTCCTGCCACCAGAGGAACGCCAGTGCATCGGGATTCGACTTCCGCACACGCTGATACGCTGCGAGTTCGGCGCGGAAGGCGGCGGCATCGGCGCGTGCCAGTGCGAGTTGTTCATCGCGATACTGGGCCGCTTCCTGTTCGAGCCGGTACTTGATCGCGGCCGCCTGGACGAGTCGCTGATCGCGTTCCTGCCGGGCTTGCGTTTCGCGTGTACGAATGGCGGTCTGTGCCTGGTTCACTTTCTCGAAGGCGGATCGCACCTCGTCTGGCGGCGCCAGCACTGCAACACTCACGCGCTGAACACGAACGCCGAGCTTCAACTCCGGGAGACGTTCGGAGAGTCGATCCATTACCCACACTGGCAGCGCGGCATTGCCTGTGAGTAGCACCTGGTCGATGGTATGGCCGGCCGCCCATTCCGCGCTGGCAGCTTCGGCCGCGCGCAGAAGCGACACCTCGACGAGTTGCCGGTGAAGGACGAACTGATCGAGATCGTCATCGCTTTCGCCGATGGCGTAATCGAGAACGAGTTGCACGTTGACGAGGTTCTGATCGCCAGTGAGAAGCTGTCCCGGCGGCGAGATGGTATCGCTTGCGGTATCCGGATTGTAGCCGATACGGAGCTGCCGCACGGTTCGCACAGGCACGCGGTCCACGCGGTCGATACCCCAGGGGAGGCCGAAGCCCAGCCCTGGCCCTGGATGCGCGACGACCTTGCCGAACCGACGCACAACGGCCACTTCCTCCGGCCCAACCTGATAGGTGCCCGTAAGGACGTACGCGAGAAGCATGAGCAGAAAGACGTAGCGAAGACGCATGGGCTACTTCCCCCTGGGCATCGGTGCGGGTGGCGACTTCGACGGCCCATCCAGTACCGGCTTCAGGAGCGGATGCTTCGTGCTGAGCAGCAGCAAATCGCGACTGTTGGCGAGCGTCTTTCGGAACGAACGGAGGCTTTCGAGGAAGAGGTAGAACTCACGGTCCTGTTCGTAAGCGGCCGCGCGGATGACGGCGGCATCCGCGTTGGCCTTGCTCTCCACGGTGGTCTTCTCGGCGCGGGCGGTGGCCTCGATAGTGCGGGCTTCGCGGTCGGCGTCGGTCACGATGTCCGAGGCTCGCCTGCGACCTTCACTCTCGTAGTCGGCCACCTTCTTCGCTCGTTCACTTCGGATGCGTTCCGCGATGCTGCTCCGCACGGCTTCAGGGTAGCTGAACCGCCGCACGCGGATGTCGATGAGCTGAATACCATACTCCGCGAGCGCCCGTGCGCGGATGTCGTCGCCCGGC
Organism: uncultured Frigoriglobus sp.; assembly: GCA_964422915.1. GTDB lineage: Bacteria > Planctomycetota > Planctomycetia > Gemmatales > Gemmataceae > Gemmata. The sequence goes on along the minus strand of CAYRDG010000012.1, from coordinate 27,036 downwards.
GAAGCCTCACCGCCGTAGACATTCTCCATGCCGAGCAACCGGCGGCGGACGCGCTCGTTGCGTGCGTCGATGCGTCGCACATCTTCGGCGCGGAAGGGTGCGTCTGGGAGGCCCGCGACCGATCCACTTCCGAGTGCCGAGAGCGTTTGTTGCGTGTCCGTGACACCGATGAGGTCGTCGATGGGCATGGTGCTGATGACTGCGGCAAGCCGGCCGTTGATGAGCGGAGCGAGAATCTTTCGCGCCTGCTCTGGCGTGCGAACGGCCTTCACGAAACGGTCGGTGGCATCCGCATCGGGAATCTTCCACGTTACGAAAGCATCGACCGCAAGCGTTTTATCAACCGTTCGCGCGACCGGATCTCGCGTGAGCGATTCGACCGCAGGGAGATCGAACGACTGCACACGCCGGTCGATCCGAGTCACCGAATCAACCGGCCACGGCGCCTTGACGTGCAATCCCGCGTCGGAGCCACCATCATGGATGGCTTCAACGTGCCCGAACCGCGTGACGTAGGCAAACTCCGCCGTATCCACTGCGTAGAACGCAGTGCGCAACCACAGCGCAAGAAGCAGGAGTGTCGCGATCAACAGGGAGCGTTTCATGTGCATTCCCGCGCTGGGCGAATCGCCGCGCGACCCGCTCTCACTTCACCAACCACTCGACCACCTTCGTGGCATCGAGTTTCTCGGCGTTGCGAGTTAGCTTATTGGCAGCGCCGGCCGCTTCATAGGCGGCGCGCGAGATCCGGCCGGTGTGCGTGTCCTTGTGATTGTGAATGAGCACTTCGCCTGGCGCGCACAGTGCCAGGAACGCGCCCAGGCCGCCATACTTCACCGCGCCGGGCAGAATCATCGGATCGTCGGTGGCCTTGATGCTCTCGAAGTTGAATTGATTGAGGTCCGCCGCGGTCTTCCTCACCACATCACCGGCCAGTGCCTTCGCCAGAATCGCGATCGGGCCGAACTCGTCCCAGCCCAGGAGGTGGATCGGCTTACGCTTCTTGACCAGCGTGAAGCCGATGATGGTCAGCGCATCGTGAACGCGGTTGGCCAGCAGCGAACGATTGTAGCCATAGGTGTAGCCAGCGAAGTTCCTGTCCACCGGCCACCCCTTCGGCAGCGCGTTCTCACCCGTTCCGAGCAGGTCAGGGGCGACAACCGCGAACCCCGCGCCAACCAGCGATTTCACTGCAGGAACCCACTTGCCGCCTGCAAAGAGGCTCGACTTTCCTTGCGGGTGGAGCCAGACCACCGTCTTATCGAACTGTTTCCTGTACACCGCGCATGACGGAATTGCATCGGTGTTGTCGTTCCTGCCAATCGCTGCCCTATGCCCCACCAGACCATCTGCGTTCACAGATTCCGCTTTTCCTCGGACCTCAACTTCCGTCGGCACCTCGCTGTTCACCAACATGCGCAGCGCCGTCCCCGCTACGCGTTGGAACTCCTTCAGACTCTTCGCGTCTTTCGGCGTCAGCTTCGCCATCTGGGAATCGCTGGCGCCCGTCATTACTTCGCGCAACTTCGCGGCATTCCGTTCGTCTTTCGGCCGCGGATGTGTGTCGTCGAAGACGCTCAATTCCTTCGGCGGGGTGAATGTGAACGGCTTCTCCTTCACCTGTTCGTCCTTGCCGAGCAGATGTTTGCTGAACCACGAGTACATGAACTCGCGCGACGGCTGGCTGTAGTTGTGCGGGAAGTTGAGCCACGCCTTCGCCGCGACCTTGTCCTTCGCGCCGTAGAGGGCATAGAGTTCCTGCAACTGCGGGAACCCCTTCGTCATGAACTCCTTCGTCCAGTCGTTGGCGCAGGAGAAGGCCATTGGCTTGGGGGCGAATATCGCCGCGATCTCGACGTTGCCCGTGTTCACGCGCAGACCCGAGCAGTTCTCACAGATGCAACCGCCCTGCATCGCCGTGCCCACCATGACCGCAGGGAACGCCGCCGCCGGGCGATCATCGACGGCGCAGAGCATGAAGGTTTGCGTGCCGCCGCCGCTCGCGCCCGTGACGCCGATCCGCTTCGGGTCCACATCGGGCAGCGATTCAACGAAGTCGAGCGCGCGGATGCTGTTCCACGTTTGCAGCCCCATAAAGTTCTGCTGATGCAGTTCGGCCGCGACATCGGTGAACCCCTGCCGGTGCCCGATCGCCTTGCTGTCGGCATTGCCCACCATGTCGTAGTGGAAGACCACGAAGCCCATCATGGCGAGGTTTGCACAGCGAGCTTGCAGCGGCGACCTGGCCGCATCGTCGTTCGTTTCCGCACCGCGTTTCTTATCAGCGGCGATGGTCTTCGCATCCGACACATAGAAGCGGCCGTTGGCCCAGTGCCCGTGCGGGCAGAGCACCGCAGAGGCCTTCGGGGCATCGCCAGGGAACTTCGGCCGGTACAGGTTCCCACAGACGTAGTGCCCTGGCATCGACGCGAAGTAAACTTTCTCGATCGTATAAGTGCCGCGATCAATCTTGCCGTGAATCACAGCATTAAGCGGAGTCTTCTCCGGCAGCGGCCAGAGACCTGTTGCGACGAGCAGTTGCTCGCGCACCTGCTTGCGGCGTGCTTCCCACGCCGCCTTCGTCTTCGGCGGCGTAAACGGGAAATAGTCGTCGAGCGTCTTGAGCTTGCCGAGTCGCGCATCGGTTGACTTCTTGCCAGCGATGAAGACTTTCGTGGGGTCCTCTTCCGCGGCATGAACGAAGGATGAGCCACAGAGGCAGCAGGAAGCAGGAAGGGTGAGTGCTTGGCGGCGGGAGATCATGTGTCGCTCCTGGAGGGATGCGTCGAAGGTAAGCGAAGAGAGAGCAAGCGTCAATGATGCGCATCAAGTCGAGAAGACCATTCGGTGTGCTGTCGCGTCCCGAGTCGCACGCGAAGTGCGAATGCGACACCGGAACTTGCTCGCCTCGTCCGCTTCACTCTGGCACAATGTCGGCATCCCCACCCCCCGGAGATTCCTCCATGACATTCTCTCGCCGCCAGTTCCTCGCCGTGTCTGCGCTCGCCAGCACCTGGAGTTTGCGCCCTTCACTCTGTTCCGCCATCGACCCCATCACGCGCCCGTCCAGCAAGCCCGACCTGAAACTCTCTCTGGCCGCATACAGCTATCGGCAGTTCCTCAACTTGAAGAAGCCGACGATGACGCTCTTTGAGTTCATCGACTTCGCCGCCACACTGCCACTCGATGCGGTGGAACTCACGTCGTACTACTGGGCCGAAACCACCGACGCCTATGCGGAAAAGCTCCGGGCACACGCGGGCAAGAAGAAACTCGCCATCTCCGGCGTACCCGTTGGGAATAATTTCTGCGTGAAGGAACCGAAGGCGTATCGCGCGCAGATTCAGAGCGTGAAGGACTGGGTGGCCCGCGCCGCGAAAGTTGGCGCGACAACGGTCCGCATCTTCGCCGGCAGCGTGCCCAAGGGCGACACATTCGCGGCGGCCCAGAAGCGCGTCGTCGCCGCGATGAACGAATGCTGTGAGGTGGCCGACAAACACAAGGTTTACCTGGCCCTGGAGAATCACGGCGGCATCACGGACACGCCGGAGCATCTGCTGGAGTTGGTCAAGCCGGTGAAGTGCAAGTGGCTCGGCGTGAATATCGACACGGGCAACTTCCACACACCCGATCCTTACGCCGACATCGCCAAGATTGCCCCTTACGGCGTCGTATCGCAGGTGAAGACGGAAGTTTACCCTGGCAAGAAGAAGGAAGAGGCCGACCTGGCCAGGGTCGTGAAGATTCTCAAAACCGCGAACTTCCACGGCTACGTCGCGCTGGAATACGAGGCAAAGGAAGACCCCAAGACAGCCGTGCCACGCTACGTCAAGCAACTGCGGAAGTTGATCGGCTAGCTCGGACACGCGCCCCACGAACAGAGATTGCTTCAGCCCAGCCCAAGCGCACTCAGGAGACGTTGTTTCACCTGCGTCATCGGAACGCTCGGGCCAGGATTGGTGCCGTGGCCGATGAGGATGGGCCGATCGCGTGGGTCGGCCGCCGCGAGGCCGTGACAGCCGCGCACAAGGGAAGCGTCCAGCGGCACGAAATCGAAGATCGTGCGGAAGCCGAGCTTCTTCTGGAGGAGTCGCCGCGCTGCGTGCAGTTTGGGGAATCGCAGCCGCGGATCGAAGAAGAGTTCACACGGATCGAAGCCCGGCTTGTTGTGGATTGCCACAGCCGGTGCGTAATCTGGCGCGCGTGTGTCGTCGAGCCAGAACGGGTAGGCGAACCACGTATCCGGCTTCGCGAGCAGGATCACCTCACCGCTGCGTTCGTGGTCGAGGTGAATCTCCGCGCGTTCCTCGCCCACGAGTACCTTCGCCACGCCAGGCACGCGGGCGAAGCACTCCTTCACCTTCGGTATCCACGCCGGCGAATCGACGGAGACGTGCGCTATCTGGTGATCGCACACCGCGAACGCCCTCGATCCGTACAGGTCGAGGTGTTCGCCGAACGGACCGTGCCGCACACTCAGAGCAAGGTGCTTCCGCAACTCGCGATTCGGATACACCACCCGCGACACATCGCAGTGGCCATACTCACTCACCACCCACACCTTCGCACCGATCTCCTTTGCAGAATCGAGCAAGGGCGCGCACGCGTCGTCGAGTTCCTTGACACACCTGGGCATATCGGTGCCGCTCGGCCCGAACCGTTGGGGATCGTAGTCGAGGTGCGGCAGGTACGCGAGTGTGAGTGTGGGTTTGAATTGCCGGAGGGTGTACGCTGTGGCGTTGGCGATCCACTGCGTACTCTTCACCCCGGCCATTGGTCCCCAGAACTGCGGGAACGGGAACTCGCCGAGTTCCTTCACCAGAACCGCCGGCAGGTCGGGTGGGTCGCCAGTGATGTCGAACGCCTTGTTGCCATCCACGCCATAATGCGGCTTGGGCGTGACGCTGATGTCAACGGCCGCGCCCTGGTTGAACCACCAGAACAGCTTCGCGCTGGTGAACGCCCTACCCTGTTCCTTCGCCAGCCGGCGCGCGGTCGCATACAGTGGCTCGACCTGAATCAGCCGATTGCTCTGCTGCCAGAAGCGGACTTCATTCGTATCGCGGAACCGCCAACCATTGGCAACGACGCCGTGTCTGTTGGGCAACTCGCCTGTGAGAATGGTGGCCTGCGCGGTGCAGGTGACCGCAGGGAGCACCTCCGGCATGTCCGCGACCCAGCCTTCCGCGGCAACGGCTTTCAATCGCGGCGCAAACTCCAGCAGTCGCGGTGTGAGACCGACCGCGTTAATCAGTACGATGGATTGCATACGCTTCATAGTAGTAGCGGCGTGCGCTGATCCAAATGACGATGTGGGAGGCTCACCAGTGCAAACACGGCAACTCGGCAACTCGGACATGCACATCACGCCCATCGGCTTCGGAGCGTGGGCCATCGGCGGCAGTGGGTGGGCCTTCGCGTGGGGATCGCAGGACGACAACGATTCGATCGCCACCATCCGCGAGGCCATCGACCTGGGCATCAACTGGATCGACACCGCGGCCGTGTACGGCCTGGGCCACTCGGAAGAAGTGGTGGCCAAGGCACTCGAAGGGATAGCGAATCGCCCGCTCGTCTTCACCAAGTGTGCTCGCGTCTGGGACGCAAGTCGTCAGATCGGCAAACGCCTCAAGGCTGCGAGCATCCGCGCGGAGTGCGAAGCGAGCCTCAAGCGGTTGAAACTCGACGTGATCGACCTCTATCAGGTCCACTGGCCCGAACCGCCCGAAGATCTCGACGAGGGGTGGCAAACTCTGGTGAAGTTGAAGGAGGAAGGCAAGGTCCGCTGGATTGGCGTCTCGAACTTCAACGCCGAACAGATGGCGCAGGTGTCGAAGTACGGCCCGATCACCTCGCTTCAACCGCCGTACTCAATGCTCCGCCTGGAGGTGGAAGCGAGCATCCTGCCGTATTGCCTGGCGAATAACATCGGCGTCATCGCGTACTCGCCAATGGCCAGTGGGCTACTCAGTGGAGCCATGACACGCGAACGGGTCGCCTCACTGCCGTCAGACGACTGGCGCAAGGAGAAGAACCGGAACTACCAGGAACCACAACTGACGCGCAACTTGAACCTCGTGGATCTGCTCAGGCGAATCGGTTCGCCCCACGGGCGCACGCCGGGCGAGGTCGCGATTGCGTGGGTGCTGCGGCAACCGGCCGTGACAGGGGCCATCGTCGGCGCCCGCAGACCGGGCCAACTGAAAGAACTGATCGGCGCCGCCGACTGGCGTCTCGCGGCGACCGAGGTCGCCGCGATCGACGCGTTCCTGAAAGCGAACCCGATCTGAAGCGATTCCTCCCCTTTCCACGGAAGGGGTACATTGATCTGACGAAGAGCGGCCTACTCGTATTGCAGCGATTCAGGAATGCGGGTCTGAATCGCACGCCATGCCGGTACAAGGCCGGCAACAGTCGCGAGCGTGATTGAGGCGGCCGCGATGGCCAGCGTCGCCTTCCACGGAATGAGCAGGTCGAGGTTGAAACCGCTCTCGTCCACGAACATCACCTTCAGAACGTACCATTCCATCGGCAGCCCGATCAGGATTCCCAGCGCGGTGCCGAAGACACCCATCAGGAACGCCTCCGCCAGCACGGAACGCATCACCTGGCCCGGCGTCGCGCCGAGCGCCAGCAACAGCCCGAGTTCGCGTTTCCGCTGGAGAACGGAGATGAGCAGCGCCGTCACGACCCCCAGCGCTGCCACCACGCCGACGACAATTTGTTGCATCGCGGCGAGCACATAAATGCGACTGATGAGTTCTGACAGGAACTTGCGGAGCGAGTCGCGTGGCGTGGCGAGCAGGCCGCGGTGTGTCGTGTAGCGTTGCAGTGCCGCGCCGCTTCCGGGAACCTCCTCGTTGACGAAGACGTGGCACATGTCGATGAGGTCGTCGCCGAAAAGGTTCGCATACCGGGAGCGATCCATGAAGATCGTGCCGCGGCTCCAGGTATAGTCGCGCACGGCACCGACGATGCGAAGCCGCACCGGGCCACGCGGCCCCGCGAGCGTGATGGTATCGCCGACGTTCGCCTCCTGCCGCGCGAGGAAGTTCTCGCTCACCAACACATCGTTGGTACCTGGCAGCGCGAGAAACTTTTCCAGATCGGGCATCCCGGTCGGCACGCGCTCGCGCGTGGCACGGGCATACTCCGTGGCATCGAGCGCGATGAGGTAAACGATGGTGCCCTTGTACTCGGGTCGAGAATAGCGAATGCTCATGACATGTTCGACGCCAGGCAGTGCGGCCAACTCACGCGCCACGGCAGAGGGCATCGGACTGTTGGAACTGCTCGCCGCGGTCATGTTACCGCTGAAGACGAAGTGATCCGCCTGCACCACTTGCGAAATCCACGCCACCACCGGTTCCTCATTGCTTCGCCCGACACCGGCCGTCTGGAACATCAGCGCGACGCCCGCGCCGAGTGCCCCGATCACTACTCCGGTCCGGCCGGGGGCGCGCGAGAGGTTGTCGAACGCCAGCCGAATCACGAACGGGCAAGTGGCGCGGACCAGGGGCTGTAGCAGCGTCGCCGCGATGCCGATGAAGATTGGCGCGCCGAGCAGCAGGCCGACCAGCACGGTCATCATCCCGCCGACACCGCCGACACGCGGCGGCAGGTCGTGACGGAGAAGGATCATCGCCACGCCTGTCAGCACAAGCGCAGCGCACGCAACGCGATGCGCGAGTCGCCAGACGCCCTTTGCACCGCTGGCCGTCCGACGCGCGACGTGTGCCGGATCGTCGTTGGCGGCCTGCACGGCTGGCACCAGCGCCGCGAACACTGCAGTCGCGATGCCGGCCAGCATTGCCAGCGCCGCGTCACTCCATGTGAGCCGCGCAGGGTTCAACTCCGGATTGAGGAACATCGACTCCAGTTCGGCGCGAAACTGGGTGAGAGTCCCTTTGGCCAGGAGAACGCCGAGCGGCACGCCGAGCAGTGCCCCGGCGAATCCGAGTATCGCTGCCGCAATGGCGAAGAGTGCGACGATCTGCCATCGTGTCGCGCCGAGCGACCGCAGGATACCGATGTCGGTACGGCGTTCCGCAACGGTCACGGCCATTGCGTTGTAAACGAGGAACAGGCCGACCACCATCGCCCCCAGCGAACATGTCAGTACGCCAATCTGCAGGCCCGATACCACTTCCTGTGTGCTGCGGCGCTGGGCATCAGGGGTGCGGACGTCGGCACGATGATGGAGTTGTTTCGTCACTGCGGCAGTGACAGTATCCCTGTCGGTGTCGGGTTCGAGGAAGATGTCGATGCGGTTCACCTTCGCCGGAAAGAACACTTCCACGGCAACTTCACCCAGTCCACCGCCCAGCGCGGCCAGCGGCGGTGTTGGCCGCACCACCTGGAGCGACTGTCCGAGGCTCATGCCGATGAAGTTCTTCCCCATCGGGGCCAGCGGCGAATCGGAATCGAACTCGACCCAGCCCGCTGGCAGACACTCGACGTTCCGCGTCGCGTAACGCACGATGAACGGCCCCTTGCCGCCAGTGGCCAGCATCCAGTCGTCGTAGATCGGCTTGGAGAGCATCACCAGCAGCGTCGGCAGATGATCCCAGATGGTACCGACCTTCTTGAGATCACCTTCCTGAAATGCCGCGCCCAGTGCCCAGAACTGTGGCTTGAATGGATCGATCTTGAACTCGACCTTCGCCCTGAGTGGGTTGTCGTCGCGAAGCAACTGGGTAGAAACTTCCGCGCCCACGAGGATTGCCACACGCCCATCGAGATCCGGGAGTGTGACGCGGTCGAAGATGAGTGGCTGAACTGACTTCACACCAGGAATTCGGGCGTCACGAAGCTCCTCGGTCACCGAGCGAAGCACGCCCGCCTCGCCATTGGTGACGTACAGTTCGGCGCTGCCGCCGGGCGTAGTGGTGTCCTGCGCGGCCGCCTCGATGCACTGATTGAGGATGCGCGCCGAGACGAGCGTGGCAACGCCGAGTGCGATACTCACGACGATGAGGGCCGCACGGTCCCACCGCTGGAGCAGATACCGAACGGCGAGGAGTCGGTAGACGGACATTCACACTCCGCGGACTGTAGCAGGCACACAACCTGAGCAATTCGGACGGATGACACACGACCTGTACACGCTACTTGGGAATCTGTTCATCCGATTCGATCAGACCATCGCGAATGCGGACGAGACGAGTGCCGTAAGAAGCCGCGGTTGGGTCGTGCGTCACCATGATGACAGCGCGCTTGCCGGGTTCGGGCAACTTCGAGAGAAGCGTGAGGATTTCGCGACTGGCGGCCGTGTCGAGGTTGCCCGTCGGTTCATCGCAAAGCACGGCTTCCGGATCGGCGACCAGTGCGCGGGCCACGGCCACGCGTTGCATCTCACCCCCGGACAGTTCGTCCGGGAAGTGGTCGAGGCGATGGCTCAGGTTTACTCGCTCCAGGCACTCGGCAGCACGCGAGAGCGCCGCGAGTCGGTTCGTGCCCGCGAGCAAGAGCGGCAGCGCGACATTCTCGGCCGCCTTGAGCGTGGGGAGGAGGTTGAATGCCTGGAAGACGAAGCCGATACGATCGCGACGGAGGAGCGACCGCGTGCGGTCGGACATGGCTTGCAAGTCCTGGCCGTGGAAGACCGCCCGGCCGCCGGATGGCGTGTCGAGCGCGCCCATCAGGTGCATGAGGGTCGATTTGCCCGACCCGGACGGCCCCATGATGGTGACGAACTCGCCCGTGGCAACACGCAGCGTCACTCCGCGGACGGCGTTCACGATCCGTCGGCCCTGTGTGTAGGTCTTCACTGCGCAGAGGAGTTCGATCATGGGTGTCCGGTGAGTGCGTCAAGGATTGGATACACCTGCACGATGACAGTTTGTTCTGCGGTCTCTATCTGCGTCCGAAGCCGACGGCAGCCTCAGGCACGGACTTGAAAGACAAGCAGAACCGAATCGGAAGCGAGACGGTTTGTGGTGGTCGCTGGCATTTCCACCGTAACGTGTGATTGGGATAACGATGATAGTGGGTAAATCTGCTGGCTCTGGAATCGCCATCACAGCAGAGTTTCGCACAGAGGCCCAATGGTCTCGCTCCTGTTTCGTCAACCAAGTGAAACACGACTTGATGTCATCGGGAACAAGCGACGCCCACTCCTTCGCGCCTCGGAACGTCCCGGCGTCCTTGTCTTTCTTCGCCTCAACGTAGATTCGCCGCAACATCTCGAACCGCTGCGGATCATTCACAGCGAAGCGGACACCGAACGCTTCCATCGCATGCTTCCCTTTGATCTCCCCTTCACTCACGTCGTCAGTTTCCGGTACTTGATGCGCGTGGGGAGGTCGGCGGCGGCGCCCAGTCGCTCGCGGCGCTGTTCTTCATACACGCGGAAGTTCCCCTCACACCAGACCACCTTGCTATCACCCTCGAACGCCAGAATGTGCGTGGCGATGCGGTCGAGGAACCAGCGGTCGTGCGAGATCACCACTGCGCAACCGGCGAAGTTGTTCAGGGCTTCTTCCAGCGCGCGGAGCGTGTCCACGTCGAGGTCGTTGGTCGGTTCGTCCAGTAACAGCAAATTGCCGCCGCTGCGCAACAGCTTGGCCAGGTGAATTCGGTTTCGCTCGCCGCCGGAGCAACTCCCGACGAGTTTCTGTTGATCGGGACCGGTGAAGTTGAACTTCGCGCAATACGCCCGGCTCGCGACTCGCTGCTTGCCAAGCATGATGTAATCGGTGCCGCCAGTGGTTTCCTCGAAGATCGTGTTTTTGTCGTTGAGTGCGTCGCGGTTCTGATCAACGTGCGCCGGCTTCACCGTTGGACCCACCGTGAGCCTGCCGCCAGTCGGTTGCTCCTGACCCACAATCATCTTGAAGAGTGTTGTTTTCCCGGCGCCGTTGGGACCGATGACACCAACGATGCCGCCCTTCGGGAGATTGAAGTTGAGGTCGTCGAAGAGGAGCTTGTCGCCGTAGGCTTTCTTCACCCCTTCGGCGCGGACAACGAGATCACCCAGCGGCGGCCCGGCGGGAATTTGGATGATGAGTTCCTTGCTGTCGTCGTCGATCACCTGGTCTTGCAGTTTGTCGATGTTCGCCAGGCGAGCCTTGCTCTTGGCCATCCGCGCGCGCGGAGAACTCTTCGCCCACTCCAACTCGCGCGCGAGTTGTTTCTGCCTCGCGCTCTCCTGCTTCTCCTGCACGGCCAGTCGTGCACGTTTCTGTTCCATCCAGCCGGAGTAGTTACCGGAGTAAGGGAAGCCGCGGCCGTTGTCGAGTTCAAGTATCCACTTCGCGACGTTGTCGAGGAAGTAGCGGTCGTGCGTGACGGCGACCACCGCGCCAGGATACGCCGCGAGGTGATGTTCCAGCCACTCCACGCTCTCCGCGTCGAGGTGGTTGGTCGGTTCGTCCAGCAACAGCAGGTCGTGACATTGCAAGAGCGTCTTGCAGAGTGCGACGCGGCGGCGCTCGCCCCCGGAGAGTTGCTCAACGGGCGCGTCTGGCGGCGGGAGACGCATCGCGTCCATCGCGATCTCAAGTTGCCGGTCAATCTCGTAGGCGTTGGTTGCGTCGATCTGCGTCTGCACCTTCTCCATCTCGTCGGAGAGCTTCTCGAAGTCGGCGTCGGCATCGCCCATCGCCTCGCCGATCTCCTCCTGGCGTTTCAGCAGCGCACGAATGTGCGCGACGGCTTCTTCCACGTTCTCCAGCACGGTCTTGCCTGCGGTGAGTCGCGGTTCCTGTGGAACATAGCCGATGGTAGCGCCTTTCTCGGCCCACGCCTCGCCCATAAAGTCGGTGTCCGCGCCGGCCATGATGCGGAGTAGCGTCGATTTACCCGATCCGTTATCGCCGATCACACCGATCTTCGCTCCGGGATAGAAGTAAAGGTTGATGTCCTTCAAAACTTCTTTCTTGCCGTAATGCTTGGTCAGGTGCGTGATGTTGTAGATGTAGCGGTCGCCCATGATGTCCTCGGTGTTCGTTCCGACGGAGCAATCTTATCGGAACCTGCCACGGAAGGGGAAAGAGAGTTCGATCCGCCCGCAGGTGCGCGTGCATGAAGATGCCGCGTGACACTTCCCGCATCGTGAGCTGTGGCATACCCTGGGATTGCCTCGTCAGCCCATCAGTCCCTCTCCCAGGATTTACGCTCATGGCTCATTCAACCGTGCTACCGGCTCTCCTGGCGACAGTCACACTCGCCACGTCGCTGCCAGTCGTGGCCGCCCCGCCGGCCAACGACGACATCAAGGTGATGAGCTTCAATGTCCGTTACGGCACTGCGAAGGATGGCGAGAATCACTGGAACAAACGGAAGGAGTTCCTCGCACAGACCGTCACGGCCTTCGACCCGGACCTGCTCGGCACGCAGGAAACGCTCAATTTCCAGCGCGATTTCCTCGCTGAGAAACTGAAAGGCTATGGGATGCTCGCCGCCGGCCGCGACGACGGCAAGGAAAAGGGCGAGATGATGGCCCTCTACTGGCGCAAGGATCGGTTCGAGAAGACCGACGGCGGTCACTTCTGGCTCAGCGAGAAACCCAGCGAAGCGGGAAGCAAGAGCTGGGACAGTTCGCTGCCTCGAATGGCCACCTGGGTGAAGCTGAAGGACAGGCGGAAGCCCGACGCCCAACCGGTTCTGTTCCTGAACACGCACTTCGACCATATCGGGAGAAAGGCACGCTTCGAGTCGGCGAAGCTGCTGCGATCTCAAATCGCCACACTCGGTAAGGGTTGCTCGGTGATCCTCACTGGCGACTTCAATTCGGGCGAGGGGAGCGAACCGTACCGGACACTGTTCGGTAAGCTCGATACCAGCGAATCACCGGTAGTGGATAGCTACCGCGCGGCGCACCCAAAACGAGCAGAGGCCGAGGGCACCATATCCAACTTCAAGGCCGGCGCGAACAAGAGGAGCCGGATCGACTGGATCGGTGTCTCGCGTGACTGGAAGGTAACATCGGCCGGCATCGATCACACCGAGAAGGACGGGCGAACCCCGTCGGACCACTTCCCCATCACGGCGCTGCTTCGGCGGTAACGCGGCCGCATTCACTCGGGTCGCGGCGCCGAGTTGTCGTGTGGTTTCGGCGCGAGCGGATTGCTCCAGTGCTCGAATCGCGGCAGGAACGACAGGATCACCAGCGCCAGAATGGTCGCGAGTAGCGCCGTCGCATCGCGTCCCATTCCGGCCGTGGCACCGACGGCGGCCGTCAGCCAGATACCTGCGGCCGTGGTCAACCCATAGACCGTATCGCGTGAGTCCTTCAGAATCGCCCCGGCACCCAGGAAACCGATGCCGGCGGCGACTCCCTGGATCACTCGTGCCGCAGAGTCGGACGCCTGGACGGGATGAATGGCGATCACGAACAACGCCGCTCCGAGCGAGACGAGCATGTGAGTCCGCAGACCGGCGGGTTTTCCCTTGCGTTGCCGTTCAAAGCCGATTGCCCCTCCGAGCAACGCGGCAAGCAAGAGTCGCACTCCGACACGGGCAGCTTGTGGCGGGTCCAGATCGCTGAAATCATTCGCCACGGCATTCCACATCGCCTGCCAGGTGTTCATGCTTGCGTTCCAGGTCGGTTAGCGTGTGGTGTGCCGAATCCGGTAAATGGTTCCCTTCGTACGTTCGCCGCCGGGTTCGCCAGCGCGGGCGAAATCGGCGGCCACGTCATAGCCGGCCTCTTGCAGCTTCCAGCGGAAAGCCCGTGCCGGGAGGCGATCGGGATCGGCCACGAGGCAGACACCACCTGGTGCAAGCACCGCTTCCAACAGTCCCACGAGCGGGTTCACGAGCCGTTCCTCGTACATGAGATCGGAGCCGATCACAACAGGATACTTGACCTCATCCGGCGGGCAACGGAAGTCGATGGGCCGAGTCTGAAAGCCATCAGGGAAGCCGTTAAGTCGGGCGTTGGCCGCGGCGAAGGTGAGAGCGGTTTCGTCCACGTCGGAGAATGTCACTTGTAGCCCGCGTGACAGACACGCAACCCCAGCCAGCCCCAGCCCGCAACCGATCTCCAGAACGTGAACAGGCTGGGAATACGTTTCCCACGGTTCCTTGAGTACGGCCTTCGCCAGCATTCGCGCGCTGGGCCAGAGTGTCGGCCAGTATGGAACGTACTCATCAGCAACGTATGCGGAACGGCACCACGGATGATCGAGGAGCTTGTCGCCCTCGGCGGGCCGGTCGATGCGAAAGGTATAGTCGCCAACGAACACCGTCTCGCGGACAGTCTCAGCGACACACTCCGGCGGCGTGCAGTGATATCGAGGAAGCATGCGGATCAGAACTCACCTAAGGGTGGATTGGTCCTGGTCTTCACTCACCCGGACATCCACTCGCGTGATACACCATTGGTGTGGGGGGCTTTGGCTCACATCGTCTTCACGCACGCTACCAGTTCGGCATGCGTCAGCGGACGATCCGCGGGGACGAGCACGAAGCCGCCTGGCGACTCGGCACAGTCTACGATCACCTGCCGGTCGTTGGGGACCGCGAAGCCCGCCTCACAGGCGATGTGCCCGGTGATGAGCCAATCTGCCCCCATCTTTCGCAGAAAGTTCGCGGCGGCCTCGGCGGTTGTCTCGCGTCCCCACAGAAGGCTGTGCAGTGTCCCGCCGGGCTGCGTGTCTTCCAGGTCGTAGGTTTCGCGTTCGAGCCGTGTCGGGTCGAACAGCGCCAGCGCCCGCGTATTCGGCAGGCTGTGACTGATGAGCACTCCGTTGGGCGCACGAAGGATGACCGGACAGGCCTGAAAAAGTTCGAGATACGCGGCGTAAATCTGGGCGCCGAACGTCGGGCCGTACGCCTCGGCCACTCCCTCGCGAAAGCGTGCGTTCTGGTTCTCGTCCATCTTGAGGACGGGTCGGTCGGTCCACTGTGCCAGCTCGTGGTTGCCAGGGATGTAGTGAACCTGCCTGGGGAACTGCCCCTTCAATGCGGCGAACAGATCGACCAACTGATGCGACTTGTCGCCCCCCTTCGGGTAGCGATACTTCCCGTGAATGATCTCCTGAATGACGAAGTGCCGCGTGGGGTTGTTCGCCAGGTCGGCGAGTTTCAACAACTCCTGGAAGTACGGAACGTGGCCATGCAAATCGCCAGCGACGAGTAACTCCGTGCAGCCCTCCAGCCGGAGCGTATGGCCGCGTCGGCCCGGCGTGGCGCGGATGAGCGTCAGCGCTTGCCGGAGGTACGTCAACATGCGATCGGGGGGAGGCACAGCGGCTCCTGGTGAAATCTCAAATCAGAAGTAGGAAATCTCGGGTGGAACGGAAGGGTGGCCTGGTTTCATCGTACTTCCTGGGCACCGCGTTCGGGGAGCCGTTCTCGAATTTCCGCCAGGCTAATGCGCTGTTGCCGCCGCGCCAGTTGGGCTTGTCCGTTCCTGCAAGGTTCGGAGAATATCTCTGGCGTGTTCTAAAGTTCGACGAGGACTCGTCAGCCCACGAGCCTCGACATCCGATCGGGCACCCTGCTCGCGGTCTGTTGCATGAGTTTCGCACCCAACCCACGCCGTCGTCCGCACGCTTCCCGTCCGGCTCTGGGTCTCTACCCGGCCGAGTTGTCCCGCAATCTCAAGGTGGACAGCATTTCACGGCTGGAACCGACCGAGCCGCGTTCCATCGACGCCAGCCAGACTGTCGCCGACGCGGTCGCCGCGATGCGGGAAGAGAACATCGGCTGCCTGCTCATCACGGATGCCGGGCGCGTTGCTGGCCTCTTCACTGAACGTGACCTGCTGACGCGCGTCCTCTCGCTGGGCCGGCCGCTCGACACACCCATTCGCATGTGCATGACGCCCAACCCAGTCTCGGTGTCGCCGAAGGATTCCGTGCGGACCGCGGTGCGGCGGATGCAGAAGGGCGGATACCGCCACCTGCCGGTGGTAGATGAGGAAAACCGGCCTGTCGGCATCCTCTCGGCACGCCGCGTGGTGCATTATCTTGTCGAGCACTTTCCGGGGCTGGTATTTAATCTTCCGCCGCAGCCCGACCGCTATCCCGAATCGCCCGACGGCGCCTGACCGCCGCGCAAGTCTCTCCAAAAGAACGCGCTATTGGGCTACCACTGTGGCAGGGTAACGGGTATGGCCCTCGCACGTTGCCGATTACCCGCAAACAGCGTTAGGGCCGCGGATTACCGGGCCGAGGCTTTCCTCCGCCCAAATCTGTCCCTTTTTTGGTCAACCCGTGTAGGATAACAATACCGCACCAGCCTGACGCAATGCCCCGTTCCGCGCGACCACTTTTCGAGGACTGGGATTCCATGAGTTCCGAACAAGGCTCTTCCGCCACGGCACCCGCTGTCGGTTCCAATGGCAACAGCACATGTGACAGCAACGGCCACGCGAACGGACATTCGCGCAAGGTCGAGAAACTGGAGTCGGTAACGATTCGCTTCGCAGGCGACTCCGGCGACGGGATGCAACTCGCCGGCACACGCTTCACAGATACCTCCGCCCTGCTCGGCAACGACATCGCCACCTTCCCCGATTTCCCTGCCGAGATCCGCGCCCCAGCAGGCACGCTCGCGGGTGTATCGGGCTTCCAGGTTCATTTCTCCAGCACCGATATTCACACGCCCGGTGACGCCCTCGACTCGCTCATCGTGATGAATGCCGCGGCGCTGAAGACCAACCTCAAGGACCTCCTTCCGGGCGGCATCCTGATTGCCAACACCGATGGCTTTGAGGCCAGCGACCTCAAGAAGGCCAACTACAAGGTCAATCCGCTGGAAGATGGCTCGCTGAAGGGCTTCCGCGTCGTGAAGGTCGCGGTGGCCAAGCTCACCATCGAGGCCGTGAAGGACTGCGGACTGACGCCGCGCGAGCAAGACCGGTGCAAGAACTTCTTCGCGCTGGGAATCGTTTACTGGATGTACGAGCGACCGCTCGACGTCACCCTGAAATGGATCAAGGACAAGTTCGGCAAGCGGCCCGAAACGATGGAGGCCAACACCCGCGCGCTGAAGGCCGGTTACAACTATGGCGAGACGGTTGAACTCTTGCCGGTGCAGTATCAGGTCGCCAAGGCGCAGATCGCGCCCGGCACTTACCGCAAGATCACCGGCAATGAAGCCGTGGTGCTGGGCCTTGTTGCCGCTGGCCAGATGGCGAAGAAGACGCTCGTTTACGCCGGCTATCCCATCACGCCCGCCAGTTCGATTCTCGAAGGGCTGGCCGACATGCGTCGGTATGGTGTCAAGACGTTCCAGGCTGAAGACGAGATCGCCGCTGCGGGCGTCGCCATCGGGGCGAGCTACGGCGGCGCCATCGGCGTCACGGGCACCAGCGGGCCAGGCGTCTGCCTCAAAAGCGAGGCGATTAATCTCGCCGTGATGACCGAGCTTCCACTGGTGATCGTGGACGTACAACGCGGCGGCCCCAGCACCGGCCTCCCCACCAAGACGGAGCAATCGGACCTGCTCCAAGCGATGTTCGGCCGCAACGGCGATAGCCCTGTCGCCATTGTCGCGCCGCAATCGCCGGCCGACTGCTTCGACATGGCCTTCGAGGCGGTGCGGATCGCGTCGCAATTCATGTGCCCGGTCTTCTATCTCTCCGACGGCTACCTCGCCAACGGGTCGGAGCCGTGGAAGATTCCCAGCGCAGGTTCACTACCCCACATCGAGATCACTCACCCAACTGCGCCCAACAGTGAGGGAACGAATCTCACGCACGAGGGGGCCGAAGGCGAGCACGGGAAGTTCCTCCCCTACCGACGCGACCAATACCTCGCGCGACCGTGGGCGGTTCCTGGCACGCCAGGGCTGGAGCACCGCATCGGCGGCATCGAGAAGCAAGACGTTACCGGCAACATCAATTACGAGCCATCCAACCACCAACACATGACCGACACGCGGGCGAAGAAGATCGAGAACATCGCCCAGACGATCCCGGAACTGGAGGTGAAGGGACCAGCCGACGCGGAATTGCTCGTGGTCGGTTGGGGCGGCACCTACGGCAGCATTACCACCGCTGTGCAGCGCGCACAGCGCAGGGGGCTGAAGGTGGCACAGGCGCACTTCCGCTATCTGAACCCGTTCCCGAAGAACACCGCGGCCGTGATGAAGCGGTTCAAGAAGATTCTGGTACCGGAACTGAACAGCGGGCAGCTTTCGTGGTTGCTGCGGGCCAAGTATCTCGCCCCTGCCGAGGGGATGAACAAAGTTCAGGGTAAGCCGTTCCTCGTCTCCGAGATCGAAACAGCGATTGAGAAGATGCTGGGGTGAACAACACACAGCCCAGGTCCGGCCTCGCTTGACTCTGGGCGACGGAACAACAAACCGAACCACACCGCTTACCACCTACACCATATATACACATGGCTACTTCTCTTCCCACACTGACGACGAAAGACCTGACCACGGACCAGGAGGTCCGGTGGTGCCCCGGTTGCGGCGACTACTCCATCCTGGCACAGATGAAGAAAGCCCTCACCACGGTGGGTGTGCCACGCGAGAAGATGGCGTTCATCTCGGGCATCGGCTGTTCCAGCCGCTTCCCCTACTACATGAACACCTACGGCTTTCACACCATCCACGGCCGCGCCCCAACCTTCGCCACCGGGTTGCGTCTGGCCAACCCCGATATGCAAGTCTGGGTCGTCACGGGCGACGGCGACGGCCTCTCCATCGGTGGCAATCACCTGATCCACGCGCTGCGGCGCAACATGGATCTGAAGATTCTGCTGTTCAACAACGAAATCTACGGCCTCACGAAGGGACAATACTCTCCGGCCAGCCGACCCGGCACGCCCACGAAGACCAGCCCTGGCGGCTCCTTCGAGACGCCGATGCGGCCACTATCCGTTGCGCTGGCCGCAGAGGCCACCTTCGTGGCTCGCACCATCGACGTGGACGTTCAACACCTCGTCGGGACACTCCAGAAGGCCGCCGCGCACAAAGGAAGCGCGTTCGTCGAGATCTATCAGAACTGCGTCATCTTCAACGATGACGTGTACAAGTACGCCACCGACAAGGCCGTGAAGGCCGACAACGTGCTCTACCTGGAACACGGCAAACCAATGGTCTTCGGCAAGGACAAGTCGAAGGGAATCCGCCTCAACGGGCTGAAGCCCGAAGTTGTGACTGTCGGAAAGGACTGCCAGCTCGACGACCTGCTCACGCACGATGCATACACGGACGATGCAACGCTGGCGTATCTTCTGAGCCGCTTCAAGCACGATCCGCGTGCGGCCAGTCCTTTCCCGGAACCGGTCGGCGTCTTCCGCGACGTGCGCAAACCCACCTACGAAGAACAACTCGACGAACGCATCAAGGGGAGCATCGAGAAACGCGGCCCCGGCAAGATCGAAGACCTCTTCAACGCCGAGGACGTCTGGACGGTTTCGTAACACGCCAGAGGAAGGTCGAAACCGTCATGTCGAAGGCCGTCGTGGGGCGAAGCCAGTTCCTGGCTCCGCTTCACGACGGTCGCGGCTTTCCGTATTCCGACCTAACCACTTTCGACCCTCCAACCTGGGAGGCGAGCCATGTACTGCCCCGCTTGCGGCCACGGTAGCAATCCGCCTGGCGCGGACCAGTGCGCCAACTGCGGGCTGGCACTGGCACATCTCGATTCTCCAGCACCACACGGGCCAGTGGAAGCCAGCCTCGCCAGCGACACGGTCGCTGTGCTGGAACCGCGACCGCCCATCACCGTGCCCACGAGTGCCACGCTTGGTGACGCGATGCGTGCGATGGCCAGTGGCCGCACCGGGGCCGTGCTCGTCACCGGCGGCGAAGGCGAACTGGTCGGCATCCTCACCGAACGGGATTTTCTCACAAAGGTGGCCGGCGAGCCGGACTACGAGTTGCTGCCCGTGAGCGGCTTCATGACGCCTGGCCCCGAAACGGTGGAACCAACGGACGTTTTGGCCTTCGCGCTGGGGAAAATGGACGCAGGCGGCTATCGGCATCTCCCTGTGATTCAGGCAGGAAAACCAGTGGGAGTCATCTCCGTACGCGACATCCTCCGTCACCTGACGGAAGTTTGCCCCGATGGATAGCGGCAAGGGCTGAACAGGTTGTGGTCAGAAAATGATAAATTTTTCATTGACGCTTTGGCTTCCGCGATGATGATTAGTAGGCAGGGAAGCTGGTAAGTTCTTCTGGACCCGCAACGGTAGTCGATTTCCCACGCACTACCGACCAGAGCCTGTACCACTCTCCCACCCCATTACGGGGGCGAATTCTCATAATTCGAACCAGCCCGCCAGCCAACGGTAGAACGCTGGGTTTCGAGAACTCGTTGAACTTGTTTCATTCTTTCCTGCTGAGCCGAGGTCCTAACGGAGGAACGTCTATGTTTCGTACCCGCGTCCGACGTGATCGGGCGTTCACACTGATCGAACTCCTGGTGGTGATCGCGATTATCGCGATCCTTATCGGGCTGTTGCTCCCTGCCGTGCAGAAGGTCCGCGAAGCGGCCGCTCGCATGAGTTGCACGAACAATCTGAAACAACTGGGTCTGGCTGCTCACAACTATGAGGGTGCGCAGGGCATGTTGCCCCCGGGCGCCGATGCCAACGGGCTGGGCTGTATCGTGGTGCTGCTCCCATACATGGAACAGGACAACCAGTTCCGGCTGTTCACCAATCCCAGCGTCCAGCCCGGTTCGGTTAACTTCACAGCTACGTGGTACAGCAGCACAGTCGGCTATCGTCCGCCAAGCACCGGAACGGACACCGTTCCTCGTCCTTCGGTTCTCGGCTTGCCGATCTACCCGGTGGAGGCGAACGCCGCAACTGGCGTTGGCTCAACGATCAAGACCCTCCTGTGCCCGTCCAACCCGGACCCAGGCTCATACAACACGGTTCTGCTCGACTGTGACTACGGCTCGGCTGGCCTTGACTACCCACCTGGCGCTCCTGGCGGTCACGTCTTCACCTCCGCACCGGGGCGGCTCGTCGTCGGCCGTTCAAGTTACACCGGAATGGGTGGCTACTATGCCCCCTCTTCGGACGCGCAGTATCGCGGCTTCTTCACATACAAGTCGAAGAACAAGATCGCGAGCACACCGGACGGAACCAGCAACACCATCCTCTTCGGCGAACTCTCGGGCGGATACAACGCCTGGAACGGCAGTGGTGGTATCCCAAACGGTGTGATGGGCTATAGCTGGGCTTCGGGCTTCAACTACTCCGGCTTCGGCACCCCCTATGCCGGTACAGCGTCGAACCCGAGCACCAGCCAGTGGTGGGCGTTCTCCAGCCAGCACACCAACGTGGTGAACTTCTGCTGGGGCGACGGTTCGGTTCGCTCACTGAGCCCGAGCATCAGCTTCTACCCGACCTGGATCGGGCTGACTGGCATCGCCGACGGTATCGTGATGAATTACTAAGCAGTAGATTCAATAGGCTTCAGCGTGTCTGTTACGGAAGAACCGCAAGGCTCCGCAACAGACATGAATGTCTCTCTCTTCTTTTTACCTGGAAGGTAGCTGTTATGAAGCTGCGGACTGCAGGACGGCTGGCGGTCGGATCGCTGGCCCTGGCTTTGGTTCTTGGCTCGCTGGGCTGTGGTAAGGATGGCAAGACGGTTGAGCCCAAGGGAAAGGCACCTCCGGGTGCGAAGGAACTCACCCCCAAGACGCCGAGTGGCGGGGGCGGAACGCCGGGCGCACCGAAGGGTGCTTCTCAGTAAGCGTCTCGCACAACACGAGAAGCGGGGCCATCTGGCCCCGCTTCTTCGTTGCACCCACTTCCATCACAACCGCACCGCACCACCATTCACACGAATCGTCTGCCCCGTGAGGAATCCGCTCGCCGGGCTTACCAGCCACACGGCCGCGCTGGCCACATCCTCTGGTAGCCCCCACACGCGCAGTGGCGTCTCTTCCCGCACGCGATCCTGCCAGACCTGGCTTGCCGTCTCGCCCCAGGCAGTGCGTATCCAGCCCGGCGCGAGACAGTTAACGCGAACCTCCGGCGCCAGCGACAGCGCCAGACTCCGCGTGAAGCACGTCACAGCCCCCTTCGCGGCAGCGAACAATTCCCCGCTGTTCCCCTCCATGCCCGTTTCGGATTTGTCCCATCCCACCGTGAGGATGCAACCGCGACCCCGAACCTTCATGCGGCGGCCAATCTCACGCGACAGACGGATCGTTGCCTTCACATCAACGTCGAGGAGTGCCTCCAGTTTCTCGTCGAAGGACCACTTCCCGGCCGGGCCTGTGAGTGTGTCTGCCCCGGCATTGCACACCAGGATGTCAAGCGGGCCGAAGGTTTCCCACGCCTCATTCGCAAGCCGGTCCACGTTTGCCACGTCACTGAGATCGGCAGAGATGAACTGTCCACTGGCGTCGAGCCGCTCGCGTCGCCCGTGGCGAATCACTTCTGCGCCGTGCGAGGAGAACTCGCTGGCGATACTCGCACCGATGCCGCTGGTCGAACCCGTGATGAGCGCCCGCAATCCGGCGAGCGTCTGTGGCTGCGCTGGTCGCGGCACAGCGCGAATCTCGGCGCTTGCAACCATCACCGCGAGATCGCGAGCCGCTTTCTTGTGAACCGGGTGAACCGCATCCGGAGCGATCTCCGCCAGCGGCACGAGAACGAAGGCCCGTTCGTGCATCCGCGGGTGAGGCAGCGTCAACTCCGGGGAGTCGATGATGCAATCGCCGTGGAGGATGAGATCGAGATCGAGCGTGCGGGGTGAGTTAGGCTCGCTGCGAATGCGGCCGAACTGACGCTCGACGTGGAGGAGGAATTGCAGGAGATCGTGCGGTTCGCACGCGGTTTCGACTGCAACCACCGCATTGAGAAACTCGCCCGACCCCGGCGGACAGTTCACCGGCGCGGTTTCATAGAACCGGGATACGGCAACAACGCGCAACCCTGGCTCTGCACGCAGTCGGCGCACCGCTGCCGAAAGTGTGGCGTAACGGTCGCCGAGGTTGGAGCCGAGCGCGACGTATGCGATGGTCATGGCTGACGCCGCGCCACTGGCCCGGAATGCTTACTTCTTGCCGCCAGCGGCCGGCGCTGCGGCAGCGGCATCGCCCTCGGCAGCGGCTTCCTTCTTCACCTTCTTCTTGAGCATGACCTTCTGCACGAGGGTCTTCGGCAGGCCGTATGGGCTGCGTCCCTCGGCGAACTGGCCGTTTTCCATCATCTTCGCGATGCGCTCGGTGCGGGTGAGCACGCAGCGCTGCTTGGCCATGCCGCCCTTGCGCTTCAGGCTCTTATCAATGGACATGGTGGTGTGAGTGTGAGTGTGAGTGTGAATGCCGACGACGGCGTAAGTTGTGATACTATAAATGCCGACATTGCAAGGCAAGACGCCACTCGCTCTCGCAGCGATGCGTTTTCATTCGCACTCCCACTAGCCATTCACACACCGATGCAAGTCACCCTCGATTACGGCAAAACCGGCCTCTGCGTCACGCTTCCGGACGACCGACTCATCGCACCCCCGCTGACGATTCGCCCGGCCAATCCGTTGCCGAACCCCGGCGCGGAACTCGAAGCGGCGCTGGCAAACCCCATCGGCACGAAACCCCTCGCGGAACTGGCGAAGGGAAAGAAAACGGCGTGCGTTGTGGTGTGCGACATCACTCGGCCAGTGCCCAACGCACTTCTCCTGCCGCCGATCCTCCGAACCATCGAGCAGGCCGGGGTGCCGCGAAACGGGATCACGATTCTCATTGCCACCGGCCTGCACCGACCCAACGAGGGTGAGGAACTGGTGGAGCTGGTCGGCGAGTTCGTGGCCAGGAACTACCGCTGCGTCAATCACCACGGCAAGGCCACAGAGGAGCACGACTATCTTGGCACGACACCCAATGGCGTGCCCGCGTGGATCGACAACCGCTACACCCGCGCGGAACTGAAGATCACCACTGGCCTGATCGAGCCGCACCTCATGGCCGGCTACAGCGGCGGCCGCAAGCTGGTCTGCCCTGGCATCGCCGGGCTGGAAACCGTCAGCGTATGGCACGGTCCGCGCTTTCTCGAACATCCGAAGGCCGACTGTGGCAGCGTCGAGGGGAATCCTGTTCACGAGGAGAACACGCTCATCGCACAGATGGCCGGTTGCGACTTCATCGTGAATGTGTGCATCGACGGGAAACGACGGGTGACAGGGCTGTGGGCCGGCGACATGATCCGCGCGTGGGAAGAAGGCGTGAACTTCTGCCGCGAGGTGGTGCGGGCGGGCATCCCGACCCCGGCCGATGTGGTGGTCACAAGCTGCGCCGGCTACCCGCTCGATACGACCTGGTATCAGGCCGTGAAAGGGCTAACCGGCGCGCTGCCGATCGTCCGCAAGGGCGGCACGATCGTGCTGGCCGCAAGCCTCACGGAAGGACTGGGCAGCGCGGAGTTCCGCGCGATGCTCGACCACTACGAGGCCACCGGCGCCTACGATCGCCCTTCCGACCGCGCAACGTGCGAGATGGATGAGTGGCAATTGGTGATGCTCAAGAAGGTGCTCCAACACTGCCGGGTGAAGGTCGTCAGCGGCGGCCTACCGGCGGAGGTGCTGCGGCGCTGCCGCGTCGAACCCGTTGCGAGCGTGGAGCAGGCCGTCTCCGAGTCGCTGGCCGAGTATGGCCCGCAAGCGCGGGTGGCAGTCATCCCGAAGGGGCCATATGTGCTACCCGTGGTCGCCGCCGCGTGAGATCACTGAGACTTCACACAGCGGTCATCGCTCACTGTATGAGCGCCGGCATCAGAACGATTCCAGCATCATGAGCATTTCACAGGAGCACTGATGGCAACAGTTGCGTGTCCGGGCTGCGGGCTGCCGCGGGCCGAATCCGAGATTGGGGTCACGCCGTGCCCGGTGTGCGAGGTGCCCGGCGCAACTGACGCATGCACACCGCTGACGCCGCGTGCGGCCGCGGCCGATCCCATCGACGCACTCCCCGCTGACGCCAGCGAACTCTACGCCCCAACGCCAGCCCGATCAGGCAAGCGCTCGAGTCGCTCGTGGTTCGCCGTTGGCGGTACGGCATTCGCACTGGGTACACTCTGCGGTGTCGGCGGCGTACTCGGTGTTCAGGCGATGAACCGCCCGTCACCACAACCGGGCGGAGTCGAGGTCGCGATACTCCCCAGGACCAACACCCCTCACCCCGCGAATGTAACGCCCAGGCCAGCCCCACCCGAAGTCGCTCCGATGCCGCGTGTGGTCCGCGCCTCGACTCTGGCCGACGCCGCGACGATGGCTGTCGGCGAATTCCAGTTGCCCGACCCACTCCCACAACCGGGCGTCGTCGTCACACACACCATCAACAAGCCAAACGACATCTACCCCATCCCGACCATGAAGAAGGGAGAGCACGTTACCCTCAAGGGGAAAGTGAAGACGCTCCGTATTCATGGGCTGGATGCGGGAGCCGTGCTCGATGCCTCCGGGCTGGAAGCATCGATCATCACCGTGACCGGGAAGATCGACAACAATTCGATACTGAAGATCAAATCGCCCAACGGTGTTGTTCAACTCACGGCCAGGGTGGTCGGGCAGTCGGTGGTCGAGATCCTCGCCCCTGGCGGCGAAGTGAGATTCATGCTGCCAACGACCGATCAGCGTGAGGGATCGAAGATCGATGGTGGGGCGAAGGTCATGGTCACGGCACGCCGGGTCGAGTTCCGGGGTGCGATCACGGGAAACAACACGAAGGTGGCTGTAACCCTCACGCACAACGCACTACTGAAGATCGCGTCGATCGGCGGTCGCGCACTCGTCGAGTACCGCACGCAGCCAGGCGGACTGCAACCCGATGTGATTGTCGGCGATGTGGCCCGCACGGCACTGTTTCGCAAAGCTCAATGAGTTCTCGATTGTGCGAGCGCCGCGCGAGAATCGGAATCACTTCAACCTGGAGCCGCACCATGACACACGACCTGTTCGGCAGGCTCACTTTCAAGCAAAAGGCCGAAACGTGGTCCGGAGCTGCGGTGTTACCGTGCTTCGCGGCAGTCGGAATGCTCCCTGAGCCGCCTGAGATGACCGCGGAGGAGTTCCAGGAGCAGAAAGCCGCGCTGAACGCCTTCATGGAAGAGATACGGGAGAAGTTGATCGAGCAGTTCGGCGACGACGTCAACAAAGTGATGGCCGACCTGGAAAACGTGGGCAGCGACGTAATGCCCCTTGACCCCGAGGATATGGCTCGCGCGGAGCGAAATCGCGCGAAACGCGCACGGCTGCTGGCAAAAGGGCGGTTTCCACTCCACATCGACGGGCCGAACGGTGCCGAACCAACGGCAGCACAGGAGGCATCGTTCCGCTTCCTGCGTGACAACGAGGCAGCCGTCTTCGATCTGGTTGTGGAACGTGTACTCAATGCCTACCAGAGCGTCTACGCCGATGAAAAGCTACGGGAATTACTGGCACTGGCGCCTGCGGCCAGTGCCGAAGATTTGAAGGGACACTTCGCGTTGTTGCAAGTGGACATCGCACGCGAGGCCCGCGGCGGTTTCGCCCACCTCAGCTTCGTGGTCGATTCGTACTGGCAAGACGAGAACGGGCTGGTCATCGTCTATTCACCTGACACGTGCATCGCGGCCTGGACAACGTGGGATTCTCTCTCTGAGTTGCTCGAATCCGATGAACCCCAGGATGAGTTCCTCCCGACACCACACGATGACTTGCTCCGGGCAATCCTGATCGGCGATGAGGAACTCGCTCGCGAACTGGTCGCATCCGGTGCGGACATCAACGCACTGGGCACCACGGAGTACCCGCCCTTGTGGATCGCGGCGGATCAGATGGAACCCGATGAGGTGCGCCGCCTGCTCGCCTTCGGTGCCAATCCGAAGCTCGTTAACAACGACACACTGACCACGGCACTGGAACACGCCCGCGAACTGTACCAGGAGATGAGCCTCGACCCCGCTTCGAGTCGCGATCCGTCGGCACAGAGTGTTCTCGAACTGATACGCCAGTCCATCGGCAATCCGTTCGACGAGTTGAAGTTACGCATCGAGGAAGTGGTTCGCCTACTGGAAGCGGCCGAGGCAGGGCGGCGAAAGTAGCGGAGTTGCGCAGGCGAGTTGCGCTCCCGTTGAGGCGGTTGCGCTGTAGCCTTGTGAAGTCGCCCGCTCAGGCCGTGTCGGGGAG
>CAYRDG010000011.1:121017-135771 GCA_964422915.1 uncultured Frigoriglobus sp. | reverse complement strand
GGGTCGCTGCTTAAATCGTGCCAAGGCCAATGTGCCAAAATCTTCAGGGGCACCCAGGATGCAAGGATGCAAGGATGCAGGATGCAGGGCGATCGTGAGGATCACTCGCCGCGAGCTTCCGCTGGCAATGCGCATCGAGATTCCAGATGCCCACCGCACTCACGGCACATCACGCACGATCCCACTTTTCGAGTATCGTCACGTTCTTCCCAGGCGGTGCGGCCAGCATATCCCCCGGTGCTATGCGGACTTGCTGACTGTTTCGTGTTGACAGCATCCCGGCCCCATTTAAGCTCAAAGAATAGTGAAAGGCGCGGACACTTCTGCGCCATGGAGAATACACGCCCTTCACCCCGGACACGCGCGACGAGGATCACATGGCCAAGTCGAAATCCAAGGAAACGAGCGTACCGCTCATCTTCGCGCTGGTGTTCTTCATCCTCACCACCATCGCCTTTGGCGTGATGTGGTATCTGTCCTACTCGGACATGGAAACGAAGAACGCCGAGGTGAAGAAGGAGAAGGACGCCACGGCGGCGCTGCGAAACCAGTCGCGTGATGCGGAACTCAAGGCCCGTGTCTACCGCGCCTGGGTGGGCGTTCCTGAAGGCGATGACCAGACCGTACTTGCCGCTGAAGCGAAGCCCGGCGACGTGATCTCCACCGAACTCGACAAGCTCAACGCATCGCTGGCCAAGCAGGTGGGCGTTGCCAGCGCTGCAGAACTGCCTGACGAACTCAAAATCTGGACCACGGACGCTACCAAGAAGGCGCCTGCGCCGCCGGCCGAGGGGCTGATGCAGCAGATCGCGAAGCTCAAGAGCAAGGACGTGGCATACAAGGCCGCCGACGATGCCGCAGCCGCTTACTCCAAGCAGATCGAGAGCATGAAGGCAGCGATCACCGCTCTCGGCACGGCGACCAAGACGTTCAACGATCAGATCAAGACGCTACCTGAAGACTTCAAGACGAAACTCGCACAGGTCACCTCCGGCTTCGACAATCGCACCAAGCTGTACGTTTCGAATGAAGCCGCCTCGAACAAGCGTGTCACGGAGATGACGGAGGAGAAGGAACGGCTGGAACGTGACCTTCGCCTGGCCAAGACCGCAGTGACCAACTTGCAGAATGATAACCAGTTGCTCCTGGAGCGGCTCAGCACTTCTCGCGGCAAGGATCAGTTCACTTACGACGAACCGCAGGGCAAAATCCTCAGGCGACTCCCGGAAGGTGCGGTCGAGATTAACCTCGGCTCGGCCGCGAATGTCCGTCCGGGTCTGACATTCACCGTGTTGCCGCGTGACTTCCCGGAGAAGGGGAAGCAATCGCGGATGCGCAAACTGCGCGTGCCCGATGGTCGTGGCGGATTCAAGCCAGTCGAGACGTTCGTGCCGAAGGGGTCGCTCGAAGTCTACGAGGTCGTTGGGCCGAATCTCTCACTGGCCCGTATCCAGGCCGGGAGTGAACTTGACCCAATTCGCGACGGTGTCAGCGTGGGCGACCTGATTTACAATTCCGCGTGGCGCAAGGGTGTCGCAGACCATATCGCGCTGGTCGGCATCTTCGACATCAATGGCGATGGCACCGACGACATCACCAGCGTTGTCCGCGACCTCACGAAGATCGGTATCCCAGTCGATGCGTACTACGACCTGAAGAAGAAGGCGTGGGTGGGTCAGGTGACCGAACGGACTCGCTATGTGGTGGAAGGCTACATGCCGCGCAACAGCGTGAACGACCCGCACCGCGACGAGAAGACCAAACTGCTCGACGCCATCGGCACTGCGATCAAGGATGCCAAGCAGAAGGGCGTGGACACTGTGAACTTCCGTGACTTCTTCAGCCGGATGGGCTACAAGTTCCGGCTCGACGTGACCGACGACAAGATCAACCAGGCCACCGCGCCATACCTGAGCAACGTCGGGATTGGCGCAGGCGAACCGCCGCCGTAATCGCCCGTTGCCCTCGAACCGCGGGCGTGAGTTGATCGGGTGCATACCATGCCCAATCAACTCACGCCCGCGGTTCCACTTCCAGCATCAGTTCTGCGGCACCTTCCACAGCCAGCGCGACGTTTGCTCCGTCGTGTGTGCGCCATTCGGCCAGTGCCCAACCGTTGCTCGTCAGGACGGGGTCACGCACGGCATTCACTCGCGGCGGTCGATGGGGATGCAAATCCACGTCGAAGTCGGCGAGACATCCGACTGTCGCGCCGGCAGCCTTGATGACAGCTTCCTTGCACGTCCAGCCGCGGAAGAACGCCGCCAGCCGATCAGCTTCGGGCAACGCGCTGAAAATCGCTGCCTCTGCCGCAGAGAAGTACCGCCCCACCAGCCCTTCCGCATCGGCGACCTCACGGATGCGCTCCACGTCGACCCCCACACGGGTGCGGCCAGCGACCAGTACCGCGATGCCGTCGGTGTGCGTCACATTGAAGTGAATCGTACCATCGCCGAGTATCGGCTTGCCAGAAGGAAGATACGACAGTGGCACAAGCGGCGCCTCGACGCCCAGGAATGTGCCAAGTAAGCCGCGAAGCAGGCCGCGACAAGTCACGAACTGCTCACGGGCCTTCGCGATCTTGTATCGGGCGGCGCGGAGTTGCTCGTCGGGTGTCAGACGCGCATGAAGTTCATCTGACCTGACCGGTGGTCGCGTCAGATCGACAACCCAGGCGAATACCTCGCCCACTTCGGGCGGGCGTGCGAACCCCACCGGGCACGCAGCCACCCGTACGCGAACGTTCTCGATCACCGCCGTTTGAATCGGCATGGCCTTCGGTTTTGCCCTTTGCCCGCGGCAGCGGAGTTGGTATCTCGCGTGGTCATGAACACCCTCATTTTGCTCACGGGGTTGCTCGCTGGCCAGCCAACCTCGTCTGCTGGCCTTCACGCGTCCACATCCACCGCCGCCCGAGGCAATGTGAAAGCGGGACCGCCGCTTGTTCATGTATTCGACCTGGCGAACACGGGTACCCGTACAGTCACTATTACGAAACTCGTGGCTGGCTGCGGATGCCTGCGCCGTTCGCTTGGCACCACGATGCTCAAACCGGGCGAGAAGACACAACTGACGCTGGAGGTGAACACACTGACACAGCCTGATGGCCCGAACCGCTGGCAGGTATCCGTTGTCTACCAGGAAGACGCACCCGGTGTAGCGCCTCGCTCTGGCGAGCTTCTGCTGCAAGTCACTGCGACACTCTCGCGCGACGTAACGGTAAGCCCGCCACAACTGGCCTTCTCCACCGCTGGCGCCGCCAGCCAGACGATCACGCTTGCCGATCGGCGGACTAAGCCACTCAGTGTTGTGAAGGCTACGGCGTCGTCACCCCATTTGTCCGTGGAGGTGGCACCGGCCGCAGGAACTGCAGGGCGTCGGTCGCAATCAGTTCTCGTGAAACTGGCGGCCAACGCCCCGGCAGGTCATCGTGACGAGATCGTGGTACTGTACACCGATGACCCGGCGTATCCCGAACTCCGTGTGCCAGTCCGTGTACTCAAGCGCGCGGCAAGCACTGTGACTGCGACACCGATGGCCGTGGAGATTCGCCTTGCAGCAGGTCAGCAGGGTGGTTCCTCGTTGGTGCAACTCCGATCGCCACGCGGTGACGTGATCCGTGTTGGAGGCGCGGACAGTGATATGCCGGGTGTGCAAGTGAAGTGGTCGGAGGGACGTGGACGGGTGGCGACCCTGCGTGTGACGGTGCCAGAGGTCGTTGCCGCGAAGCCGGGTCACTGCATGGTGCGCGTCCGACTCAGTGAGCCGGCCGGTGAGGTGTCGATTCCTGTTTCCTGGACTGGTCCGGCAAAGTGACTCAGGTGCGCGCGGATTGTGCAATTCGGGAAAATCGACTCCTGCCCGGAGAAAATAGCTCGGGATGCTGTAAAATGAAGTGTTCCCCGGCGGTCAACCCTCCCCTGCTTCGCCCGCCCATGAGACCGGATTGTCTTCGCGTTCAGGAGGTTGCCAACATTGGACGGCCAGCCAACGGAGAGGGGCCAACGGTTATCGCGCGCGGCAGCGCAGCGATTGAGTCTGTATTTGCGCTGCGTGTCGGGCTGGCCGGCCGACGCCGAGACGGTCTCCAGCGGGCGGATTGCGGAAGCTGTTGGCGTGAGCGATGCTCAGGTCCGCCGCGACCTCGCCGCGCTCGGTCATCTGGGGCAGCGTGGCGTGGGTTACGACGCCCGCGAACTGACTGGCGCGATTCGAGCCGCGCTGGGAATCGATCGCCCGTGGCGAGCCGTACTCATCGGCGTGGGCAACCTCGGCCGCGCGCTGTTGAAGTACCAGGGGTTTCGGACTCAGGGTTTCGAGATCGTGGGGCTGTTTGACAGCGATCCCGCCAAGGTCGGACACGAGGCCGAAGGGCATGCGGTCGAACCGGTGTCGTCGCTAACGGAGCGAGTGCCTGCGCTGGGAGCGGAACTTGCCGTGCTGACAGTGCCGGCGGAAACAGCCCAGGCGGTCGCGGAGACGCTGGTGTCGGCAGGGATTCGCGGCATCCTGAATTTCGCTCCGGTGGTACTGAAACTGCCGCGCCGGGTCCGACTTGTGACGGTGGACCTGTCGATTCAGTTGGAGCAACTCGCCTTCCAGGTGCAGCATGATGATGCGGCCAGGGGTAATGAAGAAGACTGACCCCGCGCGCGAGTTCCTGAAAGCTCTGGAACGTGATGCCGTGAGCCCCTATAAAACTGTGACGCATACGCGGAAGTCGGAAAGGACTTCGCCCGTGATCCAGAGACGAGAACGGCTCAATCATTACCCGGTAGTGTAACGGTAGCACAAGAGATTTTGGTTCTCTTTGTTCAGGTTCGAATCCTGACCGGGTAACTCAGTGCAATTCGATGCGGGCCGGTGCAAAACAGCGCCGGCCCCTTTCATTTCAAGAGGTTGCGAGTTCTCACCTTCACCTGCCCTAACAATCCGAAGATTGCAAGTTGATGCCGATTGATGCCCCGAAATGCCCCCTGTCACTGCATCCGGCACTGCGCCCAAACGGATAGAGTTGTCCGCTTTCGCCCCGTCCGTCCCGGTCAGGCGAAGGGGGATTTCCGCCGCGCTCGTGTCCGGCCCGGCGGTCGGCACGAGGTTCGGGAGTTTGTCCACGGCCCCGGCCAGGTCGTACAGCCGGCGGTGCGAGTAGCGGGCGGTGAGGAGGGGCGTCACACTATCGAGGTTGCCTACCGCGTCCAGGTCCCAACTTTGACTCCGGCACCCACAGTTTTGGGGTCGGGCTTGAGCGGCCCTTTGCAGAACGGCGCAGCCTGACGCTTGCCGGCGCGAGTGGCCTCGTCGCGTTTCCGGGTCAACTGGGCGACCTGGGCTTTGAGTTGGGCCACCTGATTGGAGAGTTCTCGGCAACCGGGAGACGCCGGCTCGTCCTTACACCGGTCCTACCAACAACGGCCATCCTCACTCCAAGAACCCGTTCAACGAGTAATGTCGAAGGTTTTGCGGAGAGGCCAACACGCACACCCGGATTCAGCGACTGCGGGTTCCAACATCGGTTACGGGGTCGCCGGCACCCACGGGCGTGTTACCACGAACGACGACTCGCTCGCTCCCGGTCAGGCCCGCTGTGACTTGAACGCGCTTGCCATCGTCATACCCCACCTCGACGGGTACCACTCGGATGGTCCCTCGTCCGCCGTTGGAGGTTGTGGAATCCACAACCAGAACCTCCGTGCGACCGTCACGGCGGACAAACGCGGACGAGGGCAGCATCATCGCGCCGGTTCGTATAGCGAGCGTCAACGAAACGGTACCGAACATTCCTGGGCGTAGCACGCCGCTGCGATTGTCGAACTCGATCTCCGCCCGCATCGAGCGGGTTGCTGCGTCCAGAACTCCGGCGGTTCGCGCGATCCGGCCGCGGAATTCACCACGCGACGGAGTATCGCGGAGCGATGGAACCCTTAACACGACTTGCTCCGGGGATGAAGCCTGACGCGGATCCTTCATCAGAGCCTCGAGCAAAGGAACATCGCGCTCTGGGATGTCTACCAGGACGCGAACCGTATCGACATGCATGAGTGTGAGGAGTGGCTGACCGGCGTCCTTCACGGTTGCCCCACGGTCCACGAGTCTGCGGCTCACAACGAACTGGAACGGTGCTGAATTGGCGTCACGCCAGACTTCCGGAGCTGCGGGGGCCTTCACTGTGGCCAGCGCGATCAACTCGTCGGTCGCCTTGAGTTCGGCAGTGGCAACCCCGACCTTCGATTCGGCCGTGCGAAGATCCGCCTTTCCTGCGACTTGCTTGGCCTTGCGTGTTTCCACTGCTGCGCCTGCGGCCTCGTGTGCGGCCTCTGCCGCTTCAAGCTGTCGCTGTGCTTCTTCCACTCGCTCGGGTTGCGTCGCACCCTTCGCTGCCAGGTCCGTTACCCGTTTCGTTTCCAATCTGCGGAACTTCACCTCGGCGACTTGCCGCTTGAGTTGCAGCTCCGCCTCAGTTACCTCGCGTGCCGCGACGCGCTGCGCTTCGTGTATCTGCTCAACCTGGTTCCTGGCTTGCTCCAGCGCAGCGGCACGGTGTTCGCGTTGCGCGAGCAACTCCGGTACGTCGAGACGCAGCAGAGGCGTGCCGGCTTTGACGCGATGGCCAATGTCAAGGCCCGGAGGGTAGAACTCACCCACAACCCCTGCCACACGCGCACAGACATCCACACGCTGGAGGGGTTCCACGGTCGCTGTCAGTTCGACACGAATGGGTAGCGACTCTCGCGTCGGAACAATTGTCTCGACGCGGGGTAAACGCTCTCGGGGGGGTGATTCCGCAGGCGGTGATCCGCACCCAGTGACTGTCAGCAAGATCAACAAGCATGCCTTGCGCATTACGACTCCTCGGAAGCGAGCGCGGGTTCAGGGGCTTCCGGCACGGCGCTCGGACCGACTGGTTTAAGCAGTGTGTACAGTGCAGGGATGGCGAAGAGCGTAAGCACCAGGGAACTGAGCATCCCACCGATCACAGCGCGTGACAAAGGCAGGTTCATCTCATCACCCGGATGTCGGTGTAGCGCCAGCGGCAGGAGGCCGCCCACCGTGGCGAGTGTCGTCATCACGATTGGCCGCAGCCGAGTTCGCGCGGCGAGCAGGATCGCCTCGCGCGATGGCACCCCTTCCGCGCGACGCTCGTTGGCGAACTGCACCAGTAGCACAGAATTCGAGACACTGATGCCGACGAGCATTAACACACCCATACACGATTGAACGTTGAGTGACGACCCGGTCGCCCAGAGTGTGATTGCGACACCCACCAACCCAAGTGGGGCAGTGGCGACGACCACGAGGGGGTCGACCCACGACGAAAACTGCGCCGCTAGCAGGAGATAAACAAGCACCACTGCCAGCACAAGCGCGAACGCCATCTCGCGGAACGAGGAGCGCATGCTCGGCACTTCTCCTCGAACCTCCACGCGAAGCCCCTTCGGGATTTCGCACTGTCTGACGATCTCTTCCACGTCCGCGGCGGCACGCGCGAGGTCATCTCCTGCCACACCAACGTAAATCTGGCTGACCCGCATGAGCCGGTAGTGATAGACCTCGACCGGTCCCTGAGTCGCTTCCAGAGTCGCCACATCCTTGAGTGTCCGTGGCGATAGTCCCGTGGCGCGGCCTGGTCCGAAGCCACGTTCGGGAGCGATGGGGATGTCCTCCAGCGTTCGCAGGTCGCGGACGACATGTTCAGGGTACTGAACCCCAACCACATAGGGATTCCCGCTATTGGGGTCGATCCAGATGTTCGGTGCTAGCTGAGCGCTGGACATCAGCGCCATCACCACGTTGCGAATCACGTCGGTTTCGGTTAACCCGACAAGGGCGGCCTTTGCGCGGTCCACGTTGATACGCACCTGTGGCAGGTCGATGGCCTGCGGTCGGTATGTATCCTGTACCTGCGGCAATGCCGCGACTTTTCGTGTGAGTGTGTCAGCGAGCGCACGTCGTGCGGCGTTATCGCGGCCGTAAACCTGAATCTCGATCGGTGCTGTGGCACCACCGTTGAGGATACGACGGATCATTCCGCCGGTTTCAAAGAAGAACGTGTGATCAGGGAACAGGTCGATCAACCGGGTACGAATCTTATCGACATAGACATGCGTCGCGGTCGTGCGTCCCTCGAAACCGCTGCGGAGTTGTACACGCACGAACGAGGCATGTGGTCCGTTGTTGGGCGTATAGATCGCTGACCATCGCGATGAAAGACCCGCATTCGTGAGAACGATGTCGAGGTCGTCGTCGGGGATCTCCTCCTGAACGACGCGCTCAATCAGCGCCGACATTCGCTCGGTCTCCTCCACACGAGGCCCGCCGACTGCGCGAAGGTGAATCGTGAACTCACCCGTATCAACCTCGGGGAACAGTTCCTGCCCCGTGCGCTGATAGGCTAGGAATGCAGGTGCAGCTGTCGCAGCAACGCCCAAGAAGATCAGCCAACGGCGTCGCATCGCCCACTCCAGCACTGTACCGTAGCGGTCGGCCTGTCGTTCGTACCATATGTCGAACCAGTGCGAGAGTCGCGAAAGCAAACCCACGGCCAGTGCAACACTCCCAAGCGCTGTGACAATGGGAAACGCACCCAGTACAACGTGTGGCCATTTCACTGCCAGGTCGGGACGTAGCGATGCGGCCAACATCCCCAAACCGCCAGTGATGGCGACCACGCCACCAAGAGCCGTTGCCCAAAGCGGCAATTTGCCTTCCTGCCCGTGAGGTTTGAGGAAGAGTGCGCAACATACTGGGGAAACTGTTCGCGCCACCACATAACTGGCCGCCATCGCCAGGCACGCCGCCGCGGCAAGTGGGGTGAAGAGGTACTTCCCGATTCCTTCCATCATCGCAACTGGGGCGAAGACGATCATGGTCGAGACAGTCGCCATCAGCACGGGAACGGAAATCTCTCGGGCACTGTCCATCACTGCCTGTCGAGACGGTTTGCCCATACCCAGGTGGCGCGTCGTGTTTTCGATGTCCACAATACAATCGTCGATGACCCGGCCCAGCACTAGCGCAAGCCCGCCGAGTGTCATGATGTTCAGGGTGTGACCTGTGAAGTACAGTCCGGTGAGAGCGGCGAGGACCGATAGCGGAATCGAGAGCCCAACGATTCCAGTACCTCGCAGGCTGCCGAGGAAGAGCAGAACGACCAGTGATGCGAGTACCGCGCCTGCGACCGCTTCGTAGCGGAGGTTGCCCATCGCCTCGCGGACATACTGCGACTGGTCGAAGACCAGTTCGACTTCCACATCGTCTGGGATCGCGCCACGCTCGCGCAACTTGGGGAGGAAGTCGCGAACGTTATCCACGACTGTCACCGCGCTGGCACCGCCCTGACGGAGTAACGGCATGTAGACTGCACGGCGTCCCTCGGCACGCACGACGTTCGTTCGCCACCGTTGGCCGTCCACGACACGCGCCACGTCGCGCAATCGAACGACTTTCCGTCCGTCGGTCCACAAGGGTATCTGCTCGAACTCCTCGGTTGTCCGTGCCACGCTGTTGGAACTGATGTAGAAGGTCCGGGCGTCGATCCGGATCTCTCCTGTGGGAAGAACCTGGCTCTGGGCGTTGACGATGCGTGCCACATCGGCGGGTGTCAGCCGGTAGGCTTCGAGTGCGCGGGGATCGACATAGATTTGCACCTGACGGAACGTTCCCCCGAAGACCGGGGCGCTCGCCAACCCCTCAATGCCCGCCAGTTCATCTCGGATGCGTGTCTCGGTCAGGTCGAGCAGCTCCTTGTCGTCGGCCCGATCACTGCGGACGACGAGATTGCCGACTGGGATCGCCGAAGCGTCGTACTTGAAGATGGTCGGTTGCTGCATACCCGGTGGGAGGTTCTGCATCTCCGCGCCAACCATGGTCGCGACCTGACTCGTGGCCACATCGGGATCGACGTTGGATTTGAAGTACACCCGGATCATTCCAATCCCCAGCAGGGATCGGGATTCGATGTGGTCGAGGTGGTCGCACTTGGTCAGCGATCGTTCCAGAACCGCGACGATGCTCTGCTCCATGTCCGGCGCGGGCATCCCGCGGTAAGACGCGAAGACGACCACTACCGGTGCCTTGATATGCGGCAGAATGTCTGTTGGTGTACGTGTGTAGCTAACGACCCCCAGGATGGTCACGAGCAGCATCCCCACCCAGACGACGTAAGGTCGCCGCAGGGCAACGAGCACCATCCACATTCCTTAACCTCAACTCGTACTGGTAGTTCGGTCCTGGAACCTGGTATCGTTGCGAGCCACCAATGCCAACTCTTGCTCGGTGTGCGCACCGGGAAAGAGTGGGCTACAGGGCTGGTAGTTGGCTCGGAAGGAGAGGTGTTCCGTTTGGCAGGCAGCGTGTTACCGAATGTGAGCAAAGCAACGGAGGAACTATAGCGTTGAAATCTGGCTGTGACGAGTCCAGTTACAAGGGCATCATCAGAATCTCACGGATTCGGCCGGGGCGGAGGCAACGGACGAGGGGGAGCATGAGGCATTGCGGTTGGGTCGAACAACCCGGTGGTAGGCACGCCCAGAACCACAAGGAGACGGAACCGGGAGCGGTCGTAGTCGCTCAGCCCGTTGGCGAAGGCATCCAGGGTGTCGTTCAACCCGCGGATGGAGTCGAGAGCTTCCAGGGGGCGCCCCTCGCCGCCGCGAATCCGCTCGAAGTTCAACCGGAGAGACTCGAACACCGGGCCAGCCGCTTTCCCCTGCTTGTCGGAGAGTGCTTCCCAGGAGGTCCACAATCTCTCGGCATTTTGAGTGACCGCCGCGCGGGTCTGCACGACCTGAGCGGCGACTCGTTCCTGAGCAGTCACCAGTCGGATTCTCGCCTGCGAAGTCACGGCCCGGGTCTCGCGGATTTCCGCGTAGTTGCCGAAGCCGAGACCCTGTAACTGCCAGGCCATCGACAAGCCGAGATCGGACCGATGTCCGAACCGTGCGATGGCACCTGTACTGGTAACGGGCCGGTCGATGGGGCCGTTGAGTTCCTGCACGATCTTTGATCGGGGGTCGCGTGCAGGACCGCCGCCGAATCCGCCTGCGAAGTACGTGGCTTGTAGCTGGGGCAGGAAGGGCCGGTAGTGTGCGCCGCGCTGGCGTTCGACTCCGACCTGTACGAGCGCGGTATTCTCGGCGACCTCCGGCCGGTTCTGGACCGCGAAGTCGATGAGGACTTCGATATCCTGTGTCAGCCAGTCGGCACCAGGCATGGGAACTGCACCCCACTGATCTTCGAGAGGTCTGAAGTCCATCCGTGGGTCGAGTCGCAGGAGGCGTGCCAGTTCGGCGGACGCTGTGCGGAGGTCCTTCACGAGAGCAGCGCGTTCCTCCTGCCGACGCAGGATTTCGACCTTCAATCGGGCGACGTCGGATTTCAGCGCATCCTTGCCGCCAGCTTCCACCACATCACGGACGAGCGGATACAGACCCTTCGCGCCTGCCCGATTCGGCGCCGGTTTCTCGTCGGTGAGATAAGCGAGCGTGACATCGACACGTGCAAGTCGACGCTGAGCGCGGAGCATCGCAACGTATGATTCGGCGACCGCCATGAGTGTGTCGTTGGTGACGCGGACAGTTGCCGAACGCGCGGCGTTCTCGACCTGACGTGCTGCGAGCGGCAGGAACACCGCGTCTGCAAGGTCGAGCGTGAGCATGGGCGTGACGCCGACTGCAAGTGACGACCGATTGACGTTGAGGATGTTGCCGTTGGCTTGCTGGATGCGCCCGGCGTGATCGATGTATGCGGCGCCACTGCTGACATTCGGCAACAGACGACTCACAGCGCGCTGCCGCGCGGCCTCGGCCTGTTCAAGGACGGCACGAGCCTGGGCGATGTCCAGGTTTGATGTTGTGGCCAGTCGCAGCGCGGAACGGAGGTCGATGGGCTGACGGGGCCGATCGGCCGGAGCGTGCATTCGCTCGGAACCCCGAGTTATGGGCGGATTGGGGTACTGGGCGAGGCTGGACAGGCTCGACCCTGTCACAACCAGAAGAACAAGCGCTACGCGGCGTTTCACGAGCGGCTCCCTTTCACCCCAAACGCGCCATACCCAGGCGCCGGAGGCAGCAGGCACCGTCTCCCACAGTATCGACCACGATCCTTATGCGAAATGAAGGGATTTTGACGCGTTTCGATCAGATGACTCATGCTGGCCGTTCGGTGAGAAGTTTCGCCAGATGGATGTGGAAGGGACCGAGTTTACCGCCGTAGTTGCCTGCTGTGATGAGCCGGACACCCGGACTGCGAGTCGCAGCGTCCATCCCGACGAGGGTTGCACGCTCCACCGCAGCAAGGTCGAGACCATCGATCACGATCTCGTACACCGCGTTGACGCCCTCCGGCAGCCTGGATTCCACCGCGCCGCGGAGCGTCGGGCAGTAAGCATCGTTGGTGCTTGCCTTCAACCCCTTATAACGGCTTCCGACCTTGCTACCGCTGCGCACTACACCTCCAGGGAATGGCAGGATCACCCCAGGTACATCGCGGATGGCCTTCACCGCTGCTTCGGCCGCCGTGAGCGTCTGTCGCTGTGTTTCGCCGAGGATCAGGAAGTTTCCACCACCGACACCTTTTACCGTACCGAAGACATCTTCACAAAGGAACTCGCCGTCCATGGTCGGCATGCGCCAGTAGCGACGGCCGTCGAGAAGCTTGCTGATTTGCCAGCCGTCGCCAAAGTACCGGAGCAGCGCACCGATCTTGATGCTCTTTCCGGATTCCCCCGCCAGACCATTGAAGCATGCCGTTGTCGCACAAGTCAGTACGCAGTTGGCGACGCGGTTGCTCACGGCCTTCTGCAAGGCATCGCGGCTGAAGCCGAAGAAGAGTAGCGAGACACCAGGGCGGCCATCGGGAGTTTCGTCCGGCGAGAGTTCACGCTCGATGCCAGCTTCCGCGTCGCAACCGATGACGCTGGCAGCGTAACCCGTGGCGCTCTCCCCTGCGACACGCGCCCAGTGGGGCGTTTCCGCTGTAACCAGCAAGCGAACCACAGTCATGGGGAACGCTTCGGCGAAGGTCTCTTCGATTTCGACAGTGTTGAGGGTTGGCAAGATGTGAACTTCCGCGGGGGCGTTGCTGTCAGAGGGCGCTCGCGAGGCTCTGTAATTGTGGAATACAACCTACCCGGTGTAAAGACAGAGAGATTTCCTACTGCGGTGAGATCGCGAGGACAGGAGCCGGACGATCGGCGAGTCCCGCGCGATCGGGAGAGGTTTATTCGTGGAGTGTTCGACCAATTTTGCCAGGAGTTGGCAGTGATTCGGTGCCACACTCGGAGCAACGAGCGATGAACGGTGCTAGCAGTCGCGCCGAAGCGGGTGACTCGCTCCGCAGGTGCGCCGCCGGGTAAGCGGCAACTACCTCTGCGCGAAAGCGCAGCCAGGCCTTCAACTCCGTCGCGAAGCTTTCCGGTATCGGGCACCCAAACTTCAGGACATGCCGGCCGAAGACGAGACCGCGTCGACCGTTCGCGACACGCACTTCCGCAGCCGGATCGATGACCGTCACGCCACCTAGCGACACGCCCGTTGCCGTGATCAGCAATGGCCCGCACTCCGCTTCGACTGCTGCCGGCGTGTCGCACGCCAGCAAGATGCCTGGCTCGACCGCGAGGAGTTTTCCGGTGGTCGTGGGGGCACTCACGGTCAGGTCGAAGACGGTATGCGCGTCGCCTGCGTGCCGCCAGGGTCGCGTGCTGCGATCGCACCAGACACCATAGAGAAGGGCCAGGTGGTGTGGCGGAAGTCGCATCGCCTCCGCGATGTGAGGCGCGGCATCGTACAGGCCGAGCAGGTCGCGGGGGGTGAGGTCCGCAGTGAAGGCCGCCGCATGCAACAGGATGCGGAGTCGTGCGGATTCGGCCACCTCGCGCGGCACAGAGAAGTAAGCGGCCAGCGAGGCCTCCGCGAATGTCGCGGGCCATTCCCCACGGAAAGTGAGTGCGACCAACTCGGCAATGCCCGCGGCACGGTCGCGTCCGTAATGTGCGCCATCATCCACGCGCAGAGCCTGCGCCACAGCAAGCAACTGCCACTCGGTGGGGTTCACGCGTGCCCGTTCAATGAGGTTTCCCAGCGTGTTGGCCCGTTCCATCGGGTCGCCGCGGCCAACACTGGTGAGGCACAATCGTGTGAGGAAGCGTGTCGCATCATAACGGTCGGCCAGTCGCGGAACGAGCCTGCGCCAGGCCGCATCAACCGCGAGATCGTTCGCCGAAGTGCGCGGTGTTCGGACGACGAGTGTGACGACATACGCTATGGCCGCGAGCGCGAGACCGATCCTGAGGTGAATGAGCCCGCCAATGAGGACAAGTACGGTTGCCGATGCGAGCGTCGCACTTCCACGCGAAGTGAAGCCGCCCCCTGCGCTGGCGGAGTGGCCATCGCCGGCGATTCGACCCTGGGAGAGAGCCAGTGGCGGTGGCATTCCCCGCACGACCGGGGGTAGTTCTGCGAAGCAGGTTGGGCACAACCCGGCGCCATGTTCTCCTGCTGCGAGGCAGAGAGGGTGAGCTTCGTCCTCGGAGGCGGTCTTCGCGGCCCACTCGCGGATGGCGCTTGCGCCGCCGACTTCTTCCGCGCGATCGAAGAGGGCCGGGTCGCCGGTTGCGGCATACTCGCTGCGGATTGTGTCTACCTCGCGTGACGGGCCGCGCGTCTTTCCCTTCACGAGCGTGAGGCCATGTGCGTGCCAGAGGTGCTTGGCCATTTCCGCGTGCGCCAGCCGCGCGCTGCAGTGCGGGCAGTCTAT
>CAYRDG010000011.1:0-121007 GCA_964422915.1 uncultured Frigoriglobus sp. | reverse complement strand
GTCTATCTTCACTTTCCGTTCGCGACGTGCAACGAGTACATCCAGCGACTCGGATTTCCGTGTGAGGTGCTGCAGGTGCCGTAACCGGTAGAGCGCCCGCGCCGGTGGGAGGCCCGCAGTGATCGCGCGCACGACGCCGCGTATGGCGCGGACGCTGTCTGGTAGTGCGTCGATGGCTCGTGCCGCGGCCGAGAGTCTCAACCTGGAAGGGACATGACGATTCGCGAGGAATGGGAGGAGTTCTTCCACAATCGCGCGGCGCTGCGTTTCGGGCGCGGCGCGCAGCCGGACGATGAGTTGCACGAGTCGTTGGCGTGGGTCTTCCGGAGTCGACATGGGTTCCATCGAAAGAACGTGGTGCGATACGGCGCGGATCACCCAATCTCTTGAATTGGCTCGTCGCCACGAGGTTTCTGGACCGGGGCGCGCAGCAGGTACGGATCGGTCTCGAGTTCGTCGACGGACTAGGCGCCCTGGGGCTTGCCTTCGGCGTCTGGCTGACCGATATAGAGGACCCAATGCTTGTCGAGATATTGCTTCACCATGCGCACCGCGCCGGTGGCCTCGTCGTAATCGCCGCGGACGGTGAATCGGCCAACGACATCGCGTCCTTCACCCGCAATGCGCCCTTCGGAGAATGTCAGTGTGAAGGGTGTCATCGGCTGACGCCCCAGCCACTCCTGCACCCAGAAACCTTCCCATCTCCCTGACGGGTACATGGTGCGTTCCTCCGATAGAATCGTCTCTGATCAGTGTAATGCCTGCCATCATCGCCCGGTATCCTCACTCGTCTTCTCGCCGCTGTCCAGTTTTGATACAGTCACCCCATGACCCACTCTGAAACCCGCCCATACGTCTGGATGCTCTGCGGAACGTTCTCCTTCTCGATCATGGCCGTGCTGGTCGAATCGCTCACACACTCGTCCGCCGTGGGCGTGGCGCCTCTGTGCGACTGGCAAACGGTCTCGGTGTTCCGCGCAGCACTGGTTGCGATCTTCGCCGCGGTGCTGGCTTTATGGGCCGGCGCACCGCTGGTATTCCTCCGTCCGGCAAGGCTCTGGGTTCGGAGTATTGCTGGCAGTTGCAGCATGGTGTGTACCTTTTATGCCTTCCACAAACTCGCTTCCTCCGATGTGGTGACGCTGTGTAACACGTTCCCCCTCTGGGTCGCGTTGCTGTCGTGGCCTCTCTACAAGCATGCTCCTGGCGCAAAGACACTGGTTGCGATCCTCGTCGGAATCGTCGGCGTGGTTCTCGTTGAGCAACCGCACATCGAGTCGGGCAACCTCGGGGTCCTCGCGGCGCTGGCAGCGGCGGCCTTCACCGCCGTGGCGATGCTCGGCCTTCACCGACTGCGAGACGTGGACCCGCGAGCAGTGGTGGTTCACTTCTCGATGGTTGCCACGGCGTTCTGTGTTGGTGCGTTCTTTCTCACGCCGCGCTCGCAACCCGTCGAGCGTGTGCTCGAACTTGGCGTGCTGGCGAGACTTCTGGGGATCGGTGTTGCGGCAACGGTTGGTCAGGTGTTTCTGACGCTCGCATTCGGTCGGGGTTCGCCTGCAAAGGTGTCGGTGATCGGGCTGATGCAGATCGTATTCGTGATGATTCTCAGTGTGTGGCTCTTCGACCGCAGTGTGAATGCAATGGCTCTGGCGGGCACGATTCTGGTCATCGCGCCGACTGCCTGGGTGTTGACGCGGCCTAAGGCGACGAGCGACATTCCACTCGAGGGCGACACCTCCTGCGTAAATCCGCCAGAAGTCCGCCGTGAGGATCTGCCGGATGAAGAATCCGTTCCGCTTCGCGCGTCGGTGGCAGCTCCGCAACTGCGGCCGTGAACGCGTTTAGGCAATCTTGACACCTGAATCCCGTAGCGTATCGTGCTCACCTGTTCCGCGCTCTGAGGATGGCGACATGAGGTCGGCTCTCACGGTCCTGCTCGTGTTGGCAATCGCAGGTACAGCGCGCACGGAATGGCTTCGGGTCCGAGTCGTCGATGCCGAGTCTGGCAAGCCGGTTCGTGGCGTGCAGATCAAACGAT
This sequence comes from uncultured Frigoriglobus sp., assembly GCA_964422915.1. Lineage (GTDB taxonomy): Bacteria > Planctomycetota > Planctomycetia > Gemmatales > Gemmataceae > Gemmata. The sequence continues at coordinate 118,966 of CAYRDG010000011.1, read as the reverse complement.
GGGCGAGTCAGTGGCAGCCACGAATCCTGATGCTTCCAGGGAAATTCTGGTTCCCGGAAGGCTCTGTCGCGACTGATGCGAAGGGAACAGCGACCATAGATAACACCGCTCGCGACGACTGGTATGCACTTGAGGCAGTCGGTTATGAGACGGGAAGGATTGAGCGTTCCTGGGGCAAATACCAGTTCCTGCCGCAAGCGAGCAAGATGCCTCACCGGTTGATGACCCGGGAGGGCTGGCTGGTCGTGCCCCTTCACCGCAGCATGCCGATGTCGGAACGTCAACCGGGTAGAGAGTAGCTATTCGCGTGGAGAACGCGGTAGGGGCCGGGCGTTCAACTCCCGTCAGGACTCGGTGGCGCGAAGGAACCATCCCAGTCGCTGGGTGGGCGTTTCTTGTGCTTGTCCATGACGCGCATCAGACAAAGTGCAGCAGGGTCAGCCGAGAACTGTGACGCCAGGGATTCGTACGCGTCGGCCCACTGGCCGTCTGTAAACATGTTCACGACCGCAGCCCACTCGTCGCGCTGCCAGTCGTTGACGCTCGGCGTCTGGGCAGAGTATAGCTCGTAAGCCCAGAGCGGTTCTGGGAAGCCCTTTGCTCGAACCTTGCCCAGTGGTCGTGTCCGCATCTCGCGTCCCGAGGGGTCGGCCTCCGCGATCTTGTCGGCCACATCCTGACTGACAATGATCGGCACTCCGAACGCCTTCGTCATCGCTTCAAGTCGGAAGGTCAGGTTCACCACAGGACCATAAAGGTCTACCACTGCCAGGTCGTGTGCCCCGAGTCGTCCGGCCACCGCAGTGCCGTGGGTCAGCCCAAGCCCGCAGCGCCCGGCTTGCGACCAACCGGTCAGCCGTCCCTGAATCGCGATCGCGGCGCGTGCCGCCATCTCTACCTGACGGTCGTCTCCCTTCGGCCACCCCCAGAATCCGAGTACCGCGTCTCCGCGAAAGCCGGCCACGACACCGTCGCGGTCGGTGATCGCACCAGACATCGTGGACAGTGCCGTACTCACTTCACGCTGTGCCCCGATCAGGTCGGAGGCGTTCTGCGAAGCAAAGAGCGAGTAATTTCGCAGGTCGCAGAAGAGTGTGGTAATCTCCTGTTCCTTCGGCGCGAGCATCCGTTCCAGTTCGTCGGAGTTGTCGAGGTACTTCCAGAGGCTTTGTGGCCACGCCCGGCGGATTACCTTGTTCTGCTGTGTCAACCGGCTGACTCGAAGCGTGGTTTCGATCATCCCGACAAGCAGTTCGGCTATCTTTTGGTACTGTGTCAGGTCGGAGACGAGCTTGTCCTGCTCCGCTTTCTCCATCAGATTCCACTGTCCCTGTGCTGTCCCGGCGACATAGAGAGCGTACTTCGAGCCATCCTGAAAGGGCGTGCAGACCGCCCAGGGCGTTACGCCGTGGACGTGCGTGTCGGCCATTGTCAGTTCCGCTCCGGCACCCGAAGGATCTGGCGACCAGCAGTGCAGGCAACTCCGTCGGCGTTCCAAAATCGCGCGGTATGCCAACCGTTTCGAGGGGAGGAAACCGCTCTGCCCCTGCGCGGAGTTCTGGCGGACGTTCGATTCCAGGAGCGCCAGACGGCGCTCACTCGGAGTCGCATCGGGCGGGATTCGCGTGATGCCAGCCGCATCGGCACGCGGCATCGCGTCCATCACCACCTTGAGCATCTGCCGGAACAACCCCTGCTCGCTGGTGACGGCCCGGATCGTCGCCGGGAGTTGCTCCATCGCGCGGAGTGCAGCGCCGGGGTTGGTGAACGGAATCTCTTCGAGTTGCCGGCGCGTTCGCTCTTCCTGTCGTGGAGCAATGGTGGCATCCACGGGGCTATCGGGTTCCTTCTCACCGCCGCTGTGAAGAGTAAATCGCGTCTGACCGATCCAGAACGATTCCCCGAGGCCGACGGCGCAGCGACCGTTGGGCGCTTCGATTAGTTTCTTGGCCTGCTCGTCTAGAATGAGCGTCTGGTTCGCGGGGGGAGTGTTGTACGCCGGCGGAGTGATCGGCCGCGTCTGGATCGTGAGCTTTACCTTGGCCGGGTCCCAGATGAGAATGGCCTGGAACCGCGAGATCTGATCGTCTTCCGGTATGGCGATGTCCATCTTGGTCTCATCGCGACCCAGATGCATCGGCTTACCAGTAATCAACGGGAAACGGCGGCCGTACTGTCGGGCCAGGACCGCCGAGCGTTTGGGATCGGCCTGGACTTCAGTGATCGCTTCAATCTCGGCCATCGGCAGGAGACTCCGTCCGTGCGGGAGCAGGCGGTCCGCACGGCGTCTTGCGGAACCAACAGCGCATGTCAGCGTCAGGTAGGCTGCAATGCCTCGGTTTAGAATAGCGGACATGGGCCGGAGCGCAAACACCGATCCGCGAACGCACACGCGGGGTGAATCAGTGGAAAGTTGTCTGAGTGACGGACGGATCTGTCAACGGGTTAACACAGACCGTAGTCGGGCAACACCAGGTCATCGCGCAGGATGCGGCGCAGGAACCAGTTGGCAACGAACGGGACGCCCATCAACTGGGTGACAAGATTCCGGAACGAGATTCCTGGCCCTGTCCGTGGGGCGAAGGATGAGGCGAACTTTGCCGCTGAAGCCTGTTTGCGCTTCAGGAACGGCATCATCCGTTCCTCGTAACGCGTGAACGCCGTGACATGGTTGCCGCCGCATCCGTGCAACTCACCCGCGAGCACATACGCTTCTGCCATTGCAAGTCCGGTCCCCTCACCAGCGAGTAACGAGACGCAGGCTGCGGCGTCGCCCACCAGCGCGGTGCGTCCCTTCGTCCAGCGGTTCATGCGAATCTGACTGACGCGATCGAAGTAGATCCCAGAGACACCGGCCATCGCTTCCTGGATTTGTGGCCACTCCCACCCCACACCCGCGAAGGCATGGGCCAGCGCTGCCTTGCGATCGATGTCGGTGGTCGGCGGTGTGCCACTCAGATACTCATCGCGGAAGACAAGCAGGAACAGCGTCTTGTCCTCGCGCATGGCGAATCGTGAGATTTGCCGTCCGGGTGCGTTGTGGCTGAGATACGCGAGTTCGCTGCGGGGTTGGTATCCCTCAACCTCGAATGCCGCGACGTGGTAGCCGAGTGAGACTTCGGGATTCTGTTCCAGCCCGAACGCGATCTGGCGAACGCGCGAATGTAAGCCGTCGGCACCGATCACAAGATCGGCCTCGCGGGGCATGGCGTGATCGAACGAGACCCGCACACGGCCGCCGAGTTCTTCGATACCGCTCACGGAATCCCCGAAAAGCGTTTCCACCCGCCCTTCGAGCACGCCATAGATCGCGCTGGCCAGGTCGGAGCGGCGAAGGCTTGTAAATCGTCCGTTCAACTGACGCTGGAAGAGATCTGTCGAGAAACCGCCGCGTTTGCGGCCAGACCGGTCCACGAAGCAGACTTCCTTCACCTGATAGCCCTGTTCGCGCACCTGCGGGAGAATACCCATGCGTTCGGCAATGTCGTAACCCAGCCCCCAGAAGTCGATGACATAGCCACCAGTACGCAGATGAGGGGCAGACTCGACAATCAACACCTCATGACCGGCCCGACACAGCCACAAGGCGAGTGTTGGGCCGGCTATGCCGGACCCATTGATGATGATGTTCATGCGCACCCTATCTGCCAGAATGGACCGCGCAACTACTTCGCCAGGCTCACGCACACGATTTCCTTATCGTTGCGGATGAAGATACACTTGTGGGCGAATGCCGGGTGGACCCAGACGACCAGCCGCCCGCGCCCGGCCATCTTGTTGGTGGGGTCGATGATGTGAGCGCGGTCGAGTTCCTCGTATCCCTTCGGTGTGAGCCTTGCGATGATGAGATCACCCTGTTCATTGAACAGGAACGCGCGGTCGCCCTGCGGGACGATGAAGGCGTTGCTCCACCGTTCACTCTCGGCCGGGGTCAGCTCGTCCGCGACCTTCGCGGGAGTCCGCTTGCCGCGAGTCGCCTGCATCGTCTCCCACACCCGTTTTCCGCTCTTCGCCTCGATGCAGCGCAACTGCCCATAACTGCATACGCCATAGATGGAATCACCTTCCACAACCGGCGTGCAGATGATCGAACTCAGGTCGGTGGTGAGATTCGGCCGCTCGCCGCGTGCCTTGCTCTTCCACACAACCTTTGCTTCGTTCGCGCCGACCTTCAGCAGCATGGAACCGTTGTAGAACGACGTGACGAACAACTGATCGTCACCGACCTTTCGTGGCGTCGGTGCAGTGAGCGATGCCTTCACGTCGAAGTCGACGCGCCAGAGTCGCTTGCCGCTCTCCGGATCCAGACCCAGCACGGCTCGCGCGTGCCAAATGATGAGCTGACGCTTGCCTCCAAAGGTGTAAATCATCGGTGGGGAATAGCCGAAGTCGCCGCCGCAACTCTCTGTGGCCCAAAGTTGCTTGCCGGTTTTCTTGTCGAATGCAACGACAAGTCGCCCGTTGGTTCCACCCACCAGACAGATGAGCTTCTCGCCGTCCACCAGCGGTGCAGATGCGAAGCCCCACACTGGTAGAGCCGCGTCGTAGTCCTTCGGAAAGCTCTTCGACCAGACTTCTTTCCCATCTGTCACCTTCAACGCCTTCAGGTCGCCCATCGCGCCGAGCGTGTACGCCAGATCGCCATCCACCGTCGGAGTGCAGCGTGGCCCTGCGGGGTAGCTCACGGAATATTCGACAGGGTAGTCGGTGATCCAGAGTTGCTTGCCTGTGGTGGCATCGCGACACACGATCCGTTCCTTGCCGGCAAACCGGCCTCGTGCGAAGCCGTTCTCTGGAAGGTCCTTGGCGGAAACATAATCCATCACGAACATCTTCCCGCCTGCCACCGCCGGCCCTGCGTAGCCGATGCCGGCTGGGGCCGTCCATAGGACCTTCGGCCCGCCGTGGGGGAACTTCTCCAGAATGCCGTTCTCGCGCCACACGCCATCCCGTTGTGGGCCGAGCCATTGCGGCCAGTCGTCTGCCGAAGCCAGTCCGGCCACTACCAGAACGCCCAACAGACTCCAGAATGGTCGCATGACGCCTCCTGTCCTTGTTTGAAAGGCGAAGTTCACCGAAGCGATTTGTGGGGTGATCGGTCCCGTTGAACCAGGGTACCCCTAGTCTTACAGTAAGCAGATGCCGGTGGTGCGGCACACCCATTCCTGTTTCGCGGTGATGCATGTTTGAGGGGATCACGAAGTCGCTCGGCGACGCGCTGAAGAAACTCCGTGGGCGAGGCCGGCTCACTGCCGAGAACGTGAAGGAAGGGCTGCGCGAGGTCCGGCGTGCGTTCCTCGAAGCCGACGTGAACTTTAACGTCGCCAATGATTTCATCAGCCGGGTCGAGGCGAGGTCGCTCGGTCAGGATGTGCTTGCGCGTGTCGATCCTTCCGAGCAAATCGTCAAGAACGTCTACGAGGAACTCGTCGGCCTCATGGGGCCGGTGGACCACAAGATTCCCCAGCGTTCCGACCGGCCCGTGGTCTTGATGCTCTGTGGCCTGCAAGGATCGGGTAAGACGACAACTGCCGCGAAACTCGCACTCACACTGAAGAGCCAGAACCGCAAGCCGCTCCTGGCCGCGGCCGACTTGCAGCGGCCAGGAGCGGTGGAGCAACTCCGCACACTCGGCGAACAGATCGAAGTGCCTGTGTATAGCGAGGCCACCAGCCCCGTGGAGGTCTGCCGCAATGCGGTGGGGCAGGCCAAACGCACGCTATGCGACACGGTGATCCTCGATACCGCCGGTCGGCTTCAGATCGACGAAGCCCTGATGGATGAGTTGAAGCGGATCGACAAGCTCGTCAAGCCCGACGAGGTTTACCTCGTTGTGGACGCCATGATTGGCCAGGAAGCGGCGAACGTCGCGAAAGCCTTTAACGATGCGCTCGAGTTAAACGCCTGCATCCTGACGAAGCTCGACGGCGATGCACGCGGTGGCGCGGCACTATCCATCAAGGGTGTCACTGGCGTTCCGATCAAGTTCGTCGGCATGGGTGAGAAGGTCGATAAGCTCGAAGACTTCGTCCCTGAACGCATGGCCGGGCGCATCCTCGGCCAGGGCGACATGATGGGGATCGTCGAGAAAATCGCCTCGATCCAGCAGCAGATGTCGCAGGAGGAGCTTCAAAAACAGCAGGAGAAGATTCAGAAGGGCGATTTCACGCTCGACGACTTCCGCAAACAGTTCGAGCAGATCGCCAAGATGGGGATGAAGGACTTGATCGGCCGGATGCCGGGAATGGCGGAGATGATCCCTGAAGGTGAAGACCCGGAAGCAGCCTTGAAGCGTGTGCAGGGGATGATCGATTCGATGACCCGGAAGGAGAAGGCCGACCCAGACATCATCGACACGCCGCGCCGTCGACGCATCGCGAAGGGAGCTGGTGTGGAACCGCACGAGATCAACCAATTCCTCAAGCAATTTTCGCAAGTTCGTGTCCTGATGAAACAAATGTCGCAGATGTCGCTCTGGCAGCGGTTAAAGATGGTGACTGGCATGGGCAAGGCGGGTGCGTTCCTCCCAGGCGGCATGGATGGCATGAAGATCAAGGGCGACACTGGTCACCGTAAGAGTGCCAAGGAACGTGCTGATGAGAGGAAAAAGAAGAAACGCAGGAAGTGACTGAATGGCGGCAAGTCGTGAGCTGGCTTTCGTCAGAAGGCCTTCGACTTTGCGAGTTTCGACTCCAACAGGGCTTTACGACTCTCGACCTGGGAATATGATTCCTGTTCTCTGAGCATCGTGGCATCGCGGGAGGAAGCCAAAGTGGCCGTTCGTATTCGTATGAAGCAGATGGGCCGGACGCACCGGCACTATTATCGCATTGTCGCCATCGACCACCGCCAGCCGCGTGACGGCAAGGTGATCGAGGAACTGGGCACCTACGACCCACACGTCGCAGACAAGAATGCGAGCGTCACGCTTCGCCCGGCGCGGATCAAGTACTGGCAGAGCGTTGGGGCAAAGCCCAGCGAGCACTGCGCCGCGATCTTCAAGAAGCACATGAAGCGGTGCGAGGAACTGGAAGCTCAGCAAGTGGCCGCAGCAGCGGCCAAGGCCGCGGAAGGAACGCCCGTGGCCCCCACCGCGTGAGCTAGCTCGGGAGAGGGGGTTCGCGTGCGGTTGAATGCCGCCGCGCCTCGGTGCCATGCGCTTCGACGTGCTGACGCTGTTTCCTGGCATCTTCGAGAGCTATCTCAGGCAAAGTTTGCTCGAGGATGCGATTCAGGCGGATCTGGTCGAGGTTCACACCTGGAACATCCGCGACTGGACGGCGGACAAACACAATCGGGTGGACGATCGGCCATTCGGTGGTGGCCCTGGCATGGTGCTGATGGCACAGCCAGTGGTCGACTCCGTGGAAGCGGTGCAAGAGAAGGCCGAGTTCCCTGGCAGGTTGGTGATGCTGACTCCAGCCGGCGAACGTCTCACGCAGCGAACGGTTGAGAAACTTGCTCAGGAGCCACGGTTGCTGTTGCTTTGCGGGCGGTACGAGGGGTTCGACGACCGCATCCGGCAGGTGCTCCAACCCTGGGAGATTTCTGTAGGCGATTTCGTCTGCAACGGTGGCGAAGTGCCGGCGATGGTGCTGATCGACAGCGTAATTCGACTCGTTCCAGGTGTACTTGGCGACGAGACCAGCGCCACCGACGAGAGTCACAGCGAACTGGGGCGGCTCGAATACCCGCAGTACACGCGGCCCCGGAGCTACCGCGGTCGGGAAGTGCCAGAGGTTCTTCTGGGCGGCAATCATCAGGCAGTCGCTCGATGGCGGAAAGAGCAGAGCGACCTCCGGAGTCGACGGGCGAACAACGAGATCGACACGAGCGGAACCGAGGGCTAACGCCTCCGCTCGTCAGAAGCGAAAGGTAACGGTGATTCATGCTTTCCCCACTCCTTCAGACTGTCGAGAGCGGACAGCTCCGGACGGACGTCCCTGAGTTCCGCGTCGGCGACCGGATCGAAGTTCACCAGAAGATCCTGGACGGCGCGAAGGAGCGCGTGCAGGTCTTCGAGGGTGATGTGATCGCGCTGCACAATGGCGGCATCCGTGAGACGGTCACTGTTCGTCGACTGGTGCAAAGCGAGGGCGTTGAACGGATCTTCCCGATCCACTCACCGCGCATCGCCAAGATCGTGGTGAAGAAGGCGGGTATGGTTCGCCGCGCCAAGCTCTACTACCTCCGCGATCGCGTTGGTAAGGCGACCAAGATTCGGGACGACGTGAAGCGTCAGGGCCAGATCGACGCCAACCTGAAGGCGGCCGCCGAGTCAGCCGCGAAGGCTGCGCAGGAAGCCGCTGCCGCGGCCACCGCAGCCGGAGGCGAGAGCAAGTCGGCCAAGAAGAAGCGCGAACGCAAGGAAGCCGAGGCTGCCAAGAAGAAGTAGCCAGCTTCGCAACAGGTAGCTCCCTTGCGGTCGCGACGTGTTACTCGCGACCGCAAGGGAGCGTTTCTGCGTATGGCAACCCTGCCCCTACCACCGTCCGGCGACGTACCTCCCGCTGGCTTTTCGCGCTGGCGATGGTGGAAACGCTGGTTCGGCCGTCGGGGCGAGCGTGCCGCAGCGAAGTTCCTCCGCAGGCTTGGCTATCGGTTGCTCGCGTCGAACGTTTCCGATCGCGCAGGCGAACTCGACATCCTCGCTCTCGACGGCGAGACCCTTGTGATCGTCGAGGTGCGGTCGACATCCAGCGACCGGCCAGACGCGATTGAGGAAACTGCTGCCTCGGTGGATCTCCGCAAGCAACAGCGAATCACGGGGGCGGCCACCCGTTTCCTCGCGGCCCGCCGACTCCTGGGAAAGATCGCGGTGCGTTACGACATCCTCGTCGTCGTCTGGCCGGAACTCGCCCGTGAACCTGCCTTTCGGCACATCCCTCATGCCTTCGAGTCCACTGGTCGCTTTCAGTTCTTCACGTGAGTTGGCAATGTCGAATTTCAGGCCGGTCGAGGAGCAACTCGCGATTATCCTGCGCGGCGCCGCTCAGGTTGAGACACGCGATGAGTTGCGCAAAAAGCTGGAGCGCTGCGCGGCGAACGGTCAGCCGTTGCGGGTGAAGTATGGCATCGACCCAACCGGCTTCGACGTTCACCTGGGCCACACCGTTCCGCTGCGCAAGCTGAGGCAGTTCCAGGAACTCGGACACACTGCGGTACTCATCATCGGCACGGCGACGGCCGCCGTGGGCGACCCTTCTGGACGCGATGCCAGCCGTCAGGGGCTTACACCAGAACAGATTGAGAAGAACGCGCAGACGTATCTCACTCAGATCGCGAAGGTCGTGGACGTGAACCGCGCGGAAGTGCGGCCCAACGGCGACTGGTTCAACCGTTTCGGCTTCGGCGACATGCTCAAGTTGCTCGGTCACACGACCGTGCAACGGATGATTGAGCGCGACGACTTCAGCAAGCGAATCAAGGCCAGCACACCGATCTATCTGCACGAATGCCTCTACCCGCTCATGCAAGGATGGGACTCGGTCGAGATTCAAGCCGACGTGGAACTGGGCGGCACGGAGCAACTTTACAACCTCATGGTCGGTCGCGATCTGCAGCGTTCCGCGTGCCAGGAACCTCAGATTTGTCTGACGATGCCGATCCTCCGCGGACTGGACGGCGAGAAGAAGATGGGGAAGAGTCTCGGAAACTACGTTGGGTTGAACGAACCCGCGAAGGAGATGTTCGGCAAGACCATGCGCATTCCGGATGTACTGATGCGCGAATGGTTCGAGCTACTCACCGACCTGCCTGGTACGCAGATCGATTCGCTACTCGCAGGCAAGCCGAACGAAGCGAAGAAGACGCTCGGTGCGGAAATTGTCCGCTTCTATCATGGAGACGCCGCAGCGACTGCGGTACTCGACGACTGGCGGCGGCAGTTCGAAGAGAAGGGCGATCCCGAGAATATCCCGGAGGTATCGATTCCGGTCACCAGGCTCAAGGATGGGGCACTGCCTGCCGTGGACCTTATCGCGGAAACGAAGCTCGCAGCGAGCAAGGGCGAGGCCCGCCGCAAGATCGAGGAAGGGGCCTTCAACTACGGCCCCGATCGCACAAAGGCGGCCGACGTGAAGGCGATGGTGCCTGTGACAGATGGCCTGATCGTGCGGCTGGGGCGAAAAATCCTGCGGGTGCGACTGTCCTGAACGTAACCGCCGTGTGTGCCGTCACGCGACCCAGCCCACACGGCTCTCTCCTGTGGCTCACTTCGCCTTCTTTCCCAGCAGGTTCATCGCGGCCATGCTCATGGTGCGAATGCCCGTGCGGATGCTCGGCTCTGGCACTGGTGCGTAGCGATCCGTGTGCATTCCCGGAAGTGGTGACGCGCCGGGCTTCTTGGACGCATCGTACTTCTCCTTCGAGATTGTGCCGATGAAGTACATGAATATCGGCGTCTTTCCTTCTGCGAAGCGGGCGAAGTCTTCCGCACCCATCACCGGCTTGCGGCTGCGGACGTTCTCCGCGCCGACCACCTCGCGGAAGACCGCGGCGCACTTCCGGGCCAGCGGCACTTCGTTGTAGGTTGCTGGTGTGAACTCATCAAGCCGCACCCTCACCTCGGGAGCGGGGGCGTTCGCACCCACAGCTGCGGCTTTCGCAATCCGGTCAACGGCCTTCAGCACACGGTCGCGAGTGGCATTTGTGGTGGTACGGACGGTCAACTGGAGCTTTACCTCGTTGGGGATGATGTTGTGCTTGGTGCCGCCGTGAATGGAGCCTACGGTCACGACGACCGGATCGAGTGGGTCCGTCTCGCGGCTGACGATGGTTTGCAGATCGAGGATGATCCGCGCCGCGAGCACAATCGGGTCGATGCTCGCGTGAGGAGCCGCGCCATGGGCGCCCTTGCCCTTCACCATGATGTCCACGGTGTCGGCGTTGGCCAGAGCCAGCCCTTCGCTGAAGGCAAGTGAACCGACGGGTGAGAGTGGATCGGAGTGCAGCGCCAGGGCATAGTCGGGCTTGGGGAACTTCTTGTACAGTCCGGCGTCGAACATCATCCTCGCCCCGGCAACGATTTCCTCGGCCGGTTGGCCGACAAATACCACCGTGCCGCTCCACTTATCCTTGAGCGCCGCGAGCACGCGCGCTGTGCCGATCCAACTGGCCATGTGAATGTCGTGGCCGCAAGCGTGCATCACGCCGGCCTCAATCCCCTCGCGGTTCTTCGCTCTCACCTTGCTGGCATACGGTAGGCCGGTCTGCTCCGTGATGGGCAGGGCATCCATGTCGGTACGAATCAGCACGGTCGGGCCAGGGCCGTTCTTGAGCACACAGACGATCCCGGTACCGCCGATCTTTTCCGTCACGTCGTAGCCTGCTTTCCGCATCTCGGCAGCAAGGCGTTTGGCCGTGTTGACCTCATAGAGCGACAGTTCGGGGTTCGTGTGAATGTGCTGATAGAGCGCCACCAAATCCCGGATTTCGCTGGCGATCAGTTGATCCACCTCGGTGATCCGTTCCTTCATCCATGCGGGGGTTTGAGGAGGATTCGTGGCGTCCGGTTGAATGAATCGGGACGGTTCGACACCCGAGACTGCAAACGTGGGAATCAGAATGACAAAGAACGCAAGTTTGCGGGGCAGCATGTTCGGGCCTTTCGAGAAGAGGGACGGAAACCGTGTAACAATCGCGGAAAATCGCGGGATTCCGGAACCGGCAGTCACTTGGGTAGCCATAAATTGGAATAGCCCTCATCAGAATTGCATATCCCAGCAATCGGAGATACCCCCATGCCTTCCAAGACATTGACGGTACAGCAGCGCAAGTCCATTTTCCACGCACTCGTCGATCTTCAGGATACGCGAACCGTGACCGTGCTCGACTCCAAGAAGCTAGTTGCCAAGCAGTTCCACATCACGAAGGAGCAAGTGGATTTGATCGAGCGAGAAGGGCTATCGAAGGACTGGCCGCCACTGACGTAAGCGACTTTGGTCAGCCACACGGTCAGTATCAGCAAAAGAGTACTGATCGTGCGGCCGAAAGTTTCTCAGCCACTGAAGCGGTGAGGGAACATGTGGAGTTCTGCACCGAAGACAAGTGACATGTTGATGGGGGTGAGGATCTCGTTCGGCGGCCCCTGGCACTGGATGGACCCACCACGCAGGCACATTACCTCGTGAGCGTGGGCCTGAACCATGTTCAGATCGTGCGAGACGAGGAGCACTGTCACCCCGGTTTCGCGGTTGAGGCTCGCAATCAACTCGTAGAACTTTTTCTGGTCACGGAAGTCAATTCCTGCGGCTGGCTCGTCGAGTAACAATAGCTCAGGTTGCGGTTCCAGTGCCAGCGCCAGAAGCACGCGCTGGAGTTGCCCGCCCGACAGCCCTTCGAGTGGGATATCGAGACATTCCGCGACGTCCACGCGAGTCAGAATCGACTGACACCGTTCGCGGGTGCGTTTTGATATACCGAAGAAGAGGGGCCGACGCGAAAGTGTCAGCGCCAGGAAGTCGCAGACAGTAAGTGGCAGTCGGGCGTCGAGCGTCAGTCGTTGCGGAACGTAACCGATCGCCTCAGGATACGGCTGGGAGTGATCGTGCCCGCAGTGGAACTGGATCGTTCCCTTGTGCGGATACTCGTTCACGAGGGCGCGTAGCAGAGTTGTCTTGCCAGAGCCGTTTAGCCCGATGAGCGCGGTGATCTGACCGCGTGGGATGCCCGCAGTGACGCCGCGTAAAATCGGCGCACCCCCAAGGTCAACTCGAAGGTCGCGAAGCGACACGAGCGGCCGCGCCGGCGGTGCGAGTACCGGCAAGTCCATCATTCCAGTGCCCCGGCCAGTGCCTGAAGGTTCGCCTGCATTCGCTTCTCATACCAGTCGGGTGTCAGTTCGTTGGGTTTCACCGTTTCCAGTGTGTCGATCTCCACCAGCACGGGCTGCTTCACACCCATTGCAGCGAGTTCCTTCCGGAGTGTCTCGCCCGAGGTGCTGGTCGAATACTGCGGCTCGACCGCGATGACCCGCGTCGGCTTGCTCGCATCGGTGCAGATGCGGACAGCCTCCTGGAGTTTCCTGGCATCCGGTTCCTGCCCTGGATTGATGGTGATGACATCGCGGATTTCGAGGCCGTAACACTTCGCGAAGTAGTTGAGCGAATCGTGGAAGGAGACGATGCGATTGTCCTTCTTGCCCTTCAGTGCCGTCTGGCCGAATTGCTTGAGTTTGCGGAGCTTGGCGATGTAGGCCGCGGCACGCTGCTCATAGCCGGTGGCGTGGGCCGGGTCGGCTGTCTTGAGTTCATCGCGGATGGCGTTGACCATGATCTCAGCAAGGTCCGGGCTGAGCCAGACGTGCGGGTCCTTGTCGTGATGGTGATCCGGATCGTTCTTGTGTTCCGCATGGTTGCAGAAACCCTCGCAGAGATCGCCTTTCGGGATCTTTTCGCCCAGTTCCACGATCCTGAGTTTCTCGTTACCCGATCCCTTCTTCATCAACTCGGCCTTGCTCTCGTCGAGACCCAACCCAACGACGAAGAAGAGTTCGGCTTTCGATACCATTCGGGCATCCTGCTCCGTGGGGCTGAAGTCGTGCGGTCCTGTGGTTGACATCACGTTGCGGACGGTGGCGTCATCGCCAGCCACATTGACGGCGAAGCAATAAAGCGGCGCGAACGACACCACGACCTTCGGCTTGCCTTCCGGCCAGTCGCCCACCTTTGTGCCTTCTGTCGAACCGCGGCAGCCGAGCATGAGCAGAGGGAGGAACGTAGCGACCCAGGCTTTACCTCGAAACATGGCCGTTCCTCCGGCGCTGATTTGGGATAACACCGTAATACCGCGATGATTTTATCGCGGACGTGGTACGAAATCAAGCATACGAAGAGATTCCCGAAGAAGTCTCAGGCGAGGCGTGATGCCTATACGCCTGCTGGCAACGCCACCCGCAGTTCGGCGGCGGTCCTGGCGATGAGTTCCCAGGTGCCGTCAGGGATCGGGATGCCTTCGGCGAGTCGCTTCTGCTTCGCGCTGCGTTCCGGGTCGCCTGGCAGGGTGATTGTCGCTCCTGGCACGGTTGGGCACTCCCTGACGTAAGCCGTTAGGCCGTCAGTCTCCTTCAGAAAGTGCTCGACTCCACCGAAGAGAACGGGGTTGAACAACACGAACACTGCAGCGTTCCCCTGGCCCGCCAGCGGAAACTCTGGAGCGCTGCACGCCCCACCGGAGAGACCACCGCAGAACAGATCGATAATCAGACCCAGACCAAACCCCTTGTAAGCCTGCGCTCCGCCGAAGGGAATGATGTTTCCGCGCGGCTCGGCATAGAGCACGCCTGGGTCGGTCGTGGGCTTGCCGGTATGGTCGATGAGCCACCCTTCGGGCGTTGGCTGTTTCTTCTGGAATTGTGCGCGAACCTTCCCCTCGGCCGCGGCGCTGGTCCCGAAGTCGATGACGACCGGATCTCCCGATGTGGGCGTACCCATGCAGATGGGGTTGGTGCTGATACGGCCTTCTGTGCCGCCAGGCGGAGCGACCCGCCGTCCGGAGCCGTGCGAATTCACTGCGGCGAAGAATGCCATGTTTTCCTTCGCGGCGAACTCCGCGTACTCACCGAGGCGCCCAATGTGGCCGCTGTTGCGCAGCGTGCCCGCCGCGACACCCAGTGCTTTGGCGCGTGGTACGAGCCTGTCGAGGAGTCGGTAGGTCTGCACCTGCCCCAGCCCCCAGTTCGCATCCGCGGCGACGATCGCGGGCGTCTCCTGGATCATCGTGAGTGGCACGCCGGCCTTGTAGGTGCCTTTCTTCAGGAACTCGACATATTGCGGTGCGCGCATGACGCCGTGGGAGTCGTGGCCGCAGAGGTTGGCGTCCACGAGGCTACGCGCGATGATGGCCGCATCTGCGGCAGGCACGCCCGCGGCCTCGAACAGTGCTTGCGTGAAGGTGGTGAGTTGAGGAGCGTTCAAGCTGGGCATGTCTGTGACTCGGTGTGGCGGGCGTGGCAGTTCGACAGAGACACTTTCTTGGGTACAATTCCACTCACACATCGGCACCTGTTTGGGAGGCGGAAGCATGGCGTTCGAGGTTCACGAAACGCGCGGCGTGGCGGGCGACCGCGGAGGCGAGGTCTACGAACTCGTTGGGGACCGCGTACGTGCTGAGGTGTGGCCGCAGTGGGGGTTCAATTGCCTGAAATGGCAGGTGCGCGGCGACGATGCTCACTGGCGCGACGTGCTGTTCCACATGCCCGACTGGGAGGCCAACCCAGTACCGACACGCAGCGGGCAGCCGATCCTCTTTCCTTTCCCTGGCCGACTCCGCGACGGCCGCTTTACCTTCGATGGCAAGACATACCAGCTCCCGCTCACCGACAATACAAAGCTCCACGCTATCCACGGCTTCACGCCGCGCAATCGCTGGCGCGTCATCGAAACTGGCATCGGCGACCACGCCTCCGTGACGGGCGAGTTCTCGTTGTCGACAGACTTGCCCGAGATGCTCGACTGTTGGCCTTCGGACTTCAACTTCCAGGTCACATATTCGCTGTTCGCCGATCGGTTGCGAGTGGAGTCGCGGGTGCAGAACCTCGGCACCAACCGGTTACCGTTCGGCCTCGGCTTCCACGGCTACTTCCAACTCCCCGACGCTAACGATACCGACATCGGCAATTACATATTGCAGGCG
This sequence comes from uncultured Frigoriglobus sp., assembly GCA_964422915.1. Classification (GTDB taxonomy): domain Bacteria; phylum Planctomycetota; class Planctomycetia; order Gemmatales; family Gemmataceae; genus Gemmata. The sequence continues at coordinate 103,333 of CAYRDG010000011.1, read as the reverse complement.
AATGTGACGGAACGCTGGGAGACGGAAAACAACCTACCGACGGGCCGCAAGAAGGAACTCTCCGCGGAACTGGATTTCCGTGCGCCCCGAGCCATTGGCTCGACCGCGATCGACAGCGTATTCCGTGGACTGACTGCTCCGAAAGCGAGTGACGGACTCGTTGAACTGGCCCGTTTGGAACATCCGAACTCCGGCAGTCGTGTCCGCGTCCTGGCCGATGATTCTTTCTGTGACCTTGTGCTTTTCACACCTGTTCATCGTAACGCCATCGCCATCGAGCCGTATACCTGCTCGGCTGACGCCGCGAATCTCTGGTCCCAGGGGATCGCGTGTGGCTGGCGTGTGCTGGAGGTGGGTGGGGACTGGTCCGGGATCGTTGAGTACCGACTGGAACCCGTGGGCTTGTGAGGCAGGATCACAATTCTCCTCCGGTGGCGTCCGGAATTGCCCCCCAGTTTACCAACACATCGTCGGACAATTCGCCGACGTTTGTTGCTCGGTCACGCGGCGCGTCCTATTCTTGCGTACCTCTTTGCAGAGTCAGCGGGGGCGCGGAATGGTGGGCAAGACGGTGCTGGGCAGGTACCGACTGCTGCGCTCGCTCGGCAGCGGCAGCAACGGCGAGGCGATCCTTGCCGAGCCGCTGCAATTTCCTGAATATCGCGTCGTTGTCAAGCGTATCCACGATCACGTCGTCACGCATCCCAAGTTCCGGCAACTCTTCGAGGCGGAAGTCCGTTCGATGTCGAATTTCGATCATCCCTACGCCGTGGGGCTGGTCGAAGCGTCTCTGGACGATCCCATCGGCCCATGCCTGGTGATGGAGTATGTGCCAGGCGTCACGCTGGAAGTACTGCTCCTTCAGGCCAAGCGATTGACACCCGATCGGACCGGACGATTGCTCGGCTATCTGTGTCACGCACTCCAGGCCGCACACGCGGCAGGTATCGTTCACCGTGATCTTAAACCCGCCAACTTGATGGTGATCAAGCCAGGTCAGCCCGATGAGTCGCTCAAGGTAATGGACTTCGGCTTCGCTGGTTTCGCGGCCAAGCCGCACATTCAGCTCTCCGAATTGACCGGACACGGTCCGATTCTCGCGATGGGGACGCCTGCTTACGTCAGTCCAGAGATGGTCCGTGGCGACCGCGTGGATAGCCGCAGCGACCTTTACTCCGTCGGTGTCATTCTCTTCGAGATGCTCACTGGTCGACTCCCGTTCCCGCACCCCGTGATGGAGAGACTCCTCGCTGCGCACGTTCAGGAGGCACCTCCGCGGATGGCCCGAATTGGCTGCTCATTCGTACCGGCAGAAGTGGAATCGGCCGTGCAACTGGCACTATCGAAGTTCCCCAACGAACGCCAACAGGATGCTCGCGAACTGCTGGAGAGCTATGGTCGGGCTTTGGGTATGGACCTGTGGACGCCATTGACGCCACAGGATTGGGTGCCGCCGGTAGCGCCACCCCGTCCGCCCGGCCCGCTCACGGGAACCGCGTCGATGCCAACGGGCCCGTACAACCTGATGTACGGCTTTTCTGTCTCGCTACCGGAACGGATGGCGGCTGCCAAACTCCGTGGCTTCGTCGAAGACTTCCGTGGCGAAGTGATCGAGAGCGAGCCAGGCTTGATCCGGATGCGGCTCGGCCTCCCGGCGACCGCCAAGAAAGGCGGCCTGCTCGGCTGGCTCGGTTCCGCAGGTCGACCCTCTATTGAGAAGGGGCAGGAACCGATGGAGGTCGAGCTATACATGGAGAAGCCCGACCCGGCCCAGATCCGGTTGAACGTTCTTGTCTCCATCCAGCCGATGCGTGAGTATCCACCCAAAGACCGCAAACTCTGGACGCACCGCTGCGAGAAAGTTCAGGCCCTCCTGCGTCAATACCTCGGCGCCCAGACCGGTTGATGATCGCTCCCATCGGTCTGCGGAAAGTCCCAGGAATATTGTACTGATCAACTTAACAGACATAAACTTTCGTATACTATTTCTTTCAGAAGGAGAACGGCCACTCCCAGAGTGAAACCTCTCCGATCATGAACACCGCTTGTGAACATACTGCCTCGCATGCTGCAAAAGAAAGCAGGCTCTCGCATTTCTCACCCTGAACGGGAGCGAAGCGTATCATGTCTCAATGAATCCTGTTACCAACCAAGACGCATTGCCGCGGGTGATGCTCAAGATCGAGCGGCGATCGTCGCACCCGTGGATCTTCCAGAAGATGGTCGAACGGCCCTCGGTGCGCATCGCGCCGGGGAGCATTGTGGACGTTCATGACAACTCTGGTCAGTGGGTCGCACGCGGTTTTTATAACGGCCATTCGCGAATTACGATTCGTGTACTCACATCGAAATCCGATGAGACAGTGGATGCTGCGTTCTTCGCGCGAAAACTCGCCGCTGCGGTGGCCTTCCGACGCGAGACGTTGAAACTCGATGAGGTGACCGACGCCTATCGGCTCGTTCACTCGGAAGCCGATGGTCTCAGCGGGTTGGTTGTGGATCGCTTCGGCGACACGATCGTGATCGAGTTCTTCGCAGCGGGAATGTTCAAGCAACGAGCCGCGATCATCGACGCGCTTCAGATCCATTACCCGAATTCGCGGTTCTACTATTTCGCGGAAGAACATGTTGGCAAGCAGGAATCGTTCGACTGCCGTCCGCCAGAACCGCCACAGCCAGGCATTATCACCGAGCATGGGTTGAAGTTCCGCGTTGCCCCAGGGAGCAAACACAAGACGGGGTTCTTTGTCGATCAACGCGACAACCGGCTCGTGTTTTCGGAGTTCTGCCGCGGAAAGCGCGTGCTGGACATCTGCTGTAACACAGGCGGTTTCGGCGTCTATGCAAAAGCGAAAGGGGGGGCATCCGAGGTGATTGGCCTCGATCTCGATGAGCAGGCCATAGACATGGCGAAGCAGAACGCCAAGCTCAACAGCGCGCAAATCCGCTATGTGCAAGCCGATCTCTTCGCGTGGCTCAGAGACATCATTCCCAACGGCGAACGTTTCGATACGGTGGTGCTCGACCCTGCGAAGCTCACGCGTGACCGTGATGATGTTCAGGGCGCGCTGCGGAAATACTGCGACATGAACCGACTCGCACTTCATGTGATGAAGCCAGGCGGCGTATTTCTGACATGCTCTTGTACAGGGTTGGTGAGCGAGGTGGACTTCCTGGAATCGTTGCGGCGCGCGGCGTGGCAGGCAGGTCGTAGTTTGCAAGTGTTCAAGGTGAGCGGCGCGGCCCCCGATCATCCATTTCTGATGAGTGTGCCTGAGGGGCGCTATCTGAAGGCTGTCTTCTGCCGCGTTGAGTAACGCAAGGCATTTGCATATGATCGTTATGTAGTTTTGAGCGTTTACCCATCATTCGTTCTCAGCACCCACTCACCCAGTTCAGTCGCCAGTTTTGTGATGAGGAGCAGCATGTCGAGTCCGAGCCTGCCGCGGTCGTCCGGTGTCCTGCTTCACCCAACGAGCCTGCCAGGTCCGTTCGGCATTGGCGACCTCGGCCCGTCCGCATATCGCTGGGTCGAATCACTTGCGGCGATGCGTCAGACGTGGTGGCAGGTCCTCCCACTGACACCACCAGGGGCAGGCGACTCGCCGTACCAGTCGTTCTCCGCCTTTGCCGGTAATGTGAATCTCATCAGTCCGGAGCAGCTTCAGCAGGAAGGATTGGTCGATTCGTACCTCTGGCAGAACGAACGGTTCACAGAGGGACGAGTTGAGTATGCGAAGGTGATCGCGTTCAAGGGGCGGCTCGTGCGTGCTGCGTGGGACGCCTTCCGTGGCGGTCGAGCGGGGCATCTCCGACACGACTTCGACCGCTATTGTTCCGAGGAAGCGTACTGGCTCGATGGCTACGCGCTCTTCACCGCGATCCACGCGGCACTCGGTAGCGCGAGCCTTGTGGATTGGCCTGCGGAGCTGCGTCGGCGTGAACCGGCAGCCCTCCACGAAATGGAGAAGGCAGTCAGGCAAGACGTGCAGATGCACAAGTTCGGCCAGTTCCTCTTCGACCGGCAGTGGGCCGCGTTGAAGCGCTTCGCGGCCGAACGAAAGGTGAAGATCATTGGCGACGCGCCGATCTTCGTCGCTCTCGATTCGGCCGACGTGTGGGTCAATCCGGAGAAGTTCCTACTGGACGCGGAGGGGCGGCCGACGGTCGTGGCTGGAGTACCGCCGGACTACTTCAGCGCAGACGGGCAACACTGGGGCAACCCGATCTACGACTGGCGACGGATGGAAGCCAATGGCTTCGCCTGGTGGTCCTCGCGGCTCAAGCGGCAGCTACAACAGGTCGATCTCTTGCGACTCGATCACTTCCGCGGCTTCGCGCAGGCATGGCATGTACCCGCGGGAGAAAAAACCGCGCGAAATGGGGAATGGGTGGACGGTCCAGGGATCAAGCTCTTCGATCGGTTGCGGGAGACGCTGGGTGGTCTGCCCCTGATCGCGGAAGACCTCGGCCTCATAACGGAGGACGTTCACGAGATGCGTGAACGGCTCGGCCTCCCAGGAATGCGCGTGCTCCAGTTTGCCCTGGACGGGCCGCCGAATCCGCACTGGCCGCACAACTTTGATCGCAACGCTGTCTGCTACACTGGCACGCACGACAACGACACTGTGAATGGCTGGTACGCGACCATCAGCGACAAGGACCGCAACTATCTGGCCCTGACACTGGGCCGAAAGATTGACGATCCGGCCTGGGACCTGACACAGTTCGCCTGGGGATCGGTCGCTGTGCTGGCAATCGTGCCGTTGCAAGACTTGCTCGGCCTCGGCAGCGAAGCACGGATGAATCGACCAGGTGTGGCGGAGGGGAACTGGCAATGGCGGCTCCGTAGCGACCAGTTCCAGCAGGAGTTGATCAGCCGACTGGCCAACCTCACGACGCTGTACAATCGCGTTCCCAGGGAAGAGAAGCTGCCGTAGTTGTCCATACCAGTTGGGAGTCACACATGTCAACACGTCGCTCGCTCGTTCCCGTTCTCGCACTCTCGCTCGGCTTGCTCGGTTGCGGTGGTGCTTCCAGTCCCAAATCCGCGGCAGAATTCGTTTCAGCATCAGTAGACGGTGCCCATGAGCAGCCACCTGAGATCGCGCAGAAGAACGCGGCTGGCGGTGCCAATCCTGCAGTAGCGGTTCCCAACGCACCGCAACCGCCGATGATCGTGTACACGGCCACGCTCGACGTGGTGGTGAAGGACCTTGAATTGGCGATGACGGAAGTAGGGAAACTCATCGCGGGCCACAAGGGGCTTGTGACCAAGTCAGAGGTACGGGGTGATCCTGGTTCTCCGCGAGCCGCGACTTACACTCTTCGTGTGCCCTCCGTCAGCTTTGAACCGCTGAAAGCCGGGTTACTTGCTCTCGGTCACGCCGAGCGGAACTCCGTTGAGACTCAGGACGTGACCGAGGAGTTCATCGATGTGGAAGCCCGCATCAAGAACCTCAAAGAGCAAGAGACCAAGCTCAACGAACTACTCAAGGAGAAGCGGAGGGAGGAAAAGCTTGAGGATGTCATCAAGGTCAGCGACCGCATCTATCTCGTCCGCGGCGACATTGAGCGGGCGCAGGGTCGCCGGAATTACCTGCTCAATCGCGTTCAACTCTCGACGATCCATCTGACTCTGCGAGAAGTGAAGGATTACAAGCCGCCGACCACGCCGACGTTCCGCTCGCGCGTGGGCGAGACATTCGACAACTCCTGGGAAGCCGTGGTGAAATTCAGCGAAGGCATGGCGCTGACCACCGTCGCGCTGACGCCATGGACTCCGCTGTGGCTCCCCTGTCTGCTGCTGAGCGTCTGGGTTATTCGGCGTCTCGTGCGTGCCTCGCAAACCACGCGCCATGCCGGGCAGGATGCGTCGCATCAGAGCAGCCGACACCCGCGACAGGTCGCGAACCCAGCCGCGCCGCCCGAACCATTACCTCCGGAAGAACCTGGTTCGTGATGTTACCGTCGCTCCTGGAGCAGGTCGCTCGTGTAACAAGTGACCTACTCCTTGCCATACTCGTCTTTCCATTCCTCGTACCACGCCATCTGAATCGCTTCGAGGAGTTTCTCGTTTGACTCGTTCGGCTTGCCTGTGAACCCCTCCAGGTTCAGGACGTGCGTATGCATGTCGGTGAAGCGTACTGTCAACGGGTCGAGCGTGTCGAACTGATCGAACAATGCCTCGCCAATCTCGCGTGAATCGTGCCACGTCATATCCTGATCCCTCTGCGTGTTGTGGTCATTCTACCGCAAGCCTCTCGCGTGGCATTCCGGTGGTCGAATTGACCAACGGTATCGATCCGGACATGCCATCAGTCTGGTGAGATACCGGAAGTGGTGTCACAGGCCGATTATCCGGTGCATTCCGGCCACGAGATGCCATCTTGAATCCCATTATGCTGGGCGTTGCCGTTCCTCGGAGCGAAACTAGAATAACTGTCTTCGCGCGGCTCATGGCGATTAAGTCCGGGGCCGGTGCCCGGCAGGTTCCGCGCCGCGGGACTCGCCGCCTCACACCCCAACCCATATGCGCGCTCCTTACGTTACACCGACGGCTGCCCGCCACGCTTCGCCCGCGCCGCTCGCATCTACCACGCCGAGACACCTTTGATGGAACCGATTGCGATTACCGGTATCGGGTGCAAACTCCCCGGCGGCGTCACCACGCCCGCACAACTGTGGGAGAAACTCCTCGCCGGCGCGGACCTGATTTCGGAAACGCCGCCCGACCGGTGGAACGCTGAAACGTACTTCAACACTCACCGCAGTGCCCCTGGCCGCACCTACGCGAAGTGGGGCGGCTACGTCTCCGAACCGGCTGGCTTCGACGCTGCATTCTTCGGACTGACGCCGCGCGAAGCCACGCGCATGGACCCGCAGCAACGCTGGCTGCTCGAAACCGCGTGGGAGGCACTCGAAGACGCAGGCATTCCGCCAGCCATGCTGGCCGGCACCCCTGTGGGTGTCTTCGTTGGTATCTCCTCGTGCGACTACGGCGACATTCAGAAACGCGGCCAGTACCAGGTGGATATGCACACCACCTCTGGCAGTGCGTTGAGCATCGCATCGAATCGCATTTCGTATCTACTAGACCTGCGCGGTCCGAGCCTTTCGGTCGACACAGCTTGCTCGTCGTCGCTCGTCGCGCTCGATCTCGCGTGCCAGTCGATCTGGCGCGGTGAAGTTCCGCTGGCGATCCTCGGCGGCGCGAACGCGATTCTCGGACCCGATGTGACTGTCTCTTTCGCGAAGGGTGGCTTCCTCTCACCCACGGGCCGGTGCCGCGCGTTCGCCGCAGAGGCCGACGGCTTCGTTCGCGCGGAAGGCGCTGCCTCGGTGGTGCTCAAGCCGCTCTCGAAAGCGCTGGCCGACGGCGACCGAATCTACGCAACCATTCGCGCCACACTCACCAACCAGGATGGCCGAACTGGCGGTCTGACGGTGCCCAGTGCCGAGCAGCAACAGGCGATGTTGGAGGAAGCGTATCGCCGTGCTGGTGTCGATCCTGAGAAGGTCGGGTATGTGGAGGCGCACGGCACCGGCACTGCGGTTGGCGACCCACTGGAAGCGGCGGCGCTGGGTCGCGCGCTGGGTATGCGTCGCGCCGGCTGTGATCCACTCTGGATCGGCTCGGTGAAGTCGAACCTGGGGCACCTCGAACCGGCCTCTGGCGTTGTGGGGCTGATCAAGCTCGCACTGGCAATGCATCATGCCACGATCCCGCCAAACCTTCATTGCCAGACACGCAATCCACGTATCCCATTCGATGAGTATCGGCTGCGAGTCCCCGGTCTGGTAACGACATGGGAGCCGACGAGCGATGGCTACCTCTACGGCGGCGTGAACTCCTTCGGTTTCGGCGGCACCAACGCGCATGCGGTTCTCGCTTCCGCTCCTGCTGAGGAGTCTGCGCGGGTCGGTTCTCATTCGAGCGGCCCGCAGGTCTGGACTGTCTCGGCTCGATCGCAACCGGCGCTTGCCGTGGCGGTCGCGAACGACGCGCAGTTCATCGAGAGTGTGCCTGAGTCGTTCGACGAGATCGCCGCGGCCGTGCGTGAGCGTCGTAGCCATCACCCGCTGCGCGTCGCGGTCGTCGCGGAGAACGCGAAGGAGGCGGCCGACCGACTGCGCACGCTTGCGGCTGGCACAACACCTGCTGGCACGTTCAGCGGTCAGGCTCCCGTCCAGTCGCCGCCCGTCGCGGTCGTCTTCAGTGGTCAAGGGACGCAGTGGCCAGGTATGGCCCGTGATCTCTACCAGACCGACGCAGGGTTTCGGGCTACGTGCGAGGAACTCGATACGATCATGCGACCCGCATGGGGCCGCAGCCTCATCGAGGAGATCCTTCGCGGCGACGAGACTGTTTATCAGTCAGACATTGGCCAGCCTGTGCTGTTCGCGGTGCAAGTCGGTGTGTATCGGTTGTTCGCGGAATGGGGTCTCCGTCCCACGGTCGTACTCGGTCACAGTTTCGGCGAGGTCGCGGCCGCGCACGCTTCGGGAGCGCTGTCACTCGAAGCGGCGGCACAGGTGATTGTGGAGCGAGCCAAGGCGCTCGAACTGACTCGCGGCGCGGGTGTGATGGCGGCGGTGGGTGTTTCGGAAGAGGAAGTTCGTCCACTCCTGGAGCAATTCCGCGGCCGCCTCGGTATCGCTGCGTTCAACAGCCCGGTAGATCTCACGCTCGCGGGTGATGAGGAGGCCGTGGGTGCGGCCGTGGATGTAGTTGCTGCGAAGGGTCGTTTCGCTCGGCTGCTACCATTCCCGTATGCGTTTCACTCGCCGGCAGTCGAGGGCTGTCGTGAGGTCTTCACGCGTGCCATCGCCGGCCTGCCTGCGAACGCGGCGACGATTCCCTTCGTCTCCACTGTCACTGGGCTGGAACTCGGTGAGGTGGCCCCAGACGAATACTACTGGTGGCGAAATCTCCGCCAGCCCGTACGCTTCATGGACGCCATCCAGCGCGCTGCGGAACTCGGTGCGAAGGTCTTCCTCGAGGTTGGCCCTCATCCTGGCCTCGTGCGTTACATCAAGCAGGTGCTTGGTAACGAAACCGACGCGCAGGTGCTCGGTTCGTTGCGCCGAAACGAGAGCGGACCGCAGTGCCTTGCGGAGTCTCTGGCGACACTTCACACGACCGGCGTGGAATTGAACTGGAAGAAGTTCCGCACGGCGAATGGCGCGCATATCAGTTTCCCGAGCTACCCCTGGCAGCGGTTGCACTTCTGGGAGGAAAGTGCCGAATCGCGACACCACCGCATTGCCGGGCCAACGCATCCACTGCTGGGCGTGCGCGATTCCGGCCCTGGTCGCCGGTGGGAAACGTGCCTGTCGTCGGATTCACATCCCTTCCTCGCCGATCACGGCTTTCGCGGCCGCGCGGTATTCCCTGCCGCGGGGCACGTGGAGTTGATGCTTGCAGCTTCCGCGGATGGTTCCTTCGCCGAACCGATAGGCCTTGCAGATGTGAACTTCGAGCGTGTTCTGTGGTCCGATGAAGCGCACGTCGTTCAGACGAACTACGACGTGGCGACTCGGCGACTGAGTGTCTCGGCGAGACCGGTGTCTGATGCCGGGCGCGGCTGGGAGACGTGTAGCCGTAGTGTTCGTTGGGCGACCGATACCGCGGCAAGCGGTCCGACGCGCGACGCGAATCCACCAACCGGTGCGCGTGAAGTGGACGTCGAGTTGCTCTATGCTCGATTCGCCCGCGCCGGGCACCACTACGGCCCACTGTTCCAGTCGATCCGCAAGATGTGGGCGAAGGATGAGGAAGTGTGGGCCGAGGTGGCTCTCGACCCCACACTCGCCGACGATGCGGCACGCTACTATCTCCACCCCACGTTACTCGACGGCGTTTTCCAGACGGTACTGGCCGCGACACCGGTTGATGAGGAACGCGAAGCGATGTTCCTCCCGGTGCGCATCGAGCGCGTTGAGTGGAAGCATCGCGCGGGTACTCAGGTCCGGTGCCGCGTTCACAATGTCCATATCCAGGACGCACGCTGGTTCGCCGACATTGATGTCTACACGCTCGAAGGTGAACCGGTCGTCACGCTGCTAGGCTGCTGTTGTGTGAAAAAGCCACAGGAATCGCATCTGGCGCGAAGTGAGACGAAGCTCTACCGCGAAGAGTGGGTTCCTTCGCCGCGCGCGGCGAAGGTAGAGACCGCGCCGACCGCCTGGCTGGTGATTGATCCTACAGGCACAGCGTGTGAACTGGCGCAATCGCTGGCCGCAAGCGGAGCATGGGTCGGACATCAGACGCCCCAATCGGCCAACCTGGCCAGTGAGTTCCTCACGCGAGCGAATGGCAGTGGCGCTGTTGTGGTGTGGGGCGGAGGCAAACTCTCCGTCGGCACGCCCACAGTAGAGGGCGTCGCAGGAGCAAGTGAGGTGCTCCTGAATGCGGCGAAGATGCTGACTACGGCAGACACCCCGGCTGCGCTCTACCTCGTCACCACGGGTGCGAGCATCGGCCATACGCAAGGGACTGCGGATCTGCGGGTTGCGCCGATGGCCGGGATGTTCCGCACAGTCGCTACCGAGCTTCCGAAGGTAACGTGTCGGTTGCTTGACCTCGACCCCGCCGTGCCGCATGAGCATGTTGCGACCGCGCTTTCGGAGCTGCAATCTGCCTCTGTGGAAGACGAGGTGGCGTATCGAGGTGGCGAGCGCTATGCCTGCCGGCTTGCACCCGTCAGCCCGGACTCGCTGCCGTGGCGTGCCGTGTCTCCGGCGCAACTCCTGGATGCGACCTACGCGCTTCGTACCACCGAGCCAGGAAGCCTTGATGGGCTGGCATGGGTTGCGGAGAACGAGACGCCCCTGGCCGCGCACGAGATCGAGATTGAAGTACGCGCAGTCGGCCTCAACTTCCGCGATGTGCTCAAAGCACTCGACATCTATCCGCTTGCTCCGACGGAGGTTCGCTCGTTCGGCGATGAGTGCGCCGGCGTCGTGCGCTGTGTTGGCGCCGATGTCAAGGAGTTCCGGGCGGGCGATGAAGTCGTCGCAATCTCGGCGCACGGTTTCGGAAATCGCGTCCGCGTCCCGGCGGTACTCGCCGCAAAGAAACCGGCGAATCTCACCTTCGAGCAGTCCGCCACCATCCCCATTGCATTCCTCACCGCTGACTACTGCCTCAACGATGTCGCGCGGCTCGATCGTGGAGAGTCGGTGCTGGTCCATGCAGCGGCAGGTGGTGTGGGTCAGGCCGCGATCCAGGTCGCGCGACGGATCGGCGCGGAGGTCTTCGCCACGGCCAGCCCTGAGAAGCACGACTTCCTGAGATCACAGGGCGTGAAGCACGTCTTCCATTCGCGCAATCTCTCGTTCGCTGAAGGCGTGCTGGCAGCAAGCAGCGGGCGGGGAGTGGATGTGGCGCTCAACTCGCTCGCTGGCGAGTTCATCCCGCGAACGCTGGAGTTGCTCGCTCCTGGTGGGTGGTTCGTCGAGATTGGCAAGAAGGATATCTTCCAGAACACGTCGCTTGACCTGAATCCATTCCGCAGCGGGGTGTCGTTCAGCGCGGTCGATCTGTCGCGCGTAATCGCGGCCAAACCGGAATGGCTGGGCCGCCGACTCCGCGCACTGCTGGAACTCTTCGCGAAGGGTGAGTATACGCCGCTACCTGCCACAGCTTTCAGCGCGGAGAAAGTGGCCGACGCCTTCCGTCTCATGGCGCAGGGGAAGCATCGCGGCAAGCTCGTGGTATCGCCCGGCGGCGCTCCGAAGGTCCTGGCGCACGAGCGGCCTGTGGTCCGTGCGGATGCATCGTACCTCGTGACTGGCGGTCTGAGTGGGCTGGGGTTGAAGACCGCCGAGTGGCTGGCGGGGCAGGGGGCGAAGTGGATTGTGTTGGTCGGTCGCGGCGGGGCGAGAACTGTCGCAGCGAAGGAAGCCGTGGCCGCAATCGAGGCACGCGGAGTGCGTGTCGAGGTCGTGACCTGCGACGTGACCGATGAGAGTGCCGTTCGCCGGTTGATCCAGTCGAAGGAGCGGCCGCCGCTGCGCGGCGTCATTCACTCCGCGATGGTACTGCACGATGAGCCAGTCGCCCGCGTCGAACGGGCGTCACTGGAATCTGTACTCGCACCGAAGGTAGCGGGGGCGTGGAACCTGCATCTGGCCACACGCGATGTGCCGCTCGACTGGTTCGTGATGTACTCCTCGCTGGCCACGCTCGTTGGCTCGGCGGGTCAGGCGAGCTACGTTGCGGCGAATCGCTTCCTCGATGCGCTGGCGTGGACGCGCCGCGCCGAGGGTTTGCCTGCGGTTGCACTCAACTGGGGCGCGCTGGCCGAGGTCGGCGTGGTCGCAGACAACGCCGCCCTGGCACGCTACCTCGAATCGGTGGGGCTGGGCCTCATCCCACCCGACGAGGTCTTCCGCGTGTTGAAGTTCGTGCTTCGCCGCGAGGTTGCAGGCGTCTGCGCGGTGCGCATCGACTGGTCGAAGTTCCGCGCTGGCAACCCGGCCGCTGAACGTTCGTCCCGGCTTGCGCAGGTGTTGGAACAGAAAGCCGGCTTGACAGACGTCGCGGGCGGCGACTCCGACGCACTCCGTCTGACGCTTGCCGCGCCAGCGAAGGACCGGCCTGCGATCCTGGTTGGGCATCTGCGGCGCGCACTGGCCGCGGTGTTGCTGGCAGACGAGGCTTCGCTTGATGCCGATGCGCCGCTGACGAGTTTCGGCGTTGATTCGCTCATGGCTTTCGAGTTCAAGTTGCGTGTGGATCGCGATTTCAAAACCAACGTCCCTATCGACAAGCTCTCGGCAGGTACTACGCTCACCGAGCTTTCGGCGATACTTCTGAAACAACTCCTCTCTGCAACGGCAGACGAACCGACCACGGTCGTGGAGGCGAAGGAGCCGAAGCCGGCGGTGGTGCTTGGCCCGGCGGTGGCCGAAGTCCATGCGGAACCGCGTCACGATGAGGGCTTCCTCCGGGTGCTGACGCGTAGCGCTGCTGGTAGCCTTCTGGAGAACCTCACCTTCGACGCTGCAGCGTTTCTGTATGTCCCGGACCGCGTGAACACGGTCGGCGGTGTGTCCGATTCGCAGTTGGGACAGGTGTTTGGCGACGAGCCATTCATCAGCCACCTGTATGAGATGCCGCTGGGGCGAATCGCCGTCATCACGCTGCCGATTCGAGGGCGAGAGATGTTCGGCTCGCTGCGCGTGCCAGGTCTGGTGAAGAAGGCAGGCGACATGGCCCGTCGCCGTGGGGCGCGTGTCGTTTCCCTCACAGGGTTAATTCCCTCGGCCACGGAGTATGGCGTTTCTGTTCGTGAATGGCTTGGCGATGCTGGGCCGCGCGTGACCACAGGACACGCCACGACCACTGCCGCGGTGATTCAGAACCTGGAGAACATGCTGGAGACAGCCGGCCGCTACCCTGGCTGGGAACATCTCGCAGTGCTGGGTGTTGGCTCCATCGGTCAGGGGTGCCTCGCACTCATGCTCGAAGTGTTGCCACACCCGCGGTCGCTCACGCTCTGCGATGTATTCGCCAAGCAGGATGAGGTGAAAGCACTCGCGAAGAAACTGCGTGATCTGCATGGTTTCCGTGGATCCATCCGCGTCCTCCACTCCGATCGTGGCCTGCCAGATGGGCTCTACGAAGCGACGACGATCCTGACAGCGGTGAGCGTGCCTGATGTGATCGACGTGACACGCCTGCGGCCCGGTACGATCATCGTAGACGACTCGTATCCGCCAGGTTTCCCGCTGGAGAAGGCTATCCGACGCTCTGAGGATGAAGCTGACCTGTTCTTTAGCAATGCCGGGATGACTCGTCTTCCGGACCCGATTCGCGAAACGGTCTTCTTGCCGCCTGGCGCGGAAGCCGTGGTGGCGCGACTGGGCGATGCTGCATTCCGGCGTGAACTGACCCGCGACCCGCGTGAACTGACTGGCTGCATCCTTTCGTCTCTGTTGACTGACCGGCACGAAGGCTTCAGCGCGACCGTCGGGCTTGCGACGCTCGACGACCTGCGGAGCCACTATCAGGGGTTGCAGCGACTTGGTATTACCGCGGCACGCCCGCAGTGTGGAACATACTTCGTGCCAGAGGATGTTGTGAATCGCTTCCGCGCGAAATTCGCCTCGCCGCAAGAGGCGGCGCGCGTGAAGCTGGGAGGCGGTGCATGACTCCAGGTAGTCCGGCGGAGGTGGTCGCTGCATACCAACTCGTCCGCGACCTCTTCCGCCCCAGTCCTAGGGCCTACTGGCTGGAACTGACACTCACTGGTTCTGCGTCCTGGGCTACCATTTTGACTGCTTGCCTCGCGGAGTCGCCCTGGCTCGTTGCGACGGCGCTTGTGCTGGCGGTGCTGCTCTGGTACCGCTCGCTTGCCATGATACATGAACTGACACATCAACACACGGAGGCGTTGCCGGGCTTCCGGCTCGCGTGGAATCTTGTGGTCGGCGTCGCGTGGTTCTTGCCGTCGATCCTGTACGAAGGGGTCCATACCGGTCATCACAAAAAGACTACCTACGGCACTGCGGCCGACCCGGAATATCTCCCGCTCCAGGGCCGTCGCGGTGCGGTGTTCCGCTATCTCGCGTTCTCTTTCCTCCTACTTCCAATGCTGGCGCTGCGATTTCTGGTTGGTGCGCCGTTGTCGTGGCTCGTTCCACCCTTGCGTCGCTACCTGATTCGTTCTGCATCCTCTTACGTCATCAATTTCGCTTACGAACGCACAATGTCGGTACTCGAACGGCGGCGGTTGTTTCTGTGGGAGTGTGTCATCCAACTGGCGTGGTGGCCACCGCTGGCTCTGACATTCGCAGGCGTGCTGTCGTGGCGGTGGATCGTCGTGTGGTATGGAGTATTCACGCTCGTGGCTCTGGTGAACCGGACACGAATGCTCGCTGCGCATCGGTTCGCTTCAGATGGGCAAGCAACGGATCATCTTGGTCAGTTCGCAGATAGCATCGATACGCCTGATGGCTGGTGGGCGGAACTCTGGGCACCTGTCGGGATGCGTTACCACGCGCTGCATCACCTTTTCCCGACTCTGCCATTCCATAATCTGGGCCGGGCTTACCGGCGACTGACGGCGAGTCTCGCAGAGGATTCCTTCTACCATCGCGCACGTGGGAAGGGCCTCTGCTGGGCGCTGATGCGACTCCTGCGAGTTCGTCGTCATGTATGAGGATCGCATCTTTGGGTCGTTGCGGAGGCGGTCAGGCGTTGAGAACGCCCGCGGGAAGTTGCGGAGTTCCTGAGCGCGGGGTGGACGGGGCAGGGTCATTCGAGTAATCTCGGAGGGCCGCCTATGCCTTGCTTCAGCCACTGATACCTGACGCTGCCACGTCGGGTACCACCCGCCAGAAAACTCGCTGCCCGAGTGTCGCGGTCGCTTCCGCGATTCCGTTTCATTTTCCATGCCCGTTTTCTCACGGGTGAAGGAGCGGTGAGAATGTCGGAGGTTTCCGATCCCTCGTTCGGTGCGACAGTCGCGCGGTCGAAACTCGCGCTCTCCGCAACGACGGGTTCTCACGCGGGTACGCCCGCCACGGATGCCAGCGTGCTGCTGTCGCCCTCGATCTTCGTCCCAGGTGCGGAAGCCGAAGGCCCGATTGCCTACGAAGTAAAGTTCCTGCTCGAAGAAGCCCAGGCGCGCGATCTGGTGGGTCGCCTAGCGGGGCGACTGGCGCTCGATCCCTTCGCTGATCCAGCGATGGATAACGCATACCTCACCACGAGCCTTTACACCGATACGCCGAGCTTCGATGTGTTCCGCCGCAACGAGGGCTACAACTGCGACAAGTTCCGCGTCCGACGTTACGGTGTATCGGGGCCGCTGTTTGTGGAACGCAAGAGCAAGGACGGCGAGAAGGTTCGCAAGCAACGTGCGAAGGTCGATACGATCGAAGTGGGGAAGTTGGGGGAGGCAGCGCTCAACGGCGAGTGGTCGGGCCGGTGGTTCCACTCTGAACTGCTCACCAAGGCGCTGCGACCCGTCTGTCGGATTACCTATGAACGGGTCGCGTACACTGGAGTGACAGAAGGTGGTGTGGCGCGGTTGACCTTCGACCGTAACGTCCGGGGTGCCATTGGGAGCGACTGGAAGTTGGAGGCTGTGGGTGCTGCCCCGGAACTGCTGCCTGGACAGGTCGTGTGCGAGTTCAAGTATCGCACGGCGATGCCGGCACTCTTCCGTGGTCTAGTTGCCGACATGAATCTCGTGCCAACGGGCGTGTCGAAGTATCGCTTGTTTATTCAGTCGGCGGGGCTGGCACCGGTAGCGGCCGAGGCACGGGACGATGCCTAAGCACGCAGGTGATGTGGCGGCAGCCAACGGCAATCCCTTCACGGCGTCGCCCCCGGAGAGCGGCCCGGTGTGGGACGACATCTTGCTACGTCTGACTCTGGCCGCTGGCTTTGGAATCGCGGCGAGCCTCGCCTACTTCCTGACTTCGCGCAAGAGCCGCTCGGAAGCGGCGTCGTTTGTCGCAACCATGACACTGCTCGCCATCCTCTTGGGGATGGTGAGTATGGTGATCGGTTCCAACATCGCGAGAGCCTTTGCGCTGGTGGGTGCGCTCTCCATTGTGCGGTTTCGCACGGTTGTCGAGGACACACGCGACACGGCGTTTGTGATCTTCGCGGTGGTTGTGGGCATGGCGGCCGGGGCCGGAGCGTACATAGTCGCGGCCGTTGGCATTCCGATCGTCGGCGTTGTCGCGTGGCTCCTGGCGTTGTGGGGGCGTAGCGGCGAGGCGAATCGCGGAAGACCAAGGGCAACGCGCGTTGTGGTTCGCATCGGGACAGGTGTTGATCCAGCGACGGCTGTTGCGGCAGTGCTGGGGAAACACGCGACTACTGTGTCGCTGATTGGTGTGTCCACCACGCGACAGGGAACCGCGCTGGACCTGGCCTACTCGCTCATGTTGCGAGAAGCAGGACCGCCGCTGGCGTTGATTGGTGAACTGAATCGGACTGAAGGCGTGCAAGGCGTGGAGTGGGCCGCGTCAGGCACGGCCGAGAAGAAGTAGTGATCACCCTTCATTTCATGTGAGGTTGACATGCCCCGACGATTACTCGCGCTCCCTGCGGCCGCGCTGGCAGCAGCGCTGGTGGCGTTCTGTGCGCCTGATGGACGGACTCAGCCGCCCTTTCAGAAGGGTGGGAAGGGCTTCCGCCTGCCAGGTGGCCAGGAAAAGAAGTTAGTCAAGGAGTATGACAAGAACGGCGACGGCTGGCTTAACACAGAAGAGCGAAAGGCTGCCCGCGCGGCCGTAAAGCAGGCTAATACGGGGAAGGGTGGCTTCAAGGGTGGGTTTGGTCGTGGCGAGCCAGGCCGACCGGGGCCAAGAGTCAGCCCTGCGGAAGTGAAGAACTACCCGGATGCGAATCTCTACGATGGCGCGGTTCTCCGCACGATCTTCATCAACTTCGAGAATGCGGATTGGGAGCAGGAACTGCAAGACTTCCGCTATTCTGATGTGGATGTCCCAGCCACCGTGGTTGTGGACGGCAAGAAGTACCCTAACGTCGGCGTCCACTTCCGTGGCATGTCGTCGTACTTCGGAGTCGGCACCGGTTCAAAGCGATCTCTCAATCTTTCGTTCGACATGGCCGATTCCAAGCAACGCATCCACAGCTACAAGACGCTCAACCTTCTTAACAGCCACGATGACCCGTCGATGCTCAACGCGGTGCTCTACTCACACATCGCGCGGCAGTTCATTCCGGCTCCGAAGGCGAACATCGTGAAGGTGGTCATCAATGGCGAGAGCTGGGGGCTTTACCAGAACCTCCAGCAGTTCGACAAGGTGTTCCTGAAAGAGAACTTCAACACATCGAAGGGGACACGGTGGAAGGTTCGCGGCAGTCCGGGCGGGCGCGGTGGGCTGGAATACATTGGCGACGATCCGGAGAGCTACAAGCGCATCTTCACGATGAAGAGCAAAGATAATCCTGAGGCATGGAAGGCGCTCATCCACCTCTGCAAGGTGCTCAACCAGACGCCGCCGGACAAGCTCGAAGAGGCGCTGAAGCCCATCCTCGACATCGATGGTGTGCTCCGTTTCCTCGCACTGGATAACGCTCTCATCAACTGTGATGGTTACTGGATTCGCGCAAGCGATTTCAGCATCTATCTCGATGTGAAAGGCGTATTCCACATTGTTCCTTCCGACATGAACGAAGCGTTCCGCCCAGCGGGCGGGCCGGGCTTTGGTGGGCCTGGCGGCTTCTTCCGCCAGCCGCCTCCGGGTGTCATTCTCCCGCCGCAAATGCAGGACGTGCTGCGACTGACAGAGGCGCAGAAGAAGCAACTCGGTGACCTGCAGAAGGACGTGGATGCTCGGCTCGACAAGTTGCTTACCGAGGAACAGAGGAAGCAATTCAAGGCGATGAAAGACAGGCAAGGTGGCTCCGGTGGTCCTGGTCGAGGTCCGGGTGGTCCGGGTGGCTTCGGCCCACCTCCAGGTGGCCCTGGCGGTCCTGGTCGAGGCCCAGGTGGTCCTGGCGGCGGTAGTCGCGGTGTCGATCTTGACCCGCTCTATGGCCTCAACGACACGACCAAGCCGCTGCGGAGCAAGTTGCTGGCGGTTCCAGCACTTCGCGCGAAGTACCTCGCATATGTCAAACAGATCGCAGATGGCCCGCTCGACTGGAAGAAACTCGGTCCGGTCGTTTCGCAATATCGAAAGCTGATGGAGAAGGAGGTTGAGATCGACACGCGGAAACTCGACTCGTTCGAGGCCTTCAAGCAGTTGACGGACGATGTGGCACCTACGCCAGGCGGCAGTCCGGGTGGATTTGGCCGTGGGCCGCAAGGGATGAACTACCGCGCCTTCGCCGATCAACGCCGTGCGTATCTGCTGAAGTATCAGGAGTCGAAGAAGGCTCCGTGATGCCGCAAGTTGGTCGTCAACGAGCCAGCCGTATCAGCGACGGAACGATTATTCCGTCGCTGATACGGCTGGCTGGTTCATTCCGCCCCTTTCAGCGAGGCCGGGCCGTTCGTACCACATTACACAACGGGAACTTCACCCGGCGGAGTGGCGAGTAATGGCTCGGTGGATGTTGGACTGTCGCCCTGTGTGTGGGCATCCGTGGCGAATCGGGTTGGCGACCGAACCGCACGAACGCGAGGCCGTCTTCCGGCTGCGCTATGAGGTGTTTGTCGGTGAGCAGGGGTATGGGCATGCTGGCACGGGCGCCGGGCCGGGCCTGGACATGGATCACTTCGACGACTGGTGCGACCAGCTTTTCCTGTACGATGAAGCCAATGATCGCGTCGTGGGTACTTATCGCGCCATTCGTGGTACGGAGGCGATTCGCCGCGGCGGCCTCTACGCTCACGACGAGCTTGACCTGTCCCCACTTAACCCAATCGCGCACGAAATCCTCCAGGGCGGCCGCGCGTGCATCGCGCGCGACTACCGGAGCACGCTCGCGTTCCAGTATCTCTCCTATGGAATGGAACTCCTCCTGCGCGAATACAACTGCCACTACCTTCTGGGCGCAGATAGCTTCCGGGCCGATCTGCCAGACATCCAGCGGTTCTATTCCTATGTCCGTCGGTATCGGATGGACCCGGACTGGTTCGTGGAGCCGTGGCCGGAGAACCGCGTCGCGGGATTACGAGAAGTCGAGGTAACTCCTGCCGATGAACGGTCGCTACCAGAAATTGTTCGTATGGATTTGCGACTCGGCTTCCTGGCGTGCAGTCCACCTGTGTGGGATCCGGGTTTCGGTTGTTACGATCTCATGATGCTCGGTCGCCGCGACCGATTCAGCCGGCTCTATACAGGAGTCGTTGAACGGATCGAGCGGCAGATTGCTCGTGCGGAAGCGGCGTGCAGCCGGGACACATAGGCTAGCGGTATCGTTCGTTCTCGACACAGAGGGTCTACCATGATCCGCCACGCTTTTACCTTGTACACAGTTGCTGTGGCCGCACTCGCGAGTGTGACCTTCGCCCCGGCTGCGAACGAGACTACCGCTCTGACGCTCACATTGCGATCGCGCGCTGCCGCCCCTGGCAAGGACGCCGTACCACCGACCGAGCGGAAAGTGGAGTGGAACCCAAAGCGAACCGCGATCATCGTCTGTGACATGTGGGATCATCACTGGTGCAAGAGCGCCGAGGCGCGCGTCGGCGAGTTGGCCGGCCCGCTGAACGAGATGCTCAAGGCAGCTCGTGCGAAGGGCATATTCATCATTCATGCACCCAGCACCTGCACGGGATTCTACAAGGGCACCATGCAGCGCAAGCGGGCGCAGAACGCGCCGTTCGCCAGGACGCCAGTGCCCCTCGCAACCTCCGAACGCTGGGGCACCGCATGGAACTGGCCCGACGGCAAACGTGAGGGTGTTCTTCCGATCGACGACTCCGATATGGGATGCGACTGCAAGGTGAAGTGCGAAATCCGTTCGCCGTGGACTCGCGAGATCGCAACGATTGACATTGCAGAAGGAGACGCGATTACCGACAACGGTCAGGAAACGTGGAACCTTCTGGCCGAACGCAAGATCGACAATGTCATCCTTTGTGGTGTTCACCTGAACATGTGTGTGCTGGGTCGGCCGTTCGCGATTCGTCAGATGGTGAAACTCGGCAAAAACGTTGCTCTTGTCCGCGACATGACCGACACGATGTACAACCCGGACCACCCGCCGGGCATCAGTCACTTCGAGGGAACACGCCGCGTGGTGGAACACGTTGAGCGATACTGGTGCCCCAGTTTGCTGAGTACCGACATCACCGGCAAGCCAGCATTTCGCTTCAAGGCGGATGAGCGCGATCGAAAGTGAACTGCACAGAGAGGTCGTAGACTCGCTTCTGCCTCATTCTCGATGGGCCGCTCCTCGGATATGGTCACGCGTCCGGCGTTCTATCTGGGAAAGTGTGACGAAGAGATAGCGGACAGTCCAGCCGCCAGCGAAGGCCGTCAGTGCGGCGAGGCCAACCGCGAGTGATCCGCCGATAAGTACGAGCGATACAGGTAGCACGATGCCCAGGCCAAACACCACAACGGCCGCGGCACCCATATGACCGCGAGACCTCGCGGAACGGAGTGCGGGCCACAGTTCCACTGAGAGCAGACCAAGCGGAATCGCTTGCCCCATGAGGAATGCGACCGCCGCGGGTTGCAATCGCACGAACGCTGCGTTCTGCCCACCCCATTTCGCAAGCACGAGGAGTGCCGCTGCGCCGAACGCGAACGCGGAAGCAGTGTGATACGCACCCAGCCAGCGCGCATCACGCCAGCCAGGCTGCGAACTCGTGCTGAATAACACACCTTTGTACGCCATTGACGCAAACGCGACCGGTATCGCTACTATCAGGAAGAGTTTCCGCACCCATCCGACCGTTCCCGATTCATCTGGGGCCATGCCATTGACCGCGACCAGTGCCGCAAGTGGCAACACGAAGAGTGTGAGACACCACGTCCCGAGCGACATCGGTGAACATGGCTTGAACACGCGCAGCATGTGGTGGAACCGCATCGGATCGCCGAGGTCGAGAACGAGCAGGACCAGATCGAGGAGTAGAAAGAGTAACGCGAACGGGTACGACCAGGATGTGACTGTCGCGAAGTCGGCGGGTGTCGACAGTTCGCAGAGTGCGGCGGTCAGGAAGATGCCAGTCGCCAGTGCGTTGAGGAACACATCCCACACCACGAGTCCGTGCCAGGGTGGTGCGTGGGTCGGTTCCTGATCGGCATAACCAGCCGGGGCATCCACCTCAACCTCCACCAAGCAACAGCGAGGCGAGTAAAACGGCAACTGCAACCATGCCTGTTGCGATGGAACGGGCGTAGTCGCCACGCATGTGCAGCCACGGATTCACGGGTTCCGCCGGCAGGCCGTATACCTCGGGTCGATCCACCAGCAGGTAGAACGAGTGCAATTCAGAGTAGGTCGCGCTCGAAGAATCGCCGTACAGGTAAGCCGGGATACCCTTCGCAGTCAGTTCCTCAACGCGCTTTCGTGCTCGATCTTTCAACTCCGCTATCGGCCCGAACTGGATGGAGGTCGTGGGGCATGCCTTCGCGCACGCGGGTGTGAGACCGTCACGCTGACGGTCGTAGCAGAGCGTACACTTGTGGGCGCGGCCATCGTACTGGCTGCGAGTGATGACGCCGAACGGACACGCTGCGATGCAGTATCCGCAGCCATTGCAGATGTCGGCCTGGACATAAACGTTGGCGAACTCGTTGTAGATGATGCTCCCGGTGGGGCACGCCTGCTGACAGGGCGCCGCGGCGCAGTGCTTACAGACGTCCGACATCATCAGCCACCGAGTGAAGTCGGGGACCACAGGCGGATCTGACGCCGGTAGAACCTCCAGCGCGAAGCGCTGAGGCGAGTCTGAGGCGGGTACGAACTGTTCAACGAACTTGACGTGTCGCCACGACTCGGCCGTGAGTGCCCCGGTGTTGTCGTAGCTGTTGGCGGTGAATGCGAAGCCATCGGCGGGAAGTTGGTTCCACTGCTTGCACGCCACCTCGCACGCCTTGCATCCGATGCAGACGGTAGTGTCGGTGTAGAAACCGGTGGGTGGTTGTGGTGTAGGGCTTGGGCCGCGTCGGAAGGGGTACGTCAGTCTGTGCCAGAGTTCACTGAAGAATCCACGGGGCTTCGCGGTATCAATATCTGTAGGTTGCGCGGGCAGTTCGAGTTCAGGCACCGCCATGCGAGATTCTCCCGCGTGCGTGTCGGTGGTTCCAGCCCGAGGCTACCCTCGGGCTGGAGACGTGGCGACATCTGGCGCGATTACGGCAGTTCCTTGATGTAGATGTTCTTGAACCAGAGCGGATCGCCGTGGAACTGGAGTTCAACAGGCCCCTTCGCGGGTACTGGCTTGTTGCGGAACCAGTAGTTCAGGAGTTTCCCCTTATCGACAACCTTTTCACCGTTGAGTTCGACCGTCACACGGTCGCCAATCACGGTGATGTGAAAGGTGTTCCATTCGCCGACTGGCTTGTCGGCCTTCTTCAGCGGTTGCTTGGCCGGGTCGCCCTTGGGGTTGTTCCAGAGACCGCCAGAGCCAGTGTGCCAGTCGGGTTTGAGGCTCTCCGCGAGGTTGTCGGAATCCCAGATTTGCACTTGGGGCTGGCCACGAAGGTAGAGTCCGCTGTCACCTCTCTTGGCGATCTTCCAGTCAACGTAGAGTTCGAAATTCCCGTAGTCTTTCACGGACTGGAGGCTGACGCCACCCTTGCCGTCGAAGTGAATCACGCCATCCTTGACTTTCCAGTGGTCCTGCGCGGTCTTGGTTCTCTGCTTCACCAAGTCGGCTTGTTTCTCGGTCGACAGCGTTTCGCGCTGCCGCATGTCGATGTTGCCTTGCCAGTTGGTCAGGTCTTTACCGTTGAAGAGCGCGGTGAAGCCCGTTGGTGGCTTGTTGTCTTCACCACGAGCGGTGGGGATGGTCGCTGCGAGCGCCAGTGTGAGCGCGGCCGCGAGTACGAGGCGGGGCATTGGTCGTTCTCCTGATGCGGGAAAGGTCGGCGGCATCAGGCTACGCGCGGCACGACGCGACAGCAAGAGGGAGAACGCAAGAAGCGCAGCAACGAGCTTGAGAAAGGCAGCTCGCAGGGAACGGCGGCGGCTCAACCTCAGCCGCGAATCTCGGCGACGGCGAGATAGAGACGCGCCAGAGCATTCCAGCCGCTTGCTTCAGGAATCGCCTCGACGGCCTTGCGGAGCCACTCGCGACTCTCGGCGATGTGTCCGAGGAAGAGGCGGGCCATGCCGCGGTTGAACAGCACAGCAGGCGACTCGGCAGCAGCATCCCATGCCGCTTGTGCGGCCTCGCACTCACCGGTCGCCCAGAGCAATGCGGCCCGGTCGTTCTCACATTCGGTAGCTGTGAGAAGGTTTGCCGCAGTGTTGAAGTCACCGAGTATCCGGGCGATGCCAGCGGCAACGTGCGGTTGGGTCGATCCGTTCCTGGCGAGCCAGTTCCGCAAACCGCTGAAGCCAGGCACTGGGTGCTGGCCGACGTGGGGGCGCAGATCGCCCAGATCGCTCTGCACCAGCAGTGGTTGCAGGTCTTTCACACGTTGTGGGAAATGGCCCGCGGCCATTGGCAGGGCGAACGCGGTAGCAGGCTGAGCGACAAGCGAGGACCATTCAGTAGGGAGACCGGCGGGCGGAGGGGCGTTCCCCCCGATGGTGAAAGCGGCAGTGGCGTCGAGCCAGGCCGCCCGCGGGTCCACCTGGAACCCGGCGACCACCTCGTGTGGCTCAACCTCTCCCTCGCTCATCTCGACTGCCGCGTGCGCGGCGTCTGAGCGGCTAGCAAGGAAGCGGACCATCAGAGAGTCGATGGTTGGCTGAGTGGACTTGGTGTTTTCGGTCGGCCGGGTCATGATCGTAGCCCTCATACCCCCGGTCTTCCGTCCGGGTTCACCGCTGGAATGCTCAACGCGGCACGACTTGCGCGTTGGGTCGCCATTTTCGAGCATATGGGGGCTGAATAACGTTCTAACGTTCGCTGACGTTCCACGTGGAACGTCAGCGAACGTTAGAATGTGAGAAACGAGGTCGAAAGTCCACTGGGCGGGCGGATTTAAGCGTGTTGCGCCCGTCCGGTCGGATTGCGGTTAACCTGAACATTGCCCGATAGCTACCATACTTCCCAATCCATCAGACAATCTTGCAGTCCATACTCGAGAGTTGCTCAGGGTGCTTTTTCTGGTTCCTTGCCTGGCTCCTTCGCCGGTTCCTTTTTCGGAACTACCGGAATAATTGGCGGCGAGTAGTTCTTCAACTGATCCACGAACTCACCTGGTCGGAAATCGAGCATCCCCTTAAGTGTCAGCAACTTGCCGCGAAGTTCCGGGTCTGGCTCCGTGTTGGCCTGATCCGCAACCTGGGCGATGAGTGTGGCCGGGACGGCCTTGCCGTGCGCGCGAACGTGACGCACGGCCGCGCTGGCGGCCTTGTTACGCACAGCGAGCGGTCTGTTACGCACGTCCTTGAGTGCGACGCGGATGAGTGCAGCCTGCGCATCGCCCGTCATGAACCGTTCAACTGTATCAACGGCCTCCGAGACTACTTCTGGATCGGGGTTGTTCAGCGCGGCGAGAATCTCGCTTGCTGCTGGCCGCAGGTTGTAGCCAGGGAGGTCGCCCAGCGCCATGCGGCGGAGGTACGAAATTGCCTGCTTCGCCTCGGCCTGTTTGGTTGCGGCTGCGCGTGGCCGCATCGTCGGGTCAGCAAAGAGTGTTGCGATTGCCGGCAAAAGATCCGATCGCGAGTACGGTTCGGGGATGATCCGTACCCGTGGGTAATTCACCAATCGCTTCGCCAATCGCCCTTCCAGCGCGGTATCACGGAAGGTCTCGACCGCAAGCCCCAACGCAACCGTATCAACGTGAGCGCGGAGGAACTCGTACTTTTCCTGCGCGAGTTTCACCTTCGCCACGTCAAGTTCCATGCGGCTGATCAGTTTCATCAGATCGGCTGTCGGAATCCCCTTGCCGTAGGCTGCTGAAGGGGGTTGGAGTGCAATCTGCCGGTGGATGCGATCTAGTTCCGCCACTGTCTCAGGGGAAGAGACTTTCGAGATGGGGAACTCGACCCCGAGGATGGAGTACACGATGAGCTTGATGCGCAGGTTCAGCAGCCGACGTTGCTCATCGTTCAGCGATAGCCGCAGCGTCTCCAGCACACGTTGCAGACGGGCGGTGCGTGCCTCTGCCGCGCTGTTGAAAGCCGCGTCACGCTGTGACTGGCTCGTCTTCCGCAGCGAGGTCTGTTCCTCGGGTGTGTTGAGCGGACTGGGAACGTAAGGTGGTGGCAGGTTGATCACGTCGTTCTCGGTGGCAGCGATCAACGCCGAGATACGCACGAGGAGTTGGTCGAATGTTGGAGCTCGTGGTTTGTCGGCTGAAGCGATCACAATGATCGGTCGTCGTGCGGCCTGCGGGAGCGAGTCGAGTTGGGATACGAGGTCGATCAACTCTGGCGTGGCGGTGTGGTGGTCGATGACGATGACGTCGAAGTCGGACGATCGTCCGATGCGACGCAACAAGTCGCGGCCGGTGACGAACTGTTCAACGGTGTATCCGAGGCGGCGAATCAGTAGTGCGTTGTTGTCGGATCGAACTGCTCCCGGATCGGCAAGCAGCACAGTCCCTTTCGACTCGCCAGGTGCCAGCGGATCGGTGGCGGCTGCACGTCGCAGAATGTCGACGATGGTCGGTTTGATCTCCAACGGCACTGGCACCGGTGAGCGGAGCAAGGCCGTGGCCGCGTGGAATTGCACCACAGGATCAGGATAGCTCAGTGCGCGAACCAGCAGTGACGGCCGCGGCAGCGGACCTGCTGGAGGCGTCGCTGCCAGACGATCGGCGCGGGCACCCAGCACTTCCACCATCGCCAGCACCAGTGTTGTCCGTTTCTCGGTGAGAGCGCGCGCCAGTAGGTCGTTGAGCAAAGCGGATGGAGCCTCGGCCAACAGACGATAGACCGCCGGTTCCGAGACGGCCAGCGGACCGTACTTCGCACGCTCGACGGCGCGTTCCGCAGCCAGAGCCAGGATGAGCGACTGTGCCGGCCGCATTTCGGGGTTCGACTGGAGTGCCCAGCGAGCATAGCGGAGACCGTAATACTCGTCCGCCTGTCCCACAGGCACTTCCGGGAGCTTCGAGAGCTTCAGAACGGCGCCCTCGACCGTTCCGACCCAGAGTGGCACAGTGGGCGAGCCGATGGGATTGGTCTTCAATGCGCCGTAAGCAGATTTGTGATTGTAGAAGCGGGCAGCGGTGGCCACGAGTTCGACATCTGGACGCTTGGAATCGGCCTTGATCCCAGGGTAAAAGCGGTTGAGTAGTGTAAGTGCCAGTTCGCGAAGGTTCTTCGGAGTCTGGCTCGGATTCGCCGCGAGGATGCGCCACAGGTGCGGTGTGAAATCGGTCTGGGCGAAGTTGAGCAGGTTGAGGACGTCGCGGCGCATGGACAATGCTTCGAGGATGCCGAATTGCCGGTCGGTCCCTAGCCCATCGAGAGCAGCGACCCATATCGCCATCGTTGGCGCTTCCAACACAGGAATCGTGTCGAGAATCGCGGCGTAGAGGTCGGCGTCGGGGTTCTGGCGGATTGCCTCGATCATATACGGGACGGCGAACTCACCCGTACGCTTCAGTTCTTGTTGCGCGAAAATCTTCTCCTCGTAGCTGGCGCCGAGGTTGCGGATGTACTTCTTGACACGTTCAGGTCGGTAAAGCTCCTTAGTGATTGCAGCAACCGCGCGTTTGTTCAATTCCTCGACGTTGGCACGAATCCGTTTCTCGGTGGCCGGGTCATCGGAATAGCGCGGGATGGTGCGAAGCTGTCGGAAAACGGTCGTGCCATACTTCGCTTCCAGTTCCAGAAGTTCCTTGTCGGAAGGGTCGCTCTTGAGGAACTGGTCGAGGTAGAGGCCGGCGATGTCGAACTTCCCCTCGTTCATCGCGGCCCGGAACTGCGCGAAGATTTGCGTGGGCGTCTTCTTGTCTTTGGCAGGTTGCGCGGCCGTCCGGCCAGCACCGGAAAGGGAGAACGCAACTGCAAGGACGAGGAACAAGGCGGTTCTCACCGGGTGTCTCCTCAGAGCGGCCGGGCGCGGCGCGGGAACTGGTAAATGGGCGCACCGGCCTCCGATCTTTCACCCTAACTGTCGCGGTGAGCCGGGTAAAGAGCTTGCGGCTCGCCCCCCGGGCAAATCTCAGAGAGCTAAACGCAAATTCCAAACAACCGGACGCATGGGCGCCGGTCGGTCGGAATCTGGGTTTAGTCTGATGATCAGGTCAGGGAATCCACTTCGCACGCAACGAGGTCGGCGAATGTCTCGCGTCGGCGGATGAGTCGGTGTGTGCGGCCTGTAACGAGGACTTCGGCCGCACGCGGGCGCGAGTTGTAGTTGCTGGCCATCGTCATGCCGTAGGCTCCAGCAGAGAAGACTGCGAGCAGATCGCCACGCGCAAGTGCCGGTAGGGGTCGGTCCTTCGCCAGATAGTCGCCGCTCTCGCAAACCGGGCCAACCACATCCTGCTTGAAGCAATTGGGCATGTCGCGGAAGGGTTGTGGGTCGTCCGGATCGCCATTCACATCGGGACACACGGGCACATTGGCCGCCGGCTTTACGGGCCACGCGCGGTGGAACGATCCGTAGAGTGTCGGCCGGATGAGGTCGTTCATCGCGGCATCCTGGATGACGTAATGCTTACCGCCAGTCGACTTTGTGAACAGCACCCGGCTGACGAGGATTGCTGCATTGCCAACGATGAAACGCCCCGGTTCGAGAATCAGATGGCAGCCAGTTTCGCGGATCGCCGGGAGAATCGCCTCTGCGAATGCGCTTGGCGGCTTGGCCTCGTCTTTGCGGTAGTTGATGCCGAAGCCGCCGCCCATGTTGAGGTACTGGATGTCGTGCCCCTGCGACCGGAACGCCTTGATGAGTGCGACGCCCTTCTCGGCCCCCTGGCGATACGGTTCAGCCTTGAGAATGGGCGAACCGAGGTGCATGTGCAAACCAACCACGGCAAGACCAGGATGCCCCACCACGCTTCGGGCCACATCCACAATCGTTTCGATGTCGAGGCCGAACTTCACGCCCTTCACCGAGGTATCGGTCTTGACGTGGGTCTTCGGCGGCAGGTCCGGATTCACGCGCAGCGCCACACGGGCCTTCATGCCGAGACGCTTCGCAACCTCGCCGATGGCAAGCAACTCCTGCTCGCTCTCCACGTCGAAGAGGAAGACGTCGTTCTTCAGCGCGAACTCGATCTCCCTATCCGTCTTGCCGACACCTGCGAAGACGATCTTCGCTCCCGCTGGCCCGGCCTGGAGCGCGCGGCGGAACTCACCTTCGGAGGTCACGTCGAAACCGGCGCCGTGCTGCCCCATGAGCCTGGCAATACTGAGATTACCGTTCGCCTTCACGCTGTAGCAAATGATCGGTTTGGCTTCCGCGAACGCAGTCTGCACTTCCTTCAAGTGGTGAAGTAGTGTGGCCTGCGAATAGACGTACAGCGGTGTGCCGTACTTCTCCGCAAGCTCGGTGACAGGTACGTCTTCGCAGTAGAGTTCGCGGTTTCGATAGTCGAAGTGGTCCATTGTGAGCCTCGCAGGGTGAATGTCTGAAAGATGGTGGAACGGGTTCGTCTCCAGGGGAAAACCCCCTGGAGCCTCGCCGCCGCCATTTCGATAAGTGGAGATTCTACCCGCGAACTTCCGCGGCGTCCCGCTCGGCGATTTCGGCTGACTTCAGCCGACGGTCAATGACGAATGGTCCGAATGGTAGCACCGACGCAACCGCACACGCGATGAGGGTGTTGCCACGAATGTGCTTGCCGATCCACGCCGAGAAGGCAACGACAGCGTAACTGATGAACAAGATGCCGTGAACAAGGCCGACCCAGAACACGATCTGCTTACCCTCGGCCGGGTATGGCGAGAGATACTTGATCGGCATCGCCACGAACATGAGCAAGATGTACGACACAGCCTCGACCATGCCGACCGCGCGCACCCGACCCACCGGATTCTGAAACACGCAAACCCTCCTTCACATACCAAGACGATTCTTCCACTCTTGTAATTGCCGCTCGACCTCCGCCGGAGCCGTGGAGCCGTGGCTCTTGAACGCCGCTAACGCGTTTGCCACACCGAGCGAGTCCTTCACTCCTGGTGCCGGGAACATGGCCTCCGGGAGATCGACCAGTCGGCACCTGCGTTGTTCGCACTCGCGGACAAGGGTGCCCACCGCTTCGTGTGCCGACCGCATCGGCACCCCCCGTGCGATGAGTGCCTCCATGAGTGTGGTGGCATCGAGGAAGCCAGCATCAAGGCGCGAGGCAATCACTTCGCGGCGAAGCTTTGTCTGTTGCACCAGCGGGGCCGCGACTGCCAGGCAACCTTGCACGGTGTCGAATGCGTCGAAGATTGCTGTTTTGTCTTCCTGCAGGTCGCGGTTGTAAGCCAGTGGCAGCCCCTTGACCAGCACGAATAGTTGCTGCAGCGCGCCGATCACACGTCCGGTCTTGCCGCGAGTCAATTCCAGCACGTCCGGGTTCTTCTTGTGAGGCATGATGCTCGAGCCGGTGCAGAAGGCGTCTGGCAGGTCGAGAAAATTGAACTCCGTGGTACTCCAGATCACCCACTCTTCGGCCCAGCCGGCGAGGTGCGTTGCAATGAGCGAGAGGCAGAAGACGAACTCCAGCGCGAAGTCACGATCGCTCGATACGTCCAGGCTGTTGCGTGCCACCGATTCGAAGTCGAGCTTCTGCCGAACGGATTCGCGGTCGATGGGAAGGGAGGTTCCGGCAAGTGCGGCGGCACCAAGTGGTAACACGTTAACACGCCTGCGGCAGTCGGCGAGTCGGTCGCGGTCGCGTTGGAACTTCTCAACGTAGGCCAGGAAGTAGTGAGCGGCGAGTACCGGTTGGGCACGCTGCAGGTGCGTGTAGCCAGGGATGACCACGCCCGACTCACGCACGGCCGATTCCACAAACGCTTTCTGCACGTCAACAAGTAGCGAATCCAGTTCATCAATCGCGTCGCGCGTCCAGAGCTTCAGATCTGTGACGACCTGATCGTTTCGGCTGCGGCCAGTGTGGAGCTTGCGGCCCACGTCGCCGAGTTTGCCAATCAGTGCGCGTTCGATGTGCGTATGGATGTCTTCCAGCGAGATGGAAAACTCCATCTGGCCCGCGTCGATTGTCGCGCCGATTCCCTCGAGGGCCGCGACAATTTGGTCCGCTTCAAGTGATGTGATGAGGCCAACTTCCGCCAGCATGCGGGCATGCGCCTGGCTACCAAGGATGTCGTGCTTGTACAGGCGGCGATCGAAGCGGATTGACTCCGTGAATGCCTCGACACGTGAGTCCGTGCCACCGCTGAATCGTCCACCCCACGTCTTCTGACTCATATTCCCCCCGCCACAACTGGCGACACTCCGATATTCGTGAACCTAGAGGTTTTAGGATTTCTCGCCGCCGGTGACACATCCGTCGAGTTCGCGGGTAATACAGAAGGCACACGTTTCCACAGGAGGCTCACATGCGATTCCGATGGCTCGCCGCACTCGCCGCGGCACTCACAACGTGCGGTCTTGCTTCCGCGCAGCCGAATACAGCCGCGCCGACGATTGAGTTACGGCTTCGTTCCGTCAACGACCTGCTCGACCGCTTTGAGTATCTCGCCTCGCTCGCTGGCAAGGAGGACGATGCGAAGAACGCTCGACAGTTCCTCGCGGGAATTACCACGGAGGGGAAGGGGATCGAGGGGATCGACCCGAAGAAACCCATCGGAGCGTACGCGACGCTCATGAAGGAGTTCGAGAGCAGCCCGTTCGTCATCATGTTGCCCATCGCCGATGAGAAGCAGTTCCTCGCTGCCCTCAAGACACACCTCGACGTGACGCCTGAGAAGAACGATGACGGCACGATGAAGGCCGCCGTGCCGCTCGTCAACGAAATGCACCTCCGCTTCACCGGAGGTTATCTCTATCTTTCGCCGAAGGCGAAAGACCTCGACCCGAAGTTGCTCCCGAAGCCATCAGCTTACTTCGGCAAGGACGACGGCGCCGCTGCGTCGCTTGTGATCCACATCGACCGTATCCCGGCCGATTTGCGCGAGTTCGTATTGGGTCAGTTTGAACTCGGTATTAACGAGCAGAGAAAGAAGGAAGACGAGAATGAAACCGCCGCGGAGAAGCAGATCAAGTTGCTGCTACTCGATAACGTTGTCGGTGGGGTGAAGGCACTTTCCAACGACGGCAAGGAACTGAGCGTGAAGTTATTCATCGACCCGAAGGTCGGCGAACTTTCTGCCGAGGCGACACTCACCGCGCGGAGCGGTTCGACAATGGCGAAGAACTTCGCGGCGCTAGGGTCGCGCAAGAGCCTGTCGGCCGGGATCGTGGCGATGGCGACTGGCCCCGTGGCCCGCGGCAGCGTCAAGGTTGGTGTTGGGGACAACATGAAGAAGGACTACGCCGCGGCGGTCGACTCCCTCCTCGCTGAAGCCGTGAAGAAGGCGAAGCCGCAGGAGAAGGCCATCGTGGAGCAACTCGTTACTGCGGTTAGCCCCACGCTGAAAGCGGGTGAACTCGACGGCGCCGCGGCACTTACTGGCCCGAATGCAAAGGGGCACTACCAGCTTCTTGCCGCCGTGGCCGTCACCGATGGCAAGAAGATCGAGCAATTCGCGAAGGACGTCAGCGCGCTGGCCGGCGGCGCGGTCGATGTTACTTTCGATGTGGACAAGATCGGCGACTACCGCTTGCACCGCTTCGATGTGACCGCGGATGAAAAGTTCGAGAAGATCTTTGGCACGAAATCGGTCTGGGTCGCAGTGTCGGACAAGCAGATCGCCGTGAGCATCGAACCGGAGGGCAAAACGATCCGCACGGCCCTAAAGGCCAAACCAGCGGCCGCACCCGTGGCGGCGTTGAGCGCTTCCACAGCGAAACTCCTCCCGTTGATTCATCCTGATCTGAAGCCCGATGAACTGAAGGCGCTGATCAAGGATGCTTTCGGCGAGGCGGGCCCCAATGGCAAGGATCAGGCATCGTTGCTGGTTACAGGTGGGGAGAAGCTGACGGTGAAACTCCGAGTCAGCGGCAAGGCAGTTCGCCTCAGTGCCGGTCTGGATCTGCTCAAGGGGAAGTGACAGAGGAGCAAGCGTGAGGGTGGGAGGACGCGAGGCGCACTCCCACCCGACGCGAAACTCTCAGAGTTTCACCATCTCGCCAGCGCCGTGATTCGCGGCGCTGGCGTTGGCGGCCTCGATGAACGCAACGATCTCGATGGTCACGTCGATATCCAGCGGCGACTTGCCCGTCTTGAACATCTCCACAATTTGCTTCAAGAGTTCGCGGTAGATGAACTTCGTTCCGACCGCGACCTGCTGAATACCCTTCTCGGCGAAGCCGACGAATCCATATCCGGCCGAGCCGGCGCGAATGCCGCGAAATGTCCCCACGCGGCCATCAGCCCAGGTGCCAGTGGCCACGTCCACGCCTTTGTCGTGTGTACAGGTCACACGCTTGCACCCTGGCCCCATGAGGGTGTAAAGCATCTCGACACCATGGATGCCATAGTGGAAGAGACCCGCATTCCGTGCCGGGATCGGCGAGAGCGATGCCGGTGAGTACGCCAGACAGCCGACGAGTTTGCCATGCTTCTTATCGGCGGCGTAGCTCACCACTTCTGGCGCGTAACGGAGCGACGACGACGAGAAGATCGGCAGTTTCTTCTTCGCGGCCAGTTGCGCCATCTTCTTCGCATCGCTCAACGAGCAGGCATAAGGCTTGTCGACGTAGCACGGGATGCCGGCTTCCAGGAAGGGCTTCGCACGTTCGTAATGAACGGTTCCATCCACTGCCTCGATGAGCATCCCATCAACCTTGCCGATCATGTCTTGAGGCTTGTCCACGATCGCCACACCGAACTTCTTCATCTGGGTTGTGAATCCGGCGATGCGCTCCGGTGAGAGCTTCGACTCCCCCGGGCAGCCGATGACGATCCTCGCGCCCTCGACGAACTGTTCCTTGTTCGTGCCGATCTGATTGAGGCGCTTTGTGAACTCGACACAGTGCGAGGTATCGAAGTCGAGGATGCCGAGCTTGATCATGGGTTGGTACTCGTGATGGCTGGCGCATTCCGCGCGCGGTCGCAGCGGAACGTCACTGGTGTTTCGGGAAGAGTCGGTCTGTTCGCACGCGCAGCGAGGATGGCACCTTACTCTCTGCGCAACGCCGGGATGACCGGAACACGCAGGATACCCGCTGTTGCAGCGGATGCCACAAGGAACCCGACGATGAGTACGAATCCGAGCAAGGCAGCCAACCGCACCCACGGCACGGCCGCACCGCTGGCAACGTGTGGAGCCACCGAGACCAGCGCGGCCAGCACGCCCGCTGCCAGCCCAAGGAGAAGAAGCAGGGCGTTCTCGACAAGCACGAGAACTTGCAACGCTCGTGTCCGGTAGCCCACGGCACGGAGCAGCGCCAGTTCGCCCATCCGTTCCCACACGCCACGGAGAATGACCACGGCAAGCCCCAGCACACCGAGCAACAGCCCCAGCCCGCCGAGGAGTTGGAACGTCGAGAGATACGCGCCGATCACAGCCTGATAGGAAGCAACAACCTCGCGTGTGGGTGTTGCAGTAAGTCCCACCGATCGGTACGCGACCTGCAGCACGCGCGCGACGGCTTCTTCCTGACCCGGTTTCGCACGGACGAGGAACGCGCGAAAGCCACCTTCGCCTGGGAAGTTGGCAATGAACGCCTGGTCGCTGGTGATCAGCTCACTCTGAAACGGACTATCGACCAGCGTTCCGACGATGATGAAGGTAACAGTCTGTCCCTGGTCGCCGGGCATTGTGAGAGTGTCCCCGACGCCCTTTTTCAGCATCCACTGCGCGGTATTTTGCTCACAGAATACCGGCACACTTCCCATGGGGTATGTTTTGGCGAGCAACCGCCACGGATTCGCTTTCTCTTCGTCCGTTTCCGCGAGTGTCTGATAGAAACGGAATCGTCTCTCCCCTTCCAGAAGCGATTGTGGCACGCCCAACACACGCGGGTGCATCGCTTGATAGAGATTGGCGCAGCTCGCATCGTCTCCGCTGCGCATGCGCAACGGCAAGACTTCCTCGATGGCGCCGAGTTCCGCCCTCGCCATCTGAAACTCTGGCGTATCCTGCGAGGCGTCGGGAATCTTCGGCGCGTATGCGTTCTTCAACAGTGATTCCAGGTCGGCGCGTCCACGACCGCTGGCGAACGACTCGTAGAGTGGCACGTCCGTCCGGGCGATGAGGTTGAAGCCACCGCTACCGCCGGTCTTCTCGAGAAACTCCGCGCCGGGCTGTCGTCGGAAACTCTCGACCGCGACGAGCAGGAACGCGGCCGCGGCAATGAGCGAGGCCGTGAGCAAACTGCGGCCAGGATTGCGTGACGCATTGCGCGTCCCAAGTTGTGCGAGTGCCGGCACGCCGCGGCCATTCACTTCGTGGTGGCGAGTCCGACGCATCCAGATGGAGACACCCGCCAGGGCTGCCATGAGCAGCAATCCGCCCCCGCCGAAGAACGTCATCGCGCGGAAGTCCGGGTTGTCGATTTCTCCACCTGCTGCGATGAGCACCAGACCCAGTATCAGAGCTACAATCGCGAGTCTCTTCACCCACCGTGACAGCGGCCTCACGCTGTCGGTCGGGAGTGTTGTCTCGCCGCGAAGTAGGGCAGGCGGTGTGATCCGTACCAGACCGCGAATGCTCCAGCTGAGCGCGGCAAACGCCATCAGCACTGTCAGTCCGAAACCGAGTATGAAGCTCAGCGTCGTCGCATGGGGCTTGAGATAGTTTCGCACTTCCGGGTCGGGCCAGAGGGTGAGCAGCACCGTGAGCAGGAGACGGTTGTACGCGATGCCAGCCGCAAGGCCAATCGCCGCACCAATCGCGGCGACCAGCACTCCTTCCCGCAGCAGGAGTCGGCGTACTTGCTGCACGGAAAAGCCAGTCGCCAGGAGTAGCCCGATCTCCTTCGCGCGTCGGTCGAGCGATAGCCGGAACAGGAGACCCACGAGCATGAGTGCCGCGGCGATGAGGAAGCAACTGAAGCCGAGGAACAGACCGCCGAAGTCGGTTCCGCCCTTACTCGCGGTCTGAAGTCGCTGGCGGATCGGGTCGAAGTGAAACTCGTTGGCCGCGCCGGCCAGGAGATACTTCGTGAGCACCTCCTGAAGATGCTTCGTCGTCGCTTCTAGGGATTTGCCTGATGCCGGCGCAATGCGGACGGAGGTATCGGTTCCGTAGCGGCTCGCAAAGAGTTTCCGTGCCGTACCCAGGCTCAGGTAAGCCATCGGTGTGGCCTTGTTCGTGTTGAAGAACTGGCTGCGCGGGTGCTTATCGGGCACGCGCCTGCGGATCGTCTCTTTCGGCAGTACGGGTGGTCGGTCCCAGTCGAAGAGGTTGGCCCGCGCGTCGGTCACGCCCTTGATCTCCGGTGTGATGTTGCGGTCGCGGGCCGCACCCGAGAGTGGGATGTAGCCACGCAGTGTCAGTTCCGCCGTGCGTCGTTTCCCTTCTCCTTCCACCTCAGGGTCGAAGTACGTCATCCGTAACATCGTGCCTGTTGGGAGGCCATTGAGTTCCGAACCGGGCCAGTTCAACAGAATCACCTCGTTGTCCGCAAGCGAGGCCACACCCTTTGGCAAGAACGGGCCGAGTGGCGCGGCAGCGTCGGGGTTCAGTCCCGCGACGATGGGATAGGGAATCTCTTTCTGGCCGTGAGCAAGTGTATCCGCAACGTACACGACAGTCGGTTCGGCACGAAGTCCGAGGTGCTTCGCAGCCTCCTTGACGGCTTCAACTTTCTTCGGCGCGAGGATCAGTTCCGTTGATTCGACGCTGACGTAGCCCCCTGCGCCGAAGCGTTTCTCGATCTCGCGGAACTTCAGGCCGAAATCCGTTGCACGAAGCCTGGTGCGGATCGCAGCGTCCAGTTCGCTCGCAGGCGCGCTGCGTGCCAGTAACGCAGTCGCGACTGGCTCGGCATCGCCGGTGGTGAGTCGGGCGAGTGTGCGTACAGGAAGGAAGACATTAAGAGGTGCAGCCGGATTCGGTGTGAGGTTAAAGTCTCCTTCCGGGGCATCGACAGGTAGGACTGCGATGACTGTCAGTTCTTCCGTACCTGTCACGTCGTTCACGTCGCGCTTCGCCAGCGAGGACGATCGCGGCAGGTCGGAGAGTTTCTCCGCGCCGAGCCGGACGCGGTCGCCTGGCTTCACGCCGAGCTTTGTCGCGACGCGTTCCGCCAACACGATCTTCCTGTCCTTGCTGTTCCAGTCGATTCCGAAAACCCCCTTCGGGGCGAAGCGATCATCGACGCCCAGCACCGTGATTCGGCCGAGATACGAGGCCGTGGCTGGATCGCCGCTAGCCTGGAGTGAGCCTGGGAGTAACAGTACTGGTGCGATTGAGCCAGGGAGATCGTCGGCGATGCTCGCACGCACCGGACGTGGGAGAAGGCAGGCCGCATCGACACTGCAGAGTTGCCGTTCGACGCGCGCCCTCAGACTGCCACGGAGTGAGTCGCCGACCAGTAACGCCCCGGTCAGCACCGCAGAGCCGACCGCTACGCCCAGTAGCGCCGCAAGGTTTCCCCGGGCATGGTACGCCAGATTGCGGAAGACCAGTTTGGTGAAGGTCAGCATGTGAGGAATCAGGATCAGGCGTGTTTGAGTTGTCCGTCGTCCATCTCATAGCGTGTGGGAAAAAGCCGCGCCAGTTCGCTACTGTGGGTGACGACGACGAGCACGTTGCGTTCTTGCTGGTGGAGTTGCATCAGCAACTCGCCGACGGCGTGCGCGCTTGTGCGATCGAGGTTGCCAGTCGGTTCGTCGGCAAGCAGCAGGGACGGCTTGAGGACGAGCGCGCGGGCAACCGCGACACGCTGACGTTCGCCGCCGGAAAGCTCAGCGGGGCGGTGATCGAGACGATGGCTCAGACCGACTCGTTCCAGCAACTGCCGCCCATAAACTTCCGTCTCGGCGGGTCGCGTCTCACGATTCACGAGTGTCGGGATGAGGACATTCTCCAGCACGGTACACTGCGGCAGGAGGTGATGATCCTGGAACACGAAACCGATTCGCGCGTTGCGGAACGCTGCGAGGTCGCGTTCCGGTAACGCGAATGGGTCGCGGTCATCGAGCGAGACCTTGCCCCCGGTCGGCCTGTCGAGCGTGCCGAGAATGTGCAGCAGAGTGCTCTTCCCGGAACCGCTTGGCCCCATTACGGCGACCGATTCGCCGCGGTCGAGCGTCAGATTCACGCCGCGCAGCACCGAGAGCGGACCGCGCCGCGTGGGGTATTCCTTCGAGACGTTATCGACGACGAGTGGCATGGGTAACCAGGGTTTGCTTCGTGAGGAAACACACACGGAACAATAGGCGTTCTCCTCAGCATGTCACGGGGTTCGTTTCGCTTCCAGTTCACTCCAGCGCGTGTAAAGTTTCTCGACGGCGGCCTGCGCCTCTTCCAGCGCGCGGCACGCCTCCGCCAGCGCAGTGTGACTGCTGGCCGCTGTGTTCACTTCGGTCTCGCGCTTCGCGACCAGTTCTTCCGCCATGATGATCGCCGTTTCCATCTGGTCCCATTCCTGCTGTTCGCGGAAACTGAGCTTCTTTGCTTTCGTTGCTACTAGTTTGGTTGGTGCGGTTTTCGGCGTGCTCTTCACTGCCCTGGCTGCCTCGGCGTTTGTTCGCTCGTATGCGGTGAGCCATTGTGCCACACTGCCGTACGCCGATGCTCCACCGCGCCCGTCCAGACCGATGAACCCGGTGCAGAGTCGGTCCATCAACTCGCGATCGTGTGTAACGAGTACCACGGCGCCAGGGAACTCCGCGAGGCTTTCTTCGAGTACTTCAAGCGAGGGGATGTCGAGGTCGTTCGTCGGTTCGTCCAGAAGCAGCAAGTCGGCGGGCTGGAGCATCAGTTGTGCGATGCGCACGCGAGCCTGTTCACCGCCGGAGAGCGCACTCATCTCGACATTCAGTTGTTCGGGTTTGAACAGGAACCGCGCGGCCCAACCTGCAACATGCAACTGCCGGTCGCCGAAGGTCACCGTTTCCCCGTTGGGGCAGAGTGCCTTACGCAGCGGCAGTGAGAGATCGAGCGCGGAACGCCCTTGCTCGAAGGTGACAACGCGCAGTCCATCGGCGTGAGCGACAGTGCCCGTGTCCGGTTTGAGTTGCTGACCCAGGATACGGAGCAGTGTGCTTTTGCCGCTGCCGTTGGGACCGAGCAGACCGAGCTTTGTGCCGGGCCCAAGCGTAACGCTGATCCCCTCGAACAGTGTGCGTCCGCCAAGTGACTTCGCGACCCCTTCCATCGAAACGAGTCTCTTCGTCTGGCGGCCCGTCCCGGCGAAGTCGATTCCCGCGGAACTGGCCGCTGCGGTGCGGTAGTTCAGTTCAGCCAGTTCTTCGCGCCGCTCCATGGCAGCCTCGATTCGCGAACTCGCCTTGCGTGTTTGTGCTGCTGCCTTGCGGCCGAGCCACTCTGTCTCGCGGCGTACCTGATTCGCCACCGCATCGCGCTGACGTGCCTGCGATTCAAGGAAGGCATCGCGCTTTTCGGCGAAATCATCGAAGCCGCCTGCAGCACGGAACGTGCCGCCAGGATAGACACGCGAGACTTCCAGAATCTCGTCGGCGGTCGCGCGGAGGAAAGCGCGGTCGTGTGTGGCCGCAACATGTGCAAACGGGGCGGCGCGGAGCAACTGTTCGAGCCACAATACGCCTGGCAGGTCGAGATGGTTGGTCGGTTCGTCCAGCAGGAGCAGGTCTGGTTCGCGGGCCACTTCGCGCGCGATGGCCAGCCGCTTTCGCCACCCGCCCGAGAGCGTGCTCGCGAGTTGTTCGTGGTCTTCGAAGCTGGCTTGCGTGAGTGCGATCGCGGCACGCGTGTATCGCTCGTGCTCTTCCAGCGGTGTACTCGCGAGTGCGGCGAGAACGACTTCGGTGACGGTCAGGCCTGGCGGAAACGTATCGTCCTGTGGAATGTAGCCGACTCGCAGCCCGCGACGCGCGGAGATGTCGCCCTCGTCTTGCGCCTCGATGCCGGCGAGAATCTTCAGGAGCGTTGATTTCCCACTTCCATTGGGGCCAATCAGCCCGATGCGGTCACCTTCGCGCAGATCGATCGTGAGACCCGCGAACAGGGGTCTGTGGGCGTAGCTCTTGGTGAGTTGCTGTGCTCCCAGCAGTAACGACATTCCCGATCCGTTCGGTTAGTTGCGGCAGGGCGAAAGGGGTACACAGGTAGTGTACCGACGCGGGGGAAAAACTCGAACGCCCGGCCAGCCGGGCGCTCAACTCAGGGCAAATCCGTGCCCGTTCCTGATCGGAAACCGTTCACCAGTTACTACGGAAATGGGATCCGAGTTCGCGGTCCCTTCTGCAAGAGTGCCACGCTTCGTCTAGCTCCTTGACCGGCATCAGAATCGAGATCATTCCCTTCTTCGGGAACTGGGCGTGATGCTCGACTTTCTGCTTTACGACGATTCCTCGGCGATTGCCGCACTCAGCCCCTGCGCCATCTTGATGTCGGTGCCGTGGTTGACCGTCCAAGCCGTGTTGTGCGATACCACTTCGACCAGGCCCGCGGCGGACGGGTGGCCGTTGCCGCTCTTCTTCACGCCGCCAAATGGCAAGTGGACTTCCGCCCCGATGCTGGGCAGATTCACATAACCCATCCCGTATTCGCACTCCTCGCGGTAGAACCGCATCCGTCGGTAGCTCTCGGTGATCACCGCCATGGAAAGGCCGTATTCGGTATCGTTGTAGATGGCCGCGCCTTCCTCATCGGTACGGAATGGGAGGAGCGCAACGTGCGGGCCGAATACTTCCTCGTGCGTGGTTCGCGCGGCCGGATTCGCGCTGGTCTGGTAGATGAACGGCGAGAGAAAGCATCCCTTCTTGCCGATCTCGCGGCCTTCCTCCAGCACGGCTACCCCTTCTTGCTTCGCCACCGTGTTATAGTGCAAGACCTTCTCGAGCCCCTTGCGGTTGACGAGTGGGCCAGCGAAGTTGTGAGCGTCAAGCGGGTCGCCGAACCGGAGTCGCTTCGCTTGCTCCACGAACGCTTTCGCGTAACGTTCCACGAGCGATTCATGTACGATGATACGGCCCGAAGAGACACACCGCTGCCCGGTGGTCTTGAACGCGCTCAGAATCCCTGCGTTTACCGCCAGGTCGAAGCGGGCATCCTCGCAAACGATGACCGCGTTCTTGCCGCCCATCTCGGCCGCTACGATGCGGTTGGGTATACTCGCTGAGACTTCCTGGATCCGTTGGCCGACTGCGTAGCTTCCCGTGAAGCAAACAACGTTCACACTCGGATTCTTCACAATCGCCTCGCCCACTGCGCCGCTCCCTTGCACGAGGTTCACCGTGCCTGCCGGGAAACCAGCTTCGACGAAAAGTTCCACCATGCGGTGACCGATGGCGGGCGTCTCTTCACTCGGCTTGAAGACGCAGGTATTCCCTTCCAGTAGGCTCGGCCCAAGCATCCAGAGCGGTACCGCGAATGGGAAGTTCCAGGGCGTGACTACGGCAACGACGCCCCACGGTTTGCGCCGCGTATAGGCGTCCTTCTCCGGGATCTCCGATGCCACCACATTCCCAAACACCCCCGCGCGGCCCACGCCGAAGACGTACTGCACCATGTGCAGGCCCTCGATCACTTCGGCGCGGCATTCGGTGATGTTCTTGCCGCACTCACGAGCCATGAGTGTTGCGAGGGTATCCGTGTCTCGCTTGATGAGTTGTGCGAGTCTGTCGAAGGCTTCGGCGCGGTGGATGCGGCTGGTCCGTCGCCACGCCGGGAACGCGGCGCGTGCAGCCTCCACCGCGGCCTTCACTTCGTCGGGTGTAGCTTGTGGGAACGCCCCGACAACTTCATCGAGGTTGGCCGGGTTGCGGCTGGCGAAGTCATCGCGCGGTTTCAGCCACTCGCCGCCGATGAAGTGGCTTCCGGGAAGGGGAGAGGTTACCTGGCTCATAGTTTGTCTCCGGGGACGTGCCGATACCGCATTCTACGCCGCAAGGCCAGCCGACGCGGCGCGTATAATGGTCGAGGTCTCGTGAGGATGCTTCATGCCCGAAATGACCGAACTGATTATTGGTGCCGAGCCGTGGCGGCTCATGGTGCCGGTCGAGCGCGCCGTAACACTCCACCGTATGGCGGTCACTTTACCGGTTGCTTCGCCCGCCGAACTGGTACGGGAGTCGCTCGAAAAGCCCTTCGGCTTCGAGCCGATGCGCCGCGCGCTGACGCCTGACGACCATATTACCATCGTGATCGATCCGCAGTTGCCACACCTCACGACGATGCTCGCGGAGGTGCTCAAGCATCTGGAATCCGCCAGTATCAAGCTCAGTGCGGTGACGGTGCTCTCGCCGCCGGGTACCTCATCGGAATGGATCGACGAGTTGCCCGACGAGTTCGCCGATGTGATGGCCGAGACGCACGACCCCACAAATCCAAAGAAGCTCGCCTACCTCGCCACCACGAAGGCGGGCCGTCGCGTTTACCTCAACCGCTCGCTTGTGGAAGCAGACTTTGTCATCCTGCTGACAGGTCGCCGCTTCGATCCTCACTGCGGCCACGCAGGTGCAGAGCATGCGATCTTCCCGTCGCTCTCCGATGAAGAAACGCGGGCTGCATTCGTGGGTGATTCCACAACTGACCGTTCAGGGGCGCGGAGCGAGGAACCGGCGGAAGTTGCGTGGCTCCTGGGTACACCGTTCCTCGTGCAAGTGATTGAAGGGGAAGGCGAGAGCATTCAGGAAGTTGTCGCAGGCTTGTTCGACAGCGCGGCAGAGGGTGTGCGTCGTCAGGATGCTCGCTGGAGCGGGACCATCGAGATGCTGGCTGATTGCGTCATCGCAGCAGTGGGTAGTGCGGCTGGCCGGGTGAGCTTCTCCGACCTGGCGAAGGCGGCCGCGACTGCCGCGCGTGTTGTGAAGAAGGGTGGCCGAATCGTGCTTCTGACCAGCGCGGCGCCTGACCTCGGTCCGGGAGCGCAACGTCTCCGCACGCTCGATGGGCCGAGTCGCGTGCGAAAAACTTTGGCGAAGGAGAAGCCTGACGACTGGGCGGCCGTGGCGCTGTGGGCCTTCGCCACAGAGTCGGCGAGCGTGTTTCTTGCCAGTGGTTATCCCGATGACGTTACCGAAGAACTATTCGCAACCCCAATTCGCACACCCGGCGAAGTGCAACGCCTCATTGACACTAGCGAGGCTGTGTTGCTTATTCCCGACGCACACAAGATGGCTGTCCGCCAGGAGTCTGCATGACCCCCGATTACGCTGCTGCGACGACTTCTGCCGCGCTGTTCGACACCTCCGACGCGGCCAAGCTACTGCTCACAGGGCCGGATGCGCCGATGTTCCTCGGCAACCTCAGCACCAACGACGTGAAGAATCTCCCTCTTGGCGGCGGTTGTGAGGCGTACTTCTGCGATCCACGCGCAAAAGTGAAGTTTCAGACATGGATTTACCATCTCCTGCTTGGCGACAAGCGGCATGCGATGTGGGTGGAAACGACGTCCGGCCGGAATAGCGATCTGCTGAAGTATCTCGACCGGTACTTGATCTCCGAGCAAGTGGAGATTGCCGACCGCACTGCCGACTTTGCACAGTTCTCACTTACCGGTCCGAGGAGTACCGAGGTGTTGTCCGGCATTCTCGGTGAACCGGTGCCCGATCTGCCTGAGTTCGCTCACATGGAGCGTTCGGTGAAGGAGGTACCATGCAGCATTCGTCGGCGTGATCAGCTCGGCCTCACTGGTTTTGACATCGTGTGCCGGGCAGACGCAGCCGGTGCGGTCAAGCAAGCGATCCTGGCGAGTGGTGCGATGCCAGGCACGGCGGAAGTATTCGAGACGCTTCGCATTGAGGCAGGTATGCCGGTGTTTGGCAAGGATATCGACGAGAATCGCTTCGTGATGGAGGTGGGCTATGCATCACGCGCGGTGAGTTATTCGAAGGGCTGCTTTCTCGGTCAGGAACCCATTGTGATGGCACGCGATCGCGCCGGCCACGTGAATCGCGCGTTCCTGGGGCTGAAAGTGCTGGAAGGCGAACCGCTACCTGCGGGCACGAAGGTCTACCACGATGGACAGGAAGTGGGGTTAGTGACATCGAGCTGTCACTCACCACGGCTCGGCTCTGCGGTTGCGCTGGTGTACCTGAAGTGGAAGCATCAGGAGCCAGGGACACGAATGATAGCCGAGACGCCGACCGGCCAGCACCCGGTGGAAGTGCTGGGACTGCCGCCAGTGAAGTAACTGATCACGGTGCAAGGAGGTGGGTTAGAGTCCGCTCGCCTTCGGCCGCACTGTGAGTACCGGACAGGGGGCATGGCGGACTACCTCTTCCGCCACGCTGCCGAGTAACACGCGTGACAAACCACCGCGGCCGTGCGTTCCGATACAGATCAGATCTGCATGAAGATCGCCGGCGGCCGCGACAATCTCGGCGGCAGGTGATCCGATCCGCACTTCCGTGCGAGGGTGGCATGCTGTCACTTTTTCGGTTGCTATCAGATTCGCAAGTCCCTCTTTGCCCGAGTCGGTTAACTCGTCGAGATCGGCGGTTGGCACAGGTGTGGGCATGACTGCATCTGGCAGTGCGAGAACCGCGTCAGGAATGATATGGAGCAGCACAAGTTCTGCTCCGAACTTCTCCGCAAGCCCCGCTCCATACCTCAGTGCAGGAATGGAGCAATCGCTGAAGTCACTTGGCACCAGGATGCGGCGGATGCTCATCATGGGTATTCTCCCGAAAGGGCAGCGTTACCTTTATTCTACCCGGCCGCGTTGTGTGTGAGTTGGTCGAAGCGTGCGCGTAGGTCGCGTGTGACCGGCCCTTCAGTGCCAGTACCGATGACAGTTCCGTCAATGGATACAACGCCGATGACGCCACATGCGGTGCCGGCGATGAAGACTTCATCGGCCGCGCGCAGCTCCGGCATCATCAGTGTCCGCTCCTCGATCACTCGCCCCGCGTGGGC
The DNA here is from genome assembly GCA_964422915.1 of uncultured Frigoriglobus sp. Taxonomy (GTDB): domain Bacteria; phylum Planctomycetota; class Planctomycetia; order Gemmatales; family Gemmataceae; genus Gemmata. Next base: position 58,782 of record CAYRDG010000011.1, on the reverse strand, counting down.
TGCGAGAGTCGCGACAGTTGTTCCAGTGGCGTCTGCCGGTTGCCCGCTCCCGACAACGATCACCCCCTTCGCCACTGCAAGGAGGTGGCCTTCCGTCGCGCCAACTATTCCGCCCTGCTGACCTTGCAAGAGTGCTTCCAGGCAGCCATGTTGAAGTGCGTGGCGCCTGGCGACCACGATATGCAACTGATTCAATGTTCGGAATCGGTGCGCGGGATTAGCCGGATCAAGCGTAAGCGGTGAGACCACGGCGTTCACACCATGGCCATATAGTTCGTGAGGGAACGGCTGATACTCCTCGGCAATCACAATCACTTGCGGTTCGATTTTCCGTGGGTCAGGCCCGATTGTGCCAGGACCGCGAGTCACGAGCACACGGACATAACCCTCCATGCGGTTGTTCGCTTTCGCTGTGGCGTCGATGGCCGCGATGAGATCTTCCAGTGCAAGCGGTAAGTCAATGCCGACAGCACGCGCGGTCTCATCGAGGTTGCGGAGGTGCTGCTCAGCAGCGAATGGCTTGCCGCCGAAGAGTCGTAATGGTTCCCACGCACCATCGCCGTAGAGAAGTCCGTGGTCGAAGGGGCTGATTCGCGCCTCGGCCTTCTCGATGAGAGTGCCGTTGATCCAGAGGAGGGACATGGGGAACTTCGATTTCAGAAGAGGTGCAAACAACCAGGTAACGCTTCCGATCAGAGTGTGAGGAGCGCGCTACTCCAGGTGAGGCCACCGCCGAAAGCGACAAGCAGCACATTGTCGCCGGGCTTGCAACGGCCAGTGCGCAGCGCTTCGTCCAGCGCGATCGGCACGCTGGCGGCCGACGTGTTGCCGTAGCGGTCGAGGTTCACCACAACCTTTTCTGGTGGGAAGCCGGAGGACTCCAGTGCCGTGTCGATGATCCGCTGGTTCACCTGGTGTGGGATCAGTACATCGATGCCGGAAAGCCCCAGTTCGAGGACGTCGGCGGTTGCCTGCTCGATCAACTCGACCATGCGCGTGACTGCGAAACGGAAAACTTCACGCCCGCTCAGACGCATGTGATCCAGTCGTTGCAACTGCGGTGGCCCAGGCGGTGGGTTGGGTGTCACGCGGCTGGGTACCTGGATCACTTCCTGTCGCGAACCGTCGGAGTAGAGCCGAATGGTGCGGATGCCCGCGTTCCGTATGGGTGTGCTATCCAAAATCACGGCACCGGCGCCGTCGCCAAAGATGATACACGAGTTGCGGTCTGTGAAGTCGATGATGCGCGTCATCACATCGGCTCCGATCACGAGCGCATGCTTCGCCTCACCTGTGCGAACGAACTGAGTGCCAACGGAGAGCGCGTAGAGGAAGCCCGAACAGGCGGCTGTAACGTCGAAGGCGGGGATTGCCCGGCAGCCGAGCGCGGCCTGGATGAGATTGGCGGTCGCCGGGCACATGAGATCCGGAGTGACCGTCGCGCAGATGATCAGGTCGATGTCTTCAGGCGCCAGGCCAGCAGACTCGATTGCGAGGCGAGCTGCTGCAGCGCCGAGCGAGGCGGATGTCTCGCTCTGCCCAGCGTAGCGGCGTTCACGTATCCCGGTGCGCGTGCGAATCCACTCATCCGATGTGTCGAGGTTGAGCACATCGGTGAACTCGTCGTTGGTCACCACTCTCGCAGGAAGGTAGCTACCCGTTCCGCGGAGGGTCACTCCCAGGAGTTGAGTCATCGCGGAGTACATGTGTAGGGGACAGTATCACGGATAGGATTACCGAATCCCCACCTCCTCGCAAGCCGAACCCGACTGCGACGGTATCATGGACACCACAGCATTCTCGCCGGAGGCTGATGTGCCCGAAGAATCAACGACAGAAGAGCAACCCTGGTACTCTGAAGGACTACGATTCACCTGCACGCAGTGCTGCGATTGCTGCACGGGTGCGCCGGGCTATGTCTGGGTTACTGACGCCGAACTGGAGGCCATTGCCCGGCACCTCGGGCGGCCTGTGGCAGAAGTGCGTGATCTTCACAGCCGCAACGCACGCGGCAAACGCACGCTGCGCGAGAAGGGAGATGGCGACTGCGTCTTCCTCGACTCCAGGAAGGGCTGCACCATCTACCCTGTCCGTCCGGCGCAGTGCCGAACCTGGCCGTTCTGGGAGAGCAACCTTGCCACGCCGGAAACCTGGAAGAGTACCTGTGAGGAGTGCCCAGGCTCCGGGCAGGGCGAACTCATCCCGGTTGAGGAAATCTCTCGCCGTATGAAGGTTATCAAGATGTAGACCCTGGCCGAGATCCCCGAAACACACCCGGCTCGTCGCTGCATCGCGGCAACTGAAGTGGTCACCATCGTCACGTTCCACACTTGCGAGGTCGTTCATGCTTCGCTTCTCGCTAGCGGCTATCGTGTGTTGTTCCTTCGCCGCTGCTGTTCTGTCCACGGAGCCGATTGTGGTCGGGCATCGCGGATTGATGGCTCACGCACCAGAGGAGACACATTCCACCTTCGCCGCGTGTATCGCCCTGCGCGTGAGCGTCGAACTCGACGTGCGTCGCACGCGTGACGGCCAGCTTGTCTGCCTGCACGACGACACCATCAACCGCACGACCACCGGGATGGGCAAGGTGTCGGAACTCTCTCGACGCGAGATCCAGTCGTTCGATGCTGGCAAGAAGTTTAACCCGCTGTTCGCCGGAGAGCGCGTGTTGACGCTCGAAGAGATCTTCGCACTGTTCCGCGACAGCAAAGCGACCGCGATCCTGATCGCTGTTGATCTGAAGGTGCCCGACTGCGAAGCGGAGGTGGTGAAACTCGCCGAGAAGTACGATGTGTTGAAGCAACTGGTTTTTATTGGCCTGGCCATCGAGAAGCCGGGTGTTCGTGAAAAACTCCTGAGGGCGAACAACACTGCGGCGTGTGCGGCGCTTTGCCCGTCGGCCGAGAAACTTGCCGATTCAATCGCCGACAAGTCTTGCTCGTGGGTGTATGTGCGGTTCATCCCAAAGGAAGCTGAGGTGAGGAAAGTTCATGCGGCAGGGAAGAAAGTTTTCCTTGTCGGGACTCTGGTAGCCGGACGCAAGCCTGAGAACTGGGCGAAGGGGCGCGCCGCGGGAGTGGATGCGATCCTCACGGATTTCCCCCTCGAATGTCGCGCGAGCTGGCAATCGAAAAAGTGAACCAGGAACACGTTTCGTACATTGCGGCTTTCTGGATCAACACTGAGCATCGGCGGAGAAATCGCTCTCCTCCGATCATCTGTGGCGGATAGCATGACACGCGTGTGAAACGCACGCGACCGCCCATCATCTCACCTTCGATGCGGAGTTCCCACATGCCGCGCTTCCTCGCCGCCCTTGCACTCACGTTCGCGATGGCGTTTTCACTGCGCGCCGCGGACTGGCCACAGTTCCTCGGCCCCAATCGCGATAACTCCACAACGGAAACCGTACATTCGTGGAAGGGCAATCTCAAGTCGCTCTGGAAGCAACCACTGGGTGATGCACATAGCTCGCCTGTCGTGGCCGATGGCGTTGTCTATTCCTTCTATCAGCCGAAGGGGAAGAACGCCGATGCCCTCGCTGCGTTCGATGCCAGGACAGGAAAACGGATGTGGGAGAAGAGCTACGAACGGCCGGAATACAGGCCGCCGTTCGGCGTTGGCCCGCGGAGCACGCCCGCAGTCAGTGGCGGGAAGGTCTTCACTTACGGCGGGCTGGGGATTCTCGCTTGCTGGGATGCGAAGTCGGGCGCACTTTACTGGAAGGTGAACGCACCGAAGGAGTTCAAAACAGCTAACCCGTTCTTCGGCACGTCCACATCACCCATCGTTGTGGATAATCGTGTCATCGTGATGGTCGGTGGAAAGGGATCGGGCGTTGTCGCCTTCGACGTCAAGACAGGTAAGCCCGTGTGGCAGGCCACCTCCGACCCGGCAAGCTACTCATCGCCAATCCACGCCCACAAGCAACTCATCTTCCTCACGGGTGCCCACCTGTTGGGCCTTTCCGAGCAGGGGAAGGAACTCTGGTCGGTGCCGTTTGAAGGGAAGGTTGGGCCGATCATCGAATCGAGCACCACGCCAGTCGCCGCAGGTGATCTGGTCATTGGCAGTACCGTGTCGAGTGGTTCGCTCGCGTTGAAGCTCACAGAGAAAGGCGGCAAGTACACACCTGAGGACGTTTGGCGGAACAAGACACTGACGTGCTACTTCTCGACGCCAGTGGTGGTTGGCGACTACATCTACATGATCAACGGTGCGGCAACGCTCCGCAACGCGACTATCACCCTGCGGTGTGTCGAGTTGAGAACGGGCAAGGTGATGTGGGAAGAGAAGAACGTGGGTGAGTTCCATGCGGCGATCATCCGGTGTGGCGCTGCCGGTCAGGAGAAGCTCCTGATGCTCGACGATAGCGGAAGCCTCACGCTGTTCGAACCGAACCCGAAGGAGTTCACGTTGCTGGCGAAGAGCAAGGTGTGCGGCAAGACGTGGGCACACCCGGCGCTGGTGGATGGCCGCGTTTACCTCCGCGATGACAAGGAACTGATCTGCGTCGAGTTGAAGTGATCGGTAATGCGTCGCGAGCCGTACGGTACCCCTTCTCGCATCGTTATCGTTTCGCGCAATCGTGACCGCCTCGGCACGGCGGGCTAACACCGAGTTTCCCGTGATCGTTGGCATCATACTGGCGGTATCCCTCGTTTTGGCTGGCGCTCTTGCGGTGCAACGGCAACGCCGCGCGCTCCGCGCGCTGGCCCAGGAACCGTTTGTCGCTGATGCCGACCGCGTCTACCGTCGGGGACAGGCACGACGACGTGCTGTAACCTCCGCACTGCTCGTCGTGATCGGCGGATTGATCGGCTTCTATTACCTCTCCGGCATGGATGCGAACCTGGATGCAATCCCGGAGCGCAAACCTCCCCCAGGTGCAGAACCGACGCCGCAGGCGGAATCCGACCGGCAATTCGCCCGACTCGTCGGTTTCTACTGGATCGGTATCCTGGGCCTGGTTTTCGTCGCGGGTTGCCTCGCGGTGTTCGACTTCTGGGCAACACGGACATATTGGATGGCTCGCTACCGGGAATTGAAAGCTGACCACGAGGTGAAACTCCAGCGCGATCTGGCTGTGTTCCGGCAGCAGAAACTCAACGAACGCGTTCCGGGGCTCAAGCCACCCGCAGAGGATACTGTTGATGAGCAGGGCGCTTGATAGTTGCGACCTCACATTGCATGCATTTCACTTGCGACGGACTCCAGTTGCGATTACTCTTGGGGTGTAGGGCGGAGGAGATTCCGTCCTGTTCTGCGTTCGACCCGCCTACCCCCTGCCTCCCTCCCACTCCTTCCTTCGGGAGCGATTCGACAATGCTCACAATCCCCTTCGGCCGCGTCCGCTTTTGTGACGGCGTCAGTCGTCGGAATTTCCTCAAGGTCGGAGCTTTGTCTTTCGGCGCGATGAATCTCACACTCGCAGACGTCTTCCGCGCGGAAGCGGCTGCGAAACGGCAAGACTCCTTTGGCCGGACCCAGCACAAGGCAGTCATTAACATCTTCCTGGGCGGTGGCCCCCCGCACCAGGACATGTGGGAAATCAAGACGGAAGCACCGAAAGAGATTCGCGGTGAGTTCAAACCGATCAATACGAACGTGACGGGCATCCAGATCGGCGAGACGTTCACCCGCATCGCCAGGAACGCGGACAAGTTCGCGTTCATACGCTCGCTGGTTGGTGCGCGTGGCGGTCACGACGCCTACCAGTGTACGACCGGTTGGCCGCATCAGTCGCTTGCCGCGATGGGCGGACGACCGAGCGTGGGAAGTGTCGCGTGGAAACTGCAAGGTAACGTGGATCCGAGCGTGCCGCCGTTTGTCGGGCTGGCGGCACGAACGCAGCACGTTGAGTGGAGTGATGCCGGACAGACGGGCTTCCTCGGCAGCACCTTCGCTGCGTTCACGCCCAGCGGGCCTGATATGGCGAACATGGTGCTGAATGCGACCAACAAGGATCACCTGCCAGAGCGGAAGAAACTGTTGGCAGGCTTCGACGACATGAAGCGAGCGATGGACCATCAGGGTACGCTTCGCGCCGCGGATGCCGCTACCGAGCGTGCCTTCGATGTACTCACGTCAAGTAAACTGGTCGAGGCGCTCGACGTGTCGAAGGAACCCGCGAAGGTGCGGGAACGCTACGGCGACGGCAAGCCATTCAAGTTTCAGTATGATGGTGCCCCGACAGTCAACGAACACCTCTTGATCGCACGGCGACTGGTTGAGGCCGGGGCACGCTGTGTCACGCTGAGTTTTGGCCGCTGGGACAGTCACGGCCAGAACTTCGATCTCGTTCGCGACCACGGCGGGAAACTCGACCAGTGCCTCACGGCGCTCGTGGATGACCTGGACGTTCGCGGTATGCTCGACGATGTGACTGTGATTGCCTGGGGAGAGTTCGGCCGCACGCCGAAGGTCAACAGTGGCGCGGGCCGCGATCACTGGCCACAGGTGAGTTGCGCGATCATGGCTGGAGGTGGCATGAAGACAGGTCAGGTTATTGGCAGCACAGAGAAGGATGGTGGGCGCGCGAAGGATCGGCCAGTCGGCTTCGGTGACGTGTTCGCCACGCTCTACCACAATCTCGGGATCAATCCCGAGACAACGACGATCATCGACCCAACCGGCCGCCCGCAACACCTTGCGGAAGGCAAGGTGATTTCGGAGTTGCTGTAGCCAATTGCGACTTCGATCGAGCAGGCAAACAGGGGGCGGATGCCCCCTGTTTGCTTGGGAGGTGATGCTTCTTCACACTTGAGACAGGAAGGAATCGCGCTTCCGCGCTCTATCCCTTACCGCTACACTTCTGCTAGCTAACACCCTCCTCGCGTTGATGCGACTGATGCTCGGGATGTTGTACCGATTCTGGGAACGCTACTTCGGTGAGCCGCTCCGGAAAGTCGAGGCGGAATCGCTGGCATTCCGACTCTCCTACACGGGCCGCCGCGCTGACTGGAAGACACCCGCAGTACTCGTCGTCGCTGCTGCGTGTCTCATCCTCCAGCAATACACCTCGCAGCCAACCTCCCTCATCGGGCCTGCGAAGTTCCTCGCTTCGGCGTTCGGTCGACCAGATGTCGCACGCGAACTGGAAGCCTTACTCACGCATGGGGGTGCCGACCGGCTCGCTGCTCGGCTCTGGTGGGCGGGGGATGCGGTCCTCACTTACGCCGCGATTCCGATTCTGATACTGACGTTCGTCTTCCGGGATAGCCCATGCGACTATGAGTTGAAGGTGCGCGGCGCGCTCGACTCATGGCCGCTCTATGCGATGCTCGTGTGCGTCATGGTGCCACTGGTGGCGGCTTTCTCCGCGAGCCAGCATTTCCAGGAAACATACCCGTTCGTTCGGTTTGCCACACCGGGTGAGGTCCGCGCCGGGCTGTGGAAGTGGGAAGTGGCCTATGCGGCGCAGTTTGTCGGGCTAGAGTTCTTCTTCCGCGGCTTCGTTCTTCATGGCACCAAGCACCGCTTCGGCGTCTATTCCATCTTCGTTGCGATGGTGCCATACGTTCAGATCCACTTCGGAAAGCCGATGCCGGAAGCCGTGGCGTCGCTGGTCGCGGGTCTCGCTCTGGGGATGATGAGCCTTGTGACTCGCTCGGTGTGGCTTGGCGCGGCGTTACACATCGGGGTTGCGTGGAGCATGGACTGCGCCTGTCTGTATCGCCGCGGATTGCTGAACTTCTGACGCAGAATCACCGCCGCACGACTGACATCGTCAAACTGCCCCGCGCTTCCATATGCTGTACGCATGACTCCAGCCATTCGTGTCCGTGGCCTCGTGAAGACTTATCCCGGCCGCCCGCCAGTGGACGCCGTGCGTGGCCTCGATCTGGAGATACGCACAGGTGAGTGCTTTGGCTTGCTCGGCCCCAACGGCGCAGGCAAGACGACCACGCTCGAAATCATCGAGGGGTTACTCGATGCGACCGCTGGTGAGGTCGAAGTACTCGGTATGAAGTGGGGCGAGAATGACGACGCGATCCGCAGCAAGATTGGCATCTCGTTGCAGGAAACGCGGCTCTCCGACAAACTCACTGTGCGCGAAACAGTGACGCTCTTTCGTTCATTCTACCCAACCGGTCTGATGCCAGACGAGGCCATCGCTCGCGTGGGCCTCGAAGAGAAATCACGGGCTTACGTTGAAAAACTCTCTGGCGGGCAACGGCAACGGCTCGCCGTCGCCACCGCGCTTGTCGGTGAGCCAGAACTGCTCTTTCTCGACGAGCCAACAACCGGGCTGGACCCGCAGTCTCGCCGGCAACTCTGGGATGTGATTCGTTCGTTGAAAGTGAGTGGACGGACGGTTGTCGTCACGACGCACTACATGGACGAGGCCGAGCGCCTCTGCGATCGCGTCGCTGTGGTCGATCATGGCAAAGTCATCGCGCTCGGAACTCCGGCGGAGTTGATCGCGCAGGTTGGCGGGGAGCATGTCATCGACTTCGACTACGACCCGGCGATTGCCACACGGTTCCAGACAGCGGATCTGGGTGCGTTACCCACGGTGAAATCAGTGCGGGAAGAGGGCGACCGCGTCACCCTCGCAGCGGGTGAACCTCACACGGCGTTGCCAGCTCTCCTTGAGGCAGCCCGCGCGGCTGGCGTGAAATTCGGCGGACTGACAACACGCACCACCACGCTCGAAGACGTATTCGTCACGCTCACCGGTCGACACCTTCGCGACGAGTCATAGAGTCGCCCAGTCGATGTTTTACGGCCGTGCGCGGCGATTTTTCTAGCACGACACATTCCGATTCTGAGCAGACGACATGAATCCTCTTGTCCAACTCACGTTGGCCCGTTTCCGCGAGCATGTCCGCGAGCCGGCGGTTCTCTTCTGGGTCTACGGCTTCCCGCTCATTCTCGCGACAGCACTGGGAATGGCATTCAGTGAGAAGCCGGTACCTGCGGCGAGTGTGGACCTGGTGTTGGATGCCGCGTATCCTGGCGCGGCTGAACAGTTGCGCGACTCGCTGGCGACCGATCCCGCGCTGAAGGTGGAGTTGCACGACGAGATAACGTGCCGCCAGCGACTCCGTACCTCGAAGACGGACCTCGTGATTGTCCCACTCCCTGGAAGTCGCGCCGGCTACGAGTATCTCTTCGACACCACGCGATCCGAGAGCGTGCTGGCGCGCAACGCAGCCGACCGCGCGCTCCTGCGCGCTGCGCACCCGAACGCACCAAAGCCCGAAGAAAAGGCCATGACGGAGCCAGGCAGTCGTTACATCGACTTCCTGATTCCAGGACTGCTCGGCATCAACCTCCTCGGCGGTGGTTTGTTCGGCGTGGGCTTCGCCGTGGCCGACATGCGCGTGCGGAAACTGCTGAAGAGGTTCCAGGCCACGCCGATGCGCCGGACAGACTTCCTGCTCAGTGTGATGCTCAGTCGACTTGTCTTCACGATGATCGACATCGCTCTCTTGCTGGGTGTGTCGTATGTGGCGTTTGGCATCCGCGTCCGCGGCGACTGGCTGGCGTTTGTCATTCTGATCGCTGCCGGCGGGGCGACCTTCGCGGGGTTGGGGCTACTGCTCGGTAGCCGGGCACGCACGATGGAAACCGCTGCGGGTCTGGTGAACGCAGTGATGCTGCCGATGTATGTACTGTCGGGGGTGTTCTTCTCAGCGTCGCGCTTTCCGGAATGGTCACAGCCGTTCATTCAGGCACTGCCGCTCACGGCCGTCAACGATGGATTGCGCGCCGTGATGAATGATGGTGCCGGTCTGGAGGTATTGCCACGCTCGCTACTGGTGCTTGGTATCTGGGGCGTGTCGTGCTTTGTGGTAGCGCTGCGGATCTTCCGCTGGCGCTAACCCAGTCATTCACTTCGTGGTGGGCCAGAGCTCAGGTCGGAAACGTCCGGTCATCACGACGCCGTCGTCCTCGTTCTGGTGTCGAAGGACCTGGACGAGTAGTGCCAGACCGGCCGTTCCGCGAACGCTATCGAAGGCGACGTAAGCGTATCGCGTGGTCAACGCCGTCTCCAGTCGTAACGCAAGACCGCCGGCGGATACATCGCGGCAGCGTCCGCTTTGCGGCATATCGATGCGGCCGTTGCGGTGTAGCGGAAAGACGGTAACAGGGAAGGATGAAGGAAATCTCGGATGCTTCCGACGCTCGGCGAAGTTCCCCAACTGTTTCTGGATGCCTTCGAGCAGCGAGACGATGGTCCGCTCGGCCTTCACTGCGAAGTCGCTGGGTGGCGTTCCGAACACCCGGCCTTCAGCCACAACCTCACCCACAGGCCGGCCCGGTTCGGGGAGTTGCACCACGACTTCCAACCCCGACGGAACCGGAGGCGCGGGCTTCTTGCCGAAGCCGAAGAGGCCGCTCGATGCTGGCGCGGCGGGCGCCTTGAGCCGCGCGACAATTCGATTCTGCGCACCGGTCCGAACCGAGAACCTGTCCCGTTCCCACAGGAGTTCGAGTTTCACCCGCGCGACGCGTGGGTCGATGGTACTGAGGAAGCGACAACCCCACGCAGCCGGTTCGCCATCACCCGTCCTGGAGGTTGCTGCTGCCAGAATCGCGCGTGCCATCTCGTCTGGCGGCAGGTCCGGGTCGGGTGCCTCGCGTCCGCGGAGCCACTCGACCGGTAACACTGAGAGGATTTCGTTCAACTGCACACCCGTTGCAGAGCCAGGATGTGCCAGCGGTTTGGGCGGCGGCGTCCTCACTGGGGTCGCGCGGGTTGGTGCGGTGGTCGCCAGGCTGTTCCGGTGCGTGGGTTCCTCGGCACTCGATCTTGTCGAAGCGAGAGGGACGGAGTTGTCGGCGCCAGGAGTAGCGTTCAGTCCGAGCCTTGCTCCTGCCCCGGCGAGCGCGGCGACGAACGCCATGCAGGATGGGAACCGCGATTCCGGTTCCTTCGCCAGCGCAGCGGCGACTGGGTCACGGTCTTCGGGTGGCAGTGCTTCAAGATCAGGTATCGCGCTGGCGTGTTGCAGCATGATCTGCTGCGCTGTGCGGCCCGTGAATGGGAACCCGCCGGTCAGGAGTTCATGATAGACCAGCGCGAGGCTGTACTGGTCAGAGCGGCTATGGACCTGCCCGCGGAGAACTTCAGGTGCTGCGTACTTCGGGGTCAGACCGCGATTCTTCTCGTTGGCGGTGCCGCCATCGAGTTTGCTCACCAGTCCGTAATCGCCCACCTGGACGTGGCCCGCCGTGAGGAAGAGATTGGCCGGCTTCACGTCGAGATGCTGGAGACCGTGACGCGCGCCGATCACATCGAGCGCCTCGGCCGCCTCGCGGAGGTAGCCGAGCAGTTCGTCACGCGGGATGCCGGTCTGACCGGCGCTCCGACATTCCTGGAACCGGTCGCCCAGGTGCATGTCGGCCAGCCCCATCACCATCACCAGTTCGTTGCTAACCAGTTCCACGCGCTCCAGACAGAGCAGGTACGGGTGGCGAATCGCCTTCACCTGCTGGAATGCCTCGAACTCCTGACGGAGTTGGACCCCCTCGTCAGCGGAAAGGCAGTCATCCGGGTCGCTCCCGGCAACGAACTTGATGGCCTTGTGCAACCCGCCGGGTGCCTCGCACTTCCAGACTTCGCCGAAGCCGCCACGGCCCAGCGGTTCAATGAGTACGTAGCCTGGAATTGGTTCGACGCCAGGCGTCTTTGAGTAGGACGTGACCGCAGCGGTATCAGGGGCGGTGATGGACATGGGCGAAGGCCAGGTGGCAGTATGAGACTCAAGCCTACGTTAAGATGCGATTGCGTGCGGCCGTCAATGTCAGGAAAGCTTGCGCCGATTCAGGCGACGTGTGAGAGCAATTCGGCCCGTGTCAAACAATTGTCAAGTCGGCGTGAAATGGAGGGGGCTTGGGAAGCGCAGGCGTGTCTGTTGATTAGCAGAGCGCTGCACCGCTCAGTCGGTCGGGGTGAGGCCTGGCCCGCGCGTCCGTGCTGGTTACGACCGAAGGTGGCCCAGCAATTCCGGTTTCACCTTCTCCAGGTATCGCACGAGCACACCGAGCATCAGACCTTCGATGATCACGAGAGGGATGTGTGCGATGAGTACGAGTTTCGCGAGCGTCTGCCAGTCGTCCTTGCCGCCGAGGAGTAGTGCGAGAAAGTTGAGGGATGCTGCGCCTGCTACTGCGCCACCACCGAGTATTACCCCGCGTGCAAAGGCCGGTATCCCCAACCGCTTGAGGAATGGATACGCGAAGCCTGCCACGAGTGCCGGGATGCCGACGATGCACGTGTTGATACCGATTGTGGTCAGACCGCCGTGCTGCAACAGGAAGTATTGAAGCGTAATGCCGACTGCGATTGCCAGAGGCGCGCGGCGGCCGAGCACGACGCCGACGAGACCGTTCAGGATCAGGTGAACGCTGGTTGGCAGTATCGCGAGTTTGATGTGGATGCTTGACGCAACAAAGAACGCGGCCGAGAGCACACCGATTCGCGGTATCTCTTCCTCACGGAGATGCCACATCGCCATACCGACCATCACCGCAGCCAACGCGAACCCGCCGGTGATCCAGGCGTCCGAAAGGACGCCATCACCCAGGTGAACCGCGAGGAGGGAGTGGGCCACGTCGTTCACTTCCCGCCCATCACATTCACCCGCGCGGGCGATTTCTCCACATCGTCAAGTTCGATTCGGAGTTCGTCGGTGCGTTTCGAGCGGTCCACGATCACTGTCACTGTCTGCACTCCAGCAGCCAGGTTCACTATGGCCGCTGCTTTTGGCTCGATCGGTGTGTTGCCGAGGTAGATGCTCAGCCCATTCGTGGAGTTGAACTTGAGTTTCGCGGCGCCGGCGGTGGTCACATCAAGGTGGAAACGAAGTACTGTCAATGGGGCGGTGTCGTTCCAGACGGTGTACTTCGGCAACTCGGAGAGTGGCAACTCACCGGACACCTTTGCGTATGTTGAGACCCAGGTGAAGGGATTGTTGGTCTCGGCCGCTGCCGAAACGCGCGTGCGGCGGAACAGGTTGAGGTTGGCGTTCGAGGGTTCGAGAAGCTGCCAGCGGCGCACGACACGCGCCTTGCTGGGCGCGTATGCTCCGCCGACCTTGCCCAGTTCCGAGAGGTACTTCACCAGGTCCGCGAAGTCCTGCTTGGTCAGCGTTTCGGTCTGCCCTTCGGGCATCAGCGACTTCATCGCCTGCCCGCGTTCGATGATGTCCTTCGTTGGGATGATGATCTCTTTGTCCTCGGCGGTGCGAAGCACGAGTTTGCCGTCGGCCTCGCGTACCTTCACGCCCTGCAGCACCTTCTCATCAGCGGTGACCACTCGCATCGCGTGGTAGCCCTCCTTGATCGCCTTCGATGGGAGAAGTAGCGATTCGACGAGGTAATCCGGTTGGGCGCTGGCCCCGATGCTGGTGAGGTCCGGGCCGACTTGTCCGCCGGCGCCGGCGTAGGCATGGCAGGCCATGCACTGCAAGTCCTTGCGGCGATAGACGGCCTCGCCGCGGGCCGCGTCGCCGCTCTTCATCGCCTCAGCAGTGAGCGCCTTCACTTTCTCGGGCGTGGGCGGTTTCTTCGCTGCGCCGAGGCCGCCAGCCTGCATCAGAACGGCAACGAGGGCGTCGGCCTTCTGGCCTGATGCGCGGACAGCCTTCAGGCCAATCTTCGCGACATCGGGATCGAGTTTCTTCCCCGCCAGTGCCTTCGCCAGCACGCGCGCGCCTCCCTTGCGGTTGACGAATGCGGCAAACAAGTCGAGCATTTCTGGTAGCGGACGAGCAGAGGTGAGCCAGGCGACAGCCTTTTCCGCCGCCAACGGCGTGTCGAGGAAAGTGAGGGCTTCGATCGCGGAGAAGGCAGTACCGAAGCCTGTATTGGTGGAGCACAACCCGGTAATGAACTGCTTCGCTTTTGCATCTCCGAAGTAGACAAGGCCATCTAGCGCCGCAGTTCGCTCCGCAGTAGAGAGGGTGCCGTCCCCGGCAGCCTTCTCCAGCAAAACACGATATTTCTCGGCTTTCCACCGTCCGATGAGCCGCCACACCGATGCCGACTGCTCACCAATCGCCGGCAGTAGTGCGATCAGTTCATTCAACATTGCCGGTGCCCCCACCTTGCGTGTACGGACGGTTTCCTCGACAGCAGTGAGCAATTCGCCGCGCTCGCGTGCGGGGAGTGACTTCTCCGCGGCGTGTGTGAGCACCTTGCCGAGTTCTTCCGGACCGCCGATCTGCGCGAGAAGGAGCCACATCCCCTGCACATTCTCCTTCGGCAGCTTGCCGGATTCGATCAGTGCGACCACCGGCTTGACGGTGTCCTTGTTCGCGGCGGCAGAGAGCGCGAAGGCGATCTTCTTCGCGTCGCCGCCGAAGGTGAGCTTGCCCGCCTGGAAATCCGGCAGCCAGTACGGTTCGAGTTCGCGGATAGTGAGCCAGAGGGCATAGTCGAGCGTGCGGTCCATCGGCATGTCCAGGGCCTTGAGTGCAGCCTCAACACTCGTGCTGTGTCCGCCTGACAATCCGCGAACGGCTTCGAGCCGAACTCGCGGGTGTACATTCTGAACGCCCTTCGCGACCAACTCCGGGAAACCGGCAAAGTCGAGCATCCGGCACGAACACACGCGTATGACCGCCGCACGCACGCCAGGATCTTTCGCGGCCAAGAGACGAACCATCTCACCGATCGCTTGATCTGCGCCCACCGCAACCCAGGTCGCTTCGAGCAAGTAGCGTTCGTAATCCGCGTGTTTTAGATCGAGTGCTTTGATCCACGTCTCCAACTCCGGGATCACCTTCTCCGCCCCCCGTTCCTTCAGCACGCGCTTGGCTTGCTGGCGGGTCCACTGCTCCGGCGCCTTCAGTTGGTCCAGCAGTTCCTTCACCGTCATGTTCACCAAGTCCGGCTTCTTCACGAGTGGCCGGTTCTTCGCGGTGACGCGCCAGATGCGGCCGTGCGTCTTGTCGCGGCGCGGGTCGCGGAAATCGACCTCGCCGTGCTGGATGATCGGGTTGTACCAGTCCGCGATGTAGAGCGCGCCGTCTGGCCCCATCTTCACGTCGATCGGCCGGAACGCCGGGTGATTGCTCTTGATGACCTCGGTCATCTCACGGCTGGCGAAGGTGCTGCCATCATCCGAGAGTTTGAAGCGGCAGACGCGGTGCCCGCGGAAGTCGCAGGTGATGCAATCGCCGTCCCATTCTGGTGGAAAATGCCTGCCACTGATGATCTCAAGGCCGCAGTGCTTCGGGCTCCCGGGGTTGAGGCCGTGCAAGGTGCGCTGCGTGTGCGGTCCCTGCGCGGTCGGGTAGTAGCCGCCCGGAATGACGTGGTTGATCCCCTCGCCATTGGCCCCGTCTGTGGCAAACGACTGGCCGTACTTGTCGAAGGCGTGACCCCAGGGATTGATCCAGCCGCGGGCGAAGATGTCGAGTTCACACTTGTCGGGGTTGAATCGCCAGATGCCGCCCGCGTTCAGACGCTTCACACCACTGGGTGTTTCAATGTGCGAGTGAATGTAGATCGACTGATTGAAGTACAGCCGGCAGTCCGGACCCCAGCGGAAGGTGTGGATGATGTGGTGCGTATCCTCGGTGCCGAAGCCCGAGAGCAGAATCTTCTTCCGGTCCGCCTTCTGCCCCGGCTTCGACGCGCTCAGGTGAACGAGTTCGGTGCTGTTCGCCACATACGCCCCGCCATCGCCCGGCTCGATGCCCGTCGGGATTAGCAAGCCATCCGCGAACACGGTAGTTTTGTCGGCCTTCCCGTCGTTGTTTTTGTCTTCCAGGATGATGATTTTGTCGTTGGCCTTTTGCCCGGGCTTGATCTGCGGATAGACCTCGCTCGTTGCGACCCAGAGCCTCCCCTGAGGATCGAAGTTCATCTGAATTGGCTTCGCCAATAGCGGGTCAGCGGCCCAGAGCGTGACCTCGAAGCCTTTCGGCACGATGAACGTCTTGCGTTCCAGTTCCGGGTCGGGGTCGGGGACCTTTGCGTCGCGCTGTGCCATCGCGAGGGAAGGGGAGAGCGCGAGGAGCAGGGCAGTGAGGTAGTGGCGCATGGGAGGGTATCCAGATGGATTAGCCGCAAGCCGCAGGCGAGCGCTGAAGGCTGAGCGCTCGCCCGCGGCTTGCGGTTAACAAGTCACTTGTCAAGTTCCTTCAACAGCTTCGCAATCTCCTTCTCGGCTTTCGCAACAAGTGGGTCGAACTCCGCGACCTCCTTCGCGTTCTTCCCTTGCTCGTGTTTGCGGAAGCCGAAAAGGTACGTCTCGTTCTCCGGCCGCCAGCGGTGGAAGAAAAGCTGGTTCTTCTTGATGATGGCCTTGCGGAGCGGTTCGAGTGTGGCTGAACCACTCTCGCGTGGTGACAGTCCCAAACTCCGCAAGAACAGGTCCGACGTGCGTTGGTATCCCTCCTCGGTAAGATGCATCCCGTTGATGGAGAACTTCGATCTACCGAAGTCGGGAGAGGTTGGGACGGGGTTATTGATCGCTTCCCGCCACAAGAGAAGCGGGCCTTTGAACTGTTCGTTGGCGTCGGCAAGATAGAGATGTTGCTTCGCCGCGATCTTGCGAATAGCCTCCGCGTACTCAGAGAGCATCTTGGCACGCGACGCCTCAGGCCGCGTGTTGACCAACTCAATCGGGGGCAACGGCGTGAACAGCAAAATCCGAGCCTTGGCGGGCTTGAGGGCGTCGAGCAACTTCTCAAGTCCCTTCTCGAACCTCGGCAGCCCCTCCTTCCCCGCGAACGACTCGTTCGTCCCGTAGCTGATAAAGATGACCGTCGGCTTCAATTCCAGCGTCTGATCGACGAGCTGGCGAAAGCACTTGTCGGGGTTGGCGAAGTCGAACCGGCCGCGTGATTCGCCGAAGACGGTGTCGCCGCTCCAGCCGAGGTTGCGGAAGGTGATGTTCTTGTCGGCGTTGGCCGCGAGAAGCGCCGTCTCCCAGTAACCGTAACGCTGCTCGCGTTCGACGAGCGTACTGCCGATCCAGACGACGCGGTCGCCGTCCTTGAACTCGAACGCTTTGGCGGGCTGGGCCGGCGCGTTGACACATAACGACAGGAGAGCAGAGAAGAACATGCCTCACCTCGCGCAAGTTACTCACTCAAGTTACACGAATCAGATGGTGTTGGCAGCACGCGAATGCGCGAGGCGAAGCCAGCCGCGGGTGATTCACTTCTTCTTCGTACAGGGTTTGGCCATGACAACGATGATGAGTTGCTCACCCTTCTTTGTTCGGTGGGGAGTAACGATGGGAAAGAATTTGTCGCAGGCGCAAGCGTAATTGACTGCGTCCATGCCTGGCGGGTTGAGTGTGAGTGTGATGCGTCCCTCGGAGTCCTTGGCGCGATTCACCTGCACCTTCAGCGTCTGCTTGTCGGTGAGGTTGATCGTCACGGCGTTGCCGACAGGGATTGACTTGCTCTCGGTCGCCACGAGTTTGAAGCCGGTGAGTTTCGGGTCGCGCTTCCGCACTTCTGTAGCCAGTTCCTTGAGCTTTGGATGGATCTTCGTGTTCTGGTCGGTGGCCAGCACGATGACGACGGTCACGCTGACTGGCTTGTCGTCAGCCGGGCACGCGACGAGGAGCGATGCGGCGAGAACGGCAGAGAACATGGCTCACCGGGGCTTGGCGGCAAAGATCATGGGTGCCGCGTCAGGCGCGACGGTCACGCTCGGCCACGCGGGATGAGTGGCTTCCAGTTTCACTTCGTTGGATGTAGCCAGCGAAATCGAATCCGGAAGTGACTCGGTGCCGACAGGGAACCAGCCATCGCCAGGGATGCGATGGAGAACCACCTCTTCGGCGGTGGCCATTGGAAGTACCACAAACTCGGCGAGTGGGTCGGACGAAACCACACGCGGAGCCGGAGCCAGTGACCGTTCGACCGTTGTCACGGGCGTCGCATGGGCGTGCTCTGGTTGTTGGGGAGCCTTCGGAGTGGCATTCGGAAAGGCGAACCACACCAGCGCTGCTGCTACAGTGGCGAGAGCAGTAAGGACAACGATGGGCATGCGCCGGGGGTGCGTCTGAACGGATGCGGAAGCAAGCCGCGCGTGAATCCGCCACCGCACCGCATCCCACTCGGCCTCGGATGGCTCTCGTGGAGCCGCGGCGCGCACGGCATCCGGGTTGCCATCGACGTAGGCGGCGAGCGAGTCGCGATCGTCTTCTGGCAGGTGCGAGTTCATGGCAGTTGCTGGTTGGCCAGCAGTTCCTTGAGCTTCTGGCGGGCGTAAAAGAGCCGGCTCATGACGGTGCCGATGGAGATTCCCAGCGAGTCGGCCACCTCACGATAGGTCAACCCGCCCTCAACGTGCAATACGAACGTATGCCGTTGAGGGCCAGGAAGCCGGGCGAGTGCCGCATCGATGGCCAGGCGGAGGTCGGCGCGCTCCAGCCCTGCGTCGGCCGGTGGGCCATCGTCGGGTCCGAAGCGGTCTGGCGAATCGCCGCGTGGCTCTTGCGGCAACCGCTCGTCACGTCTGCGTCTGCGTCCCACGTCCAGCGCCGCGTTACAAACCACGCGCAGGAGCCATGTTTTGAATGAACT
This sequence comes from uncultured Frigoriglobus sp., assembly GCA_964422915.1. GTDB lineage: Bacteria > Planctomycetota > Planctomycetia > Gemmatales > Gemmataceae > Gemmata. The sequence continues at coordinate 40,273 of CAYRDG010000011.1, read as the reverse complement.
GCGCCCGGCGAAGCGGTCCAGGCGAGTGAGCGCGTTGACAAAGCCGTCCTGCACCGCGTCCAACGCGTCAGCCTCACAGTCCAGGAGTCGGTGTGCGACGCGGAAGGCCACATTCCGGTAGCGGCGGAACAGTTCATCGAGTGCCGCGCGATCCCCCGATGCGAATCGCGCCAGGAGCGCGTCGTCGGTTGGGGTCGCAGGGGGCGAGCAGACAGTGGCTACAGCCATGGAGACGCCGCAGGCAGGCGAACGGGCGTGTGCAAACTCCGCACATTCTAACCTCACCCAGGTGGCTCATGCCAAGCAGAATCCGGAAGCAGTGGCGTCAAAACCCGCGCCACCGCACCGCGACCCACATATCTAGACGCGAGCGGACTGTCTCGCATTCAATCCTTCGCATCTGGTGAACGCGATGATTACCGTCTACCAGTGGAACGGTACCTCCTGCGATCGCGCCGGCCCCGAACTGTTGCCTGCGCTGGCTGCCGACGTGCCTGCGGATCGCGTGGTGTGGGTGTCGATGACGGACCCAACACCGGAGGAAGAAGCGCTTGTCCTGGAGAAATTTCTTCCCATCCACGCACTCAGCCTCGAAGACGTGACTCGAATACGTCGCGATCCGGAGGGAGGCGCCCACTTTCCCAAGGTGGAAGAGTTCCCGGACTACCTCTTCGTCATCGTCAACCCACTGCCGCCGGGCCTCATCCAGAGCGCCACTGGCCGCAAGGAACGCGCGGAAGCCTCGCTCTCGCCGTTGCCGTCCGCATCGCGACTACTCCGTCGTCACCGCCCGCAACTCAGTGCGGTCATCACTCGCAATGTCCTTGTCACGCACTCCACACTCTCGGTGGACTGCGTCCGCGCGACGGAGGACTACCTTCGACGGCACGCGGACGCCGCGAAACGTGGTCCGGACTACATCTTTCACATCATCCTGGACGCGATGGTGGATGAGTATGCCCCGGTGGTGGAATGGGTCGCGGCCCAACTCGATCGGCTGGAGATGCGCGTCTTCACGCGACCTTCGAGGCAACTTGTCGCTCGCATCCTGCGATTGAAACGGCTCGTAACCGCCATGCGTAAGACGCTCATCATCGAGCGTGAAGTACTCGCGCGGTTGATCCGCGGCGAGTTCGACCTCGTGGAAGACCGCGAGATCGTCTACTATCGCAATGTCTACGACCACCTCGTACGCTACACCGAACTGATCGAGGCTGCCCGCGAAATGGTCAGCGACCTGGGCGAGACTCACCTGGCGGCCGTTTCCAACCGACTCAACGAGGTCATGAAGGTGCTGGCGATGATCTCCACGATCATCCTACCCATGACGCTCATTTCGAGCATCTATGGGATGAACTTCAAACATATGCCAGAACTGGAATGGTTGTACGGTTACCCCTTCGCGATGTGCATGATGGGCATGACTGCGCTGGGGGCACTATTGCTGTTCCGCTGGAAGAAGTGGCTGTGAGCGGCACTTGTCGCTCTGTGAAGACCGGGTTAGGTTGACTGCTGCGTTCAAAGCACGTTCGGAGGATAACAGATGGCGAAGGGGCGCAGAGGCGGGCCAAGCCGACTCGACAAGCGGCGTGAGGCGGAAGCCTACGAGAAGCGGCAGGAGGATGATGAGGTCGAAGAGGTCGAAGAGGAGGAAGACGAAGAGGGCGACGAGGACGACGATGGCGAAGGCGATTCGGATGCGGAATCGGAACTGGATAACGATGCCGATTCGGACGCAGACGCCGGCGACGAGGGCGATGAAGACGAGGATCGCCCCAAGAAAAAAGCCAAGAAGGCCGCCAAGAAACCGGCTGTAAAGAAGACCACTACCAAGCGGTCGCGTGCTGCCAAGGAAGTCCGCACCCGAGCCGTCTGGGTCGTCTTCGACAACGGCAACAAGGTGATCGAAAAGTTCCCATACAACCAGCGAGCTGAGGCTGATGCGCTCCTGGCCAGGAAGACGGAAGAGAAGAAGGGGACGTTTTACATCAACATGGTCAAGGAAGAGATCAAGGAATAACGGTTTGTGCTCCTCATGTCGATTCGTTGTCGTTGCGGTTCCGGATTCGCCCGTGCCGCAACGACAACATGATTCATCCTGTCACAGTCGATCCCCAATGCGCTTCATCCAGACTGGACAGTCGATTTCTCGCGCAGGAGTGCCTGCACCTCATCCAGTCGCCAGCCGATCCAGAGTACGTTGGGCAACCGGAGAGTCTCGCGTTCTGCGCCGGCGGTTCGCACAATCAGGTCGCCGCTGAAAAAGCCCAGCAGCCAGTGCCGGAACAGGTCGTCACGCTGCTTCTCGAACGTCAATCCCATCGTGTCGAAGCTCCGGATGGAGGCTCCAACGTGTTCGCACACCTGAATCTGACCAGGCCGGACAGTCAGGTATGTCCGCTGGTCGAAAATGAACACCGAGACGGCCCAGAGAATGAACACCACCGTAGCGATGAATAGATAGCCGGCCATGTTGATGTAGATATGGAGGTTTCCAACTGCGCCGAGCAACTGATCCCAGCCATTCGGGACAAGCGAGATTACGAGCGCGATCACCACGAACATCAGGAGAACAAGGAACGACCATAGCCCGCGTAATGGAACGTTTGTGATGACCACAGTGAGTAGCAGTACCACACAGAACACCGGCCCCATCCACGCTTTCGTGGAGACACGTGTCGGGAAAGAGATGGGGTCGCCGCGCTCGGTCCGTGTCGCTGCATCTGTGACGGACTTGGTTGCGTGGTCCTTCTGAATCGCGATCTCGTACCCCGTCGCGCTCCCCTTGACCGGCGCATTATCCGGCAGGACCGCGAGGCGGTGATTCTCGAAGTACGTGATGAGCGCCATCGAGAAGCCCATTAGCCAGATCGGCCACCAGTAGAAGAGCATCGAGTGGCTGATCAGGGTAATCTCCCGCTTGTGCGTCGAGGGTGCGCCGGGCGGGAGCATGGAATTAGTAGGCGTTGCGCCTGTGCTGGGAGCGGTGGACATCGGGTCGGATGCTCGCTGAGGGTTAACGGGGCGACCGAACGGGCCGCGCACCCGGCTAAGGGTACTTCGGCCGCCGCGCGCCGGGATTTCACGCGAATCGCGCTCAGGCTAGACGCCCCGGACGTGAGTTTCAAGTTGGAAGTGGAAAAGTCCGGACAAGTTGGGCTTGCACGAACAGCCGCTTACTCATCCGCAAAGGGATCAACACGGACCTTCACCCGAGAGGCTCGGTGGCAGCGGTTGCAGGCATTGGCGACGGCGGCGAGTGAAACGCGGGTCTGCAGGTAGTCCTTCGCGGCTGCGGCCCGCGCGACACTTGTCGCACTGGTGCGAAGTTCAGCGGCGCTTGCCGTCCATACATCCTGCGTGCCAGGCACCTTCGGTGGACGCATCAGCAGCAGGTTGCCGGTTTCAGCTAGCAAGAGAGCCTGCCCGCGTGCGAAGGTCCACGCCTTCGCTTCCTTCGGTCTGGTTGCGAGTAGCTTGCCCAGTGCCCGGGCGTTTGGACTCGCCAGCCCTTCCATGAGCAACTTCGTGTCGGCGACTGGCTCCAACCGCGGCGCGGCCTTTGGTCGGAGCGGCTGCGAGTGCCCAACTGCTACCCACAGGCTGCCGAGCGCGAATAATGCCGCAAGCAACAGGAAGCGAGTCATTGCTGAGGACCATGTTGCTCAGGGAATAGTTACTTTCGATCCGGGCCAGGCACCGAAGCACAGCTCTGGTCCGTCCGGAACGGCGTCTACTCCTTCTCGAACAGCGCATTCACAAACGCATCCGCATCGAAGTCTTCCATGTCTTCGATCTGTTCGCCAACGCCGGCGAACTTCACCGGAAGCCCGACTTTCTGCTTGATCTCGAACACCGCGCCACCCTTGGCGCTTCCGTCGAGCTTTGAGAGGATAATCCCCGTACACTTCACCGACTTCGAGAACTGCTCCGCCTGATTCACAGCATTGCGGCCGTTGGTCGCGTCGAGCACGAGCAACACTTCGTGCGGCGCGCCGGGGATCTGACGTGCCACGATGCGATGTATCTTCTCCAGTTCTTTCATCAGGTGTGTCTGCGTGTGAAGTCTGCCAGCAGTATCGACAATGAGCACGTCGAAGCCACGTGCCTTTGCCTTCTCGCAGGCGTCGTGGGCCACCGCGGATGGGTCGGCATTCTGACCCTGCTTCACGATCTCGCAACCGATCCTTCCTGCCCACACCGTCAGTTGCTCCACTGCTGCAGCGCGGAAGGTGTCGCACGCGGCCAGCAGCACCTTCTTCCCTTCAGACTGGAGCTTGTTTGCGAGCTTGGCAATCGAGGTCGTCTTACCGGAGCCGTTGACGCCTGCGATCATCACGACTGTCGGACCCGTTGCCTGGAAGTTGAGGCCAGGGCTAGTGTCCGTGAGCAATTCGCGGAGTTGCAGCTTGACGAATGCCTCAACCTCGCCGGTAATTTCCTTGTCGCGAAACGCTTGCCGCACGCGCTCCACGATCTCGTGTGAAGCTCTGGGGCCAACGTCGGCGAGATTGAGTCGCTGATCCAGTTGGTTGAGAAATGCCTCATCGACCGTCCCCTTGCCGCGCAGGAGATCGATCATCCCGCCGAAGGCGCCGCGCGTTTTCGCCAGCCCTGCCTTGATTCCCCGGAAGAACCGCCCGAGCATATTGCTTCCTTCTGATGAGTGGTCGGATCATTGTATGCCCCGCACGAGCTTGCTGGTTGTGACGAATGCGCTGGGTCGCTTCCGTTGACCACGCTGAAGCGGAGGCATACCATGACTACAGTCTGTGAAGGCTTTGCGGCTGGATACTGTACCGCGGCCGCTCCCTGTATAACGACTGTACGGATTGTAACGACTGCCCCGACCTGGGAACGCCATGAGTACGGAACAGAAGCCCGCCACGCCACCCTCGCACCCGCACCGGCAGGAGCCGAATGTCCTCACGGCCGGGCTTTCCAGCGTCTGGGACAAGTTCAAACGGGGGCAGATCGTCAGCTACCCGCTCATGGCGCTGATCTTGCTCGTGGTTACCGGGATCGGTGGTGGTTGGTGGTTCCTCCACGCGCGTAACAAGGCCAACTCAGCGCGATGGACCGGGCTGGATACACGGGCATCTGTTGCAGACTACGAGCAGTATGTGAAGGAGAACCCCAAGACGCTTCAGGCGAAGCTCGCGACTCTGGAAATTGCGCGGATTCACCTCGGGCCCGAAGGGATCGACCGGATGTTCGTGCAGTCCACGGACTTCCAGCAGATGCAACCTGCGGAAGCCGAAAAGAAGGCCCGTGAGACACGCGATGCGGCCGTGGCCAGTGTCGAGAAGGCTCGCGAGGAATTTCCCAAGCTCGTGGAAGAGTTCAAGGACGATCCAGTGATTCGTGTCGAGTGCATGTATGCCAGTGCGAAGGCTGAAGCGGTCCTGGTCGGCATTCCGAAGGCGGGGCAACTTGCGGAACGCCGCGGCGACCCGAAGAAAGCCGTGGAGTGGCTCGACAAGGTAGTCGCGGCCGCACCCGATACTGAATGGGGGAAGTCGGCCAAGAAGCTTTCGGAGACGTTGAAGAATCAGACCACCGAACAACAGGTAGCAACGCTTCAAGCCAGCCTTTTCGACGTGTCGCCGGGCCTCCCACGGCCGTCGCTGCCAGGAATCCCTGGAATGCCGGGTCTGCCTGGCCTGCCGCCGAATCATCCGTAATTGCCCCAGGCGAGCGGGGGTCGTGAGGCCCCCTGCTTCCAACTCATCCGCTCGCCGTGAACTCCCATGTCTGACGATCTCGAAGATGAAGACATCGCACCTGCGGCGGTGCCTCTTACCAGCGTCCGGTTACGCGAACCGCTCGAACTCCTCGTAATGGTCAAGTCCGAGGGGATGAGACTCGACCTGTATGTGCTGCTTCACCTCGGCGCCGACTTCAGCCGGTCCGAGGTGCAACGCGCGATCGAAGCCGGCGGCGTCACGGTCAATGGCAAATCGGTGGCGAAACCCAGCTACAAGGTCCGCCGCAACGACAGGCTGCGCGTCGAACTGCCCGAGCCAACGCACGAAATCCCCGTTCCTGAAGACATTCCACTCGACATCCTGTTTCAGGACGAGTGGCTCGTGGTGGTTAACAAGCCGCCAGATATGGTCGTCCACCCGGCGAAGGGGAACTGGTCTGGGACGCTCGTCAATGCGCTCCAGTGGCACTTCCGCGAGCATCTCAGCACAGGCAACGGTCACCTCCGCGCCGGCATTGTCCACCGGCTCGACAAGGACACCAGTGGTGTGATCCTCGTGGCGAAGGACGACCGCACCCACCGCGAACTCGCCATGCAGTTCGAGTCGCGCAAGGTGTTCAAGGAATACGTGGCGATTGCCGCTGGGGAACTTGACCGCGATTCGGACTACATCGAGGGTGCGCTGGCGATGCATCCGCACGATCGACTGCGGATGATTGTGTCGTCTGCGGCGGATGCCAAGCCAGCACTGAGCTACTACGAGGTACTGGAACGGTTTCGGGGCTTCACGCTGGTGAAGGTGCAGCCACGCACGGGGCGCACGCATCAAATCCGCGTTCACCTGCTGCACGCAGGGTGCCCGGTACTGGCCGACAAGCTCTACGGCGGTCGTTCGCAGATGAAACTCTCGGAACTGGTTACCGGTGTGGGGCCCGGCGAGGATGAGGTGCTGATCGGCCGACAGGCGCTCCACGCCTTCCGATTGCGATTCCGCCACCCACGCACAGAGCTATGGATGGAAGTTGAAGCGCCGTTCCCTACGGATATGCGCCGTACCCTGGAGGCACTCCGCCAGTATCGGGCAATGCGGTGATGTTAAAACAGCGACACGATCCGAAAATCGGATCGTGTCGCGACTACTGAGTTCGTGCAGATGACTACCTTTACTACTTGGCTGCCGTCGGCGTGATGGTGATCTGCGCCTTCGGCTTCATCTGCGCGATAACGGCCTCACGAAGGCGCATCGCGTAGAGCATCCGCACGTCTTCCTTCACCTCCTCGAACTTCTTCTGCGCTCCCTGACGACGCTGCGTTACGAGAATGAGGTGGTAGCCGAACTCAGTCGAGACCACGTCGCTCATTTCGTAGGGTTTTAGTGCGAACGCAGCCTTCGCGAATGGCTCGACCATCGCACCAGCTCGCGGGAAGAATTGCAGATCGCCGCCGTCCTTCTTCGAGGGACAGGACGAGTACTGCTTGGCGTAGGCCGAGAAGAGTTCCTCGGTCTTGGTCGCCTTCACCTGCTGCTTCTTGAGGGCGTCGGCCGTTGGCGGCAGCTTGGCGACTTCCTTGGCGGCTTCCTGTTCGATCACCTGCTTGATGCCGCGGAGTTTGCCTGCTGCTTCCTTCTGTTTGGCTTCATCGTTGCCTGGCGTCATGAGGATGTGGCGGGCGCGGACCATCGTGCCGTCGAAGACATCCGGGCTGCTCTCGAACAACTGCTTCAGTGCCACATCAGTGCCCTGGCGCTTGACGAATGCTTCCCACTTCATCTGTGCGACGACCTCGGCGCGGAACTCGGCCTCGGTTAGCATCATCGCGGCCAGTTCCTTCGCGTAGTCCTTCTTCGCGTCAGTCAGTTCCTTCTTCAGGTCGCCGATCAGTTTGTTGACATCCTTCTCTTCGACGTTGATCTTGAGCGCAGTGAGGTACTGGTCAATCAGTGCGTTTTCGATCAGGTGCGAAAGGATCTCCTTGCGAGCCATCCCCTTGTGTTGCTCGGGGAACTGACGCAGCGCGCGATAGACGGCGACCTCTGGGATCGGCTGGTTGTTCACCATCGCGGCGTTGCCAGTCGGACGGACCTCCGGCTTGGCGGGCGGCGGCGTCACCGACGGGATCACTCCGCCTGGAACCGGCTGGCCAGCAGGCGGCGTTGCGCCTGGTTGTTGTGCGAGAGCCGTGGCAGCCAGTGATGAGCCGAGCACCAACACGGCGACCCCGCGGGTCAATTTGCGCATCGTGGACTCCTTCCAGGCGGGTGCGGGTGACGGATCAATCCCCCATAGTGCCGCCCGCCTTTAGACCGGAGTTCATACCTTCCTGGCCCGAGGTGTCAAGAGCAGAAGAATACCGATTCCAGCGGCTCTACATAAATGAGAGACCCGGCTCCGACCCGGGAGGTTTCTCAGGTATGCACAGAGTCGAACGCGACGAGGGCAGGTGGCCCGAAGAGGATGAGTGGCAACCACGCGGCCAGTGCCGCTGGCAGCACCTCCTGGTCGCCCAGGTACTTGCACGCGATCACACTCAGATGCAGTGACGCCGAGACACCCAGACAGATACCCGAACTGATGATGACGTGCCGGTTTGGATTGCCCAGGATCACCGAGAGGCCGAGCAGCACCATGACCGCACCCATCAGTGGGCGGGTCATGCGGGTGTGGAAGAGCACAGCCATCTTGCCGCGACGATGTGGCTCCGGATCAGTGATCATCTCGCGAAGTTTCGACGTGGACGAATAGATGTACCACGTTCCGCCGCGGCATACGGCATCGTAGTCTGCATCCTGAACCTTCAGGAAGTAGCGGCCGGTGCCGAGTACCGTCAGGCCGGTTGGCAGCGGGCGGTTGGCGATTTTGTCCGGGTCTTCGACACCCGTGAGGAGCCAGCCGCCAGTCAGTGGCCCGCTGCCAGGCGGGACATACACCGCTTCGCCGGCGGTGATGTGCATCATGCCGCTGGGCGAGCTTTCCGGGAAGGTGACGCTGAGCCGCGTGACCTTGCGGTCCCTGCGGTAGCCCGCGAAGCCTTCGAGATGGATGCCGCTGGAGTCGTAGGCTCCCATCAGGATTTGCGCCTTCACGCCGTCCAGATCGTCCCGCGACCGCATCAGCTCGTCTGCGACCTCCGGGATCAGGAATTGCTGGTTCAGTGGCGTGAACGAGAGTGTCAGGGCGGCCCCGATCAGGATGGGGCGGATGGCGCGGCGCGTTGGGATGCCGGCTGAGAGTTGCGGTAGGAGTTCGTTACTGCGCTGCATCCACGCAACGGTGAACGCCGCGGCACAAAGCGTGAAGAACTCGCCGAGCAAGTCGAACAGTTGCGGAACGCGATACCCGTAGTAGAGCGTGATGACCCGCGCCGATGCCATGAGGCCGCCGGGCTTGTTCACGAAGTCGTCGAGGTGCGTGAACAGGTCGATGATGATGAATAACGCGATGATGCAAACGCTGACGATTGCATATGATCGGAAGTAGCTCACCAGGAACATGCGGTCGAGGGTCGAGATCACGGGGACGCCCCTCCGGCACTCCCAGGCAGGTGCGGCGCCGGTGCGATCGCCTTCGACTCGCTCCTCTTCGCGCGCGGTCTGTAGTTCTGGATGAACTGGATGACGAACTCGTCACCCTCGCTGGCTGCGGTAAAGCCGTAGCCGTTAGCGCGCAACTCGCGGAGTGCCGAACCGGTAGACCAGCCGAGATACTCCATGCGGTAGATCGCAGTTAACCGGCCGGTGCGGTGCAGACCTGCCTTGCAGTGAAGCAGCACCGGGTAGTTTGCCTCGTCGTCGAGGAGTGCGAGCCACTCCTTCACCGCAGGTGGTTCGTCGGTGAGTTGATTCCCTGGCGGCAGCAGATCTGGCGTGATCAGTTGGTAGTTCACGCCCAGTTGCTTGCACAGTTCACTTTCATGAATCTTTCCCTTGCCGAGCCAGTTGTCGGGCAAGAGTGGGTCGGGCTGTTCGTGCTGGAGATTCACGACGGTCTTGATGTGGTAGCGTTCGATCATTTCGCGGAAGCCCTCGGCCGTCATCTGACCCGACCGATAGAGCTTTCCTGGCACAACCTCGCGGAACCGCTTGGCATGGACGTATTCCGCGCGATAGAGCGCAGCCGGCGGCCCGAGCGCGACCACCAGGGCAATCCCACCAAGTACGCATCCCAGTAATTGTCGTCGTGTCGGCATCCTGCTCGCCGTCGCATCCCTGTCCGCATCGCGCGGAGCGTTTGATCCTGGAGAAAGACGCGACACTAATACACACCCGACAGGTGGTGTCAACCGCGATTCGTTCGCGGATTGAGGATCACATGTACGTCTCTTCGTCAGGAATGTGCCAGGGTGACGCCAGCGGCTTTCATGGTAATCTACCGCGGTGCGGAAGGAATCGCCCTGGAGTGCGTGATGAAGACGAAAGCAGAGATCGTGCTCGACTGGCTGCCGCGATACACTGGCCGCCCCGTGGAGGAGTTTGGCAAATACATCCTGCTGACCAATTTCGCAAACTACGTCGATATGTTCGCGGAAAAGTTCGGGGTCGAGGTCCTCGGCCGCAACCACCCGATGACTTCTGCCACCGTCGAGGACATCACCATCCTCAACTTCGGGATGGGCAGCGCGATGGCCGCAACGGTGATGGATCTCCTTTCCGCCGTTGACCCCAAAGGGGTACTCTTCCTCGGAAAGTGCGGCGGACTGAAACGCACCAAGGTAGGCGACTTCATCCTCCCCATCGCGGCCATTCGCGGCGAAGGAACGAGCAACGACTACCTCGTGCCGGAGGTCCCGGCGCTCCCTTCGTATCGTTTTCAGGTCGCGGTGAGTGCCGCGATCAAGAAGCACGAACGCGACTACTGGACGGGCACAGTATACACCACGAATCGTCGGGTCTGGGAGCATGACGAGGGGTTCAAACGCTACCTCCGCGACATCCGCGCCAGTGCCATAGACATGGAGACGGCGACAATCTATGTCGTCGGCTTCGTGAACCACATCCCGAAGGGCGCACTGCTCTTGGTATCGGATAACCCCATGACACCCGAAGGGGTGAAGACTTCGCGGAGCGACGCAGCCGTAACCGAGCAATTCGTCCGTACTCATCTGGAAGTCGGCATCACGGCGATGCGCGAACTCCGCGACATGGGCGACTCCGTCCGCCACTTGCGATTTGAGGAGAAGCCGCGATAGCGGTGAAACGAGGGAACGTGAGTCGCCACGTCGCGCGCGGTGGCGCCTCCAAGTAACACCAAGGCTTATCGCGCCCCGGCAAACTGGTACTTGTCGCCGAGCATCGCGCGTGTCATGTGGATGATCTCTTGTGTGTGCCCGCGGAAGTGCGCGACGCACCGCACTGTTGCCTCCAGGCCCGACAGATCGAAGGTATTCACTCGTGTGTCCCGCGTCAGGCGTTCATCACTCGCACTGCGGAACGCAGCCTTCGCCTGTTGCACGATGTCTGTGAGGTGGTGCAGAAGTTCCGCTTTCGGAGTCCCTGCGCGAGATGAAAACTCCGTGGGGCGGTCGCGTGTGTCGGGTGTGCCCGTGAGATTGTCCGCGAGCATCTGTTTCACATTCCCGCTCAGGTGGAGCAACAGATTGGCGACAGCATTGAGACTATTTGGCGGACGCTGCCAGACCTGTTCGTCGGTCAGTTGACCGACGCAGTGGGCGATGCGATCGAGCGCGGCATCGATTTCGTTACAGATTGCTTGATTCAGCGATTCACGCAGTTCCGATGGCATGGTTCACTCCCCAGGATGTTCGCATCAAATCAGATACCGATGAATTGCCCACACGCTCCAGAGCGTTAATCCGAATGTCAACCGCAGACCAATCTGGAGCGATACCCACCAGAGCGATGATTGCAACGTGGACCGATACTCCGTGAGGCTCTTCCGTACCTCGTCATCGACCATCTTCTGGGGGTTCACCATCCCCAATGTCAACACTCGCACCACCGGGCCCTTCCACCCCAACCAAGTTTCGGCCTGGTTGAAGTACTTTACCGTCTCGTCGTGGTCGAACTTTCCCACCCGGACGACGAAATAGAGGTCCACCAGCACCATCGGCACGAGTGGTACAACGATCACGAGGATCCACCACCATTCCTTTTGAAGCTGATCGCCAGTCAGCGTCGCCTTCGGAAAAATCACTCGCGATGCGAGGAGTTGCGCAATCGTGAGCCCAAGAGCCAGAAGTGCGGGGCGGAAGAATGACCGGTTGAGTATCAGGCTACGGTGCTCCGCAAGTCGGTTGATGAGCCGGGGCCAGCGTCCGTGTACCCCGATCAGGATACGCACGGCATTCAGGTATACATCCCAGCGTCGTACGAGGCTGATGACGAACATCAGCGTGACGTAGAAGTCGAAGATGCGGATGAGATTCAGTGGTGGCGAGTCGGGCGGCATGGCTCGGTTCCAGGGCGGTCGCCCGCTCCGGTTGATCCTATTGGTTTCTTGACTGGCGCGCGTATGCCGTATACCTTCTGCGAATCTCACTGCAAGGCGCACCATGCCGCGATTTCTGACATATTTGCTGGCGGCCACACTACCCATTGCTTTCGGTTGCAACCGCCCATTGCCGCAGTTCACAATCGTCGTGATCCCGAAGGGGCTAACCCACGAACACTGGCAATCGGTGCATCGTGGGGCCGAGCGTTGTGCATCGGATCTTCAGGCGGAAGAGGGGCTATCGGTCCGCATCATCTTCGATGGGCCGCTGCGCGAACGCGATGCTCTGGAACAGATTCGCATTGTGGACCGGCGCATCGCGACCGGCGCCAGCGGCATCGTGCTGGCACCGCAGCACAGTCGCACCATGACTGCGTGTGTGAAACGGGCTGCCGAAGCGGGTGTTCCAGTCGTGGTGATTGACTCCGGATTGGCGGAGAAGGGGAGCTACATCAAGTACGTCGCCACTGATAACTACAACGGCGGTTGCCTGGCAGCGAAACACCTCATCGGTGAGTTGCGGAAGCAGGGGAAGACCAGACCGAAACTGATCCTGTTCCGTTACGCGGTCGGTTCGCAGGCGACCGAGGATCGCGAGCAGGGTTTCCTCGACACTGTTCAGCAGATTTGCCCCGAGGTCGTGTGGCTCTCCACCGATCAATATGCCGGGGCGACACGCGACTCCGCGATGCGCACCGCAGGGCCGCTGGTGCTGCGATTCAAAGATGAAGCCGACGGTATCTTCGCTCCAAACGAATCCTCTGCCACGGGGATGGCCGAGGTACTCAAGTCGCAGGGTTACAACAAGAAGATACTTGTGATGGGCTTCGACGCGAGTAAGCCCTTGCTGGACATGATCCGCGAGGGCGACATCATTGGCAGCATCCTCCAGGACCCGTATCGGATGGGGTACATCTCGACGTGGTACTGCGTTCAGGCACTGCGTGGTCAGGACGTGAACAATCACGGTCGCGACATGAGCGAGAGTACGGGTGAATACCTCGTGACGAAAGAGAACCTCGACTCGGATTTCGTGCGCGGGTTGTACGATCCTGTGGCGCAGGCTCAGCGCGACACACACGTTTTCCGTACTGGCCCGAAAGAACCCGTGAAGGAACGGTGATGCCGAGCAGTTCCCATGTGCCCCGCTTTCGTATGACTGGCATCCGTAAGAGCTACGGCCTCACTGCGGCGCTGCGTGGCGTCGATCTGACGCTTGCGCCTGGCGAGGTTCATGCGCTCGTTGGTGAGAACGGCGCCGGTAAATCGACACTGATGAAGATTCTCAGCGGCGCGGAGAAGTCGGATGCTGGCGAGATGGAACTCGACGGCACGCCATACAACCCTGCCGGGCCGCAGGAGTCGCGTCTCCGTGGGGTCGCGATGATCTATCAGGAACTCGCGGTTTGCCCCGATCTCACTGTGGAAGCAAACGTGCTATTGGGGCTGGAACGTACGGAGTACGGCTTCCTCCAGAAGCAATCCGACCGCGAGCGAGTCTCGGCGGCGCTCGCGCAACTCGGCCACCCCGAGTTGCGCCCGGACGCGCCGGTATCATCGCTCTCGCCTGCGTCGCGGCAGGTGGTGGAGATTGCAAGGGCCTTACTCTCTGAGGTGAAGCTGCTCGTTCTCGATGAGCCAACCAGCGCACTGACGCAAGAGGACGCGCAGCATCTCTTCGCGCTCGTTCGCCGGCTGAAAGGGCAGGGGGTCACGGTTGTCTACATCAGTCACTTCCTCGAAGAGATCGAAGCCGTAGCCGATCGATTCACCGTACTGCGAGATGGCGAGAACGTCGGGATTGGACGAGTGGGCGAAGTGGCGCGCGAGCAGATCGTCGAGATGATGGTTGGCCGTACGGTGATCGAGCAATACCCGCGCATTTCGCACAATATCGGCGAGCCTGTGCTGGAAGTACGGGAATTGCGTGGCGAGGAACTACCCGACGGTGTGACTCTTACACTGCGTTGGGGGGAGATACTCGGTATCGCAGGGATCGTTGGTTCGGGCCGGACAGAGATGCTCCGCGCGATCTATGGACTCGACCCGGTTCGTGCTGGCACCGTGAAGATCGCTGAGTATAGCGGTGGCGCATCACCTGCCGTGCGAATCGCGCAGGGTGTCGGCATGGTGAGTGAGGATCGCAAGGTTGAGGGGCTTGCACTGGAACTGCCGATAGCTGATAACGTCGCCCTCAGCCGTCTGGATAACGCGTTCGGCTTCCTCTCGCCTGCTAAGCTCCGTGTTGCCGCGAATGGGTTACTTGCTCAATTCGGCGTGAAATATCGCGATGCGAGCCAGGCTGTCGGCGACCTGAGCGGCGGCAATCAGCAAAAGGTCGCGCTTGCAAGACTCTTCCACCAGCGCGCCAACGTCCTTCTTCTCGATGAACCGACGAAGGGCGTGGACGTCGGGAGTAAGGCCGACATTTACAGAAAGATTGGCGAGGCCGCAGCCGAGGGGAAAGCGGTGCTCGTGGTCAGTAGCTACCTGCCGGAGTTGTTCGGCGTGTGCGATACGCTCGCGGTGATGTGCCGCGGGGAACTCATTGCCGCACGACCTGTGAACGAGTGGACGCCAGAACAAGTGATCGCAGCCGCGACTGGGGCGAAGTAGTCGGTCTGTCTGCCGACAACCCCCATGCCGTCTCCAACCAACAGCAACACCATGTCCCGTTCTTCCGCTCCCGTGCCGGCTCCCGCTGTGCGACCGTTCTCCGTGCCTGCTGGCCCGTGGGTCGGCTTCGCGGCGGTACTGCTCCTCTTCACAATGCTCATCGGTGCGAAGGGCGGCCTCGGCACGTTCCTCAGTGTCGGCAACTTGAACGTCCTTTTGCACGAGGGGACGATCCCGGCGATTGTCGGTCTCGGGATGCTACTCGTGCTGATCAGTGGCGGGATTGACCTTTCTGTCGGCGCAGTGGTCGCGCTCGTCACGGTGGTCACGATGCGTGTCTACGTCGCGACATATACCGGAACACCGACGCTGGCAGGAAGCCTGCTGGCGGCGACAGCGGGCGTTTGTGCGGGTGGGTTGTGTGGTCTCACCAACGGTCTACTCGTCACGCAGTTGAAGTTGCCGCCGTTCGTGGCGACGCTTGGCATGTTCGGTATCGCGCGCGGTGTGGCGGTCTGGCTCGCAGGGCGGACCACGCTGGCGTTTCCGCTTGGGGGTGCGCCCGAGTGGACGAGTATTCTCGCCTCATCGCAGCACGAGTACCTGAACCCAGGTCTGTGGTCGCTCGTGCTCCTGGCGATTCTCACAGCGGTGTTGTTACACTTCACCGTCTTTGGCCGGCATCTCTACGCCGTAGGGTCAAATGAGCCAACAGCGAGACTCTGTGGGGTGAATGTGCCACGCACGAAACTGATCGTCTACACACTGGCTGGCCTGCTGACCGGCTGGGCGGGCGTCATCATGTTCGCGCACAGCAATAGTGGCAATCCAACGCTCGGCGAGCAGTTGGAACTCGATGTCATCACGGCCGTGGTTATCGGCGGCGCGAGTCTCGCGGGTGGTCGTGGTACGGTTATTGGCGCCATACTCGGCGTTGCGATCCTGGGGCTTATCAAAAACGGTGTGAGCCTCTTCGACGTACCAGTGGAAATGCAGTACATCCTGATCGGCGTGTTGCTTCTGGCGAACGTAAGCCTCAACACCTGGCGCCAGCGAAAAGGGTCGGGATTGCGTACGTAGTGGTCATCGCCTGCAACGACGACTCGATGCAACGGATTCAATACAGATGACCGACACGGAATAGTTCGCCCATTCCGCCCGACTCTGGAAACCTGCACCACTTACCTTACAAATTCTTCTCAGATTCTGCGGTCAGTGTTAATTTTGGTTGACACACCCCATTCATCGTGTAGGCTTAGAACGACCCGTTCATCCCGGAAGACCGCGCAGGACGCGCTGGCCACGGATTGGCCGCGGATGCCTGGCTCCCAGCCTTCCCCCCCAACACGGCTGTGAGGCACCGCCTGATATGACGACGCCTGTTAATGCGCCGCTTCCCGCGGCGGAGACGGAAGACCGCAAGAGTGGTTCTGGCACGACCGGCTTCCCAGCCGACCGTCGGAAGCGGAATATTCCTGTGGCAACCGATCGACGGCGTGCCGAGAACGCCGCCGCCAAACGCAAAAGTAGCGAGCGGCGCCGGTTGATCGATCCGACAACCTGCGAGCGCGACTACTCAGACGACGAGACGGAATTCATGAAGGCGATGGACCGCTACAAGCGGGAGAATCGCCGGCCATTCCCGACATGGAGCGAGGTACTTGAAGTCCTCCGCTCGCTCGGTTATCGTCGCGTGGCCGAACCGACTGCGTTGCCCGGCCGTGGCTCGGGTGTCGTTGCGGCACCCAGCTCCATTGTGAAGGGCTAAGATACGCGGCGCCGCATGGAATGCGACGCGCCACCCCGGCAGGACGCCACGATGAAGCTATTCCTCAGCGCGGGTGAGCCAAGCGGTGATTTACACGCCGCGAATCTCATCCGCGCCGTCGTTTCCCAAAACCCGCGCGCCCAAATCAGCGCGCTTGGTGGGCCACTCACGCGGGCGGCTGGCGCGAATGTGCTCTACCCACTCACCGAACTTGCGGTGATGGGTCTCAATGGCGTCGTCAAGGCGTTGCCGACACTCTTCGAGGTCGGCAATCTCTCACTCCGGCACATCCGCAAAACGAAGCCCGATGCGGTGGTGCTCATCGACTACCCCGGATTCCACCTCGCGCTCGCGAAACGCCTCCGTGAGTATGGAGTGCCAATTTACTACTTCGTGCCGCCGCAAATCTGGGCATGGAAACAGTGGCGCGTGCGGAGTGTGCGAAGGTGCTTCACGGGGGTGCTTTCCGCGCTGCCGTTCGAGGATGAGTGGTACCGCGACCGGCACGTACGCACACACTATGTCGGTCATCCTTACTTTGACGAACTTTCGCGACAGCGGCTCGATCCAGCATTCCTCGCCGCGGAGCGCGTGGCGCCCGGAATACGGATCGCACTCCTACCAGGCTCACGCAATCGGGAGGTTGCCGCCAACGCCGAGATGATGCTGAACGCGGCGCGGAAGATTCACGCTGTTCGGCCCGATACGCGTTTCCTCGTCGCGGCATTCAACGAACGTCAGGGCGCCGTGATTCGCGCCACGCTTCCCGCCGGTGTACCTGTCGAAGTGTATCATGGGCGCACGCCCGAGATTATCGAACTGGCCGACAGTTGCGTCGCGGTGTCAGGCTCCGTCGGGCTGGAGTTGATGAATCGGGCAAAGCCGACGGTCGTCGTCTTCCGCACCGACCGGCTCGGCTTGTGGCTTATTCGGCGACTGGTGAAGGTCCCGTACATGAGCCTCGTGAACTTGCTGGCCGGGGAGGAACTGTATCCCGAAGTGGCGACATGGCGTGACGAATCCGACCGCATCGCCGAGCACACACTTTCCTGGCTCAATGATCCTACCGGGCGGTCGGCACTGGTTAACCGGATCGCCGAATTGCGAGATCGCGTCGCACAACCGGGCGCGTGTGACCGCGCAGCCTCCTTCCTTCTGGGCACTGCGACCAGGGAGAGCCGCGCCGCGGCGTAGTCCATCCGTTATCATGGACCCTACGCCGTTTCGCGTGGAGGTCCGGTATGCCAGATCAGCAGCCGACCATCGCCGTTCAGGACTACCTCAAGGCGATTCATCGCCTGGGCGGTGGTGATGCGTTCGTCGAACCGAATCGCATTGCGGATGAACTGGGGGTGAAGGCTCCGTCGGTCACAGGGATGCTCAAACGTCTGGCCGATGGCGGCTGGATCGAGTACACGCCTGGCACAGGCGCGAAACTATCCTCCACTGGCCTTCGCGAGGCTCTACACGTCATCCGTCGGCACAGGCTCGTCGAACTCTTTCTCACAAAAGTGCTGAAACTCGACTGGAGCGAGGTCGACGCGGAAGCTGAGGCACTGGAGCACGCTATTTCCCCGCGACTGGAGCAAGCCCTCGCCGACTATCTGGGTGAACCGCTCGAAGACCCACACGGACACCCAATCCCCTCGCGGACTGGCGAACTGAAATCGCGCGACCTGCGACAACTCTCGACCTGCCGCGCGGGTCATACGGTCATCGTGCGGGAAGTGCAGGACGATAACCCCGACCGGTTACGACACTGGGGCACGCAAGGGCTGAGACCAGGCGCAACCGTTCGCATCCTGGCCTATCAGGAACTGGACGATCTCTTCGAGGTCGAGGTGGACGGCCGGTTGATTCGTCTCGGTAGCGAAGGGTTGGCAGGATTGCGTGGGGAAGTGTTGGTCGCACCCGATTCATCTCATTAACGCTGCGGTGCGTTGTGTTGCTCGGATTGTACCAAGTTCGCCAGACGCGCGAAATCTGCCGAAAAACCCGGCGCTTCCCGTGTCCTGAGATAGGGCATTTTCCACACCTGTTGGTTGACCACACTTCTCCATGACCTACGGTTCGGTGTCGGCACCAGACATGCTCCGCGGTCCTCACGGTCCTCGCGAGCTACCCTCTCAAACGGTCGCCACCGGGAGTCATGATCGTGTTCCAGTTGCTCGCATGCAACCTTGCTTGCCTCGCCATCGCCGCGGTGTATTATTCGTGGCGTGATGTGTACCAACAACGCTGCAAGCGTCAGCGTCTCAACGATCGCGTCGCGTACATGCTGTGGGTGGCGGCGAATCGCGCCGCTTGAGTCATTCCACGTTCTTGTCGCGTGGCTCGGTCCTGGGGACCGAGCCACGCGGCGTTACTGACTACATGAGACAGTGAGACGTGTGCGCGCAGAGCCCGAGAATCCGGCACTTCGTCCGAGAATGATAATGAACATGAATACACTATTCCCATCAGGGGCGCATGGGAAGCCGGGGTCCTGTCCGATTCCGTGAGAATTCACCCGTCAGACGCCACCTCGCTGTCTCGCGGTACCACCTCGCAGAGTTGACCATGCACGGGATGCCCGGTACGATCACCTCTGACCCTTCACCCGAGACTCCCAACCACGCGCGATGTTCACCAAGCGGATCATCCCTTGCCTCGATGTGGACCGTGGACGTGTCGTGAAGGGGACTAATTTCGTCGGACTGCGTGACGCGGGCGACCCTGTTGAAGTCGCGCGGCGGTATGATGAAGAGGGTGCTGACGAACTGGTTTTTCTCGACATCTCCGCCAGCCACGAAGGGCGCGCGATCATGCTGGAGATGGTCCGGCGGGTGGCGGAAGAAATCTTCATGCCGTTTACGGTTGGCGGCGGGATTCGTACTCTCGACGATGCCACGCAACTCATCCAGGCGGGCGCGGAGAAGGTGAGCCTCAATTCAGCCGCCGTCAAGACACCCGAACTGATTGCCCAGGTCAGCCGCAAGTTTGGTTCCTGCGCCACGGTGGTGAACATCGATCCGCGTCGTGTGCGGCGACCCGTGGATGGCGTTCCTGGAGGATCGGCTGGCGTTCAGCAGGAGTGGTGGGAAGTTTACATCAACGGTGGGCGAGTACCGACCGGGCTAGAAGCAGTGGCGTGGGCGCGGCGGGTGGTCGAACTGGGTGCTGGTGAGATCGTCCTGACTTCCATGGATGCCGATGGCACCAAGAACGGCTATGACCTGCCGATGCTCGAGGCGGTAAGCCGCGCGATTACTGTGCCCGTTGTCGCCAGCGGTGGCGCCGGGAATCCCGAACACCTGCGCCAGGCGTTCGAGGCCGGAGCCGATGCCGCACTGGCAGCCAGCATCTTCCACTACAACGAGTATTCGATTCCCCAGACCAAGGCGTATCTCGCCGAGAAGGGGATTTCGGTCCGGATTTGAATTGCGTCTTTCCGGTACGTCGGCATAGGTTCTACGTCCCCGGTCCATTCATCATCGCAGGGGTTCCTCTCATGCCACCTCCCGCATCGCCCCCGCCCCCGCCTGGGTCCAATGCGCATGCAACACCCATTCCGATCAATTCGTCGGAGCCAGGGCTGAAGGTTGCGGCGCTGCCACCGGGTGAGCCGCAGATCAACCAACTCTTCCGAACCGTGATGATCCACAAGGGATCCGACCTTCACCTGAAGGCCGGACTGCCGGGCATGATGCGGCTCCGCGGCGTGATCCAGAAGATGAACACGCCTGTCCTGAAGCAGGACACTCTTGAGAAACTCATCTTCCCAATCCTGCGCGAGAAGGACAAGAAAGTATTTGAAGAAACCGGCGGCGCAGACTTCGCCCACGTCATCGGCGATGGCGAGGCTCGTTATCGTGTCAATCTGCTGAAGCAGCGCGGCCAGTTGGCGATGGTCGCCCGTCTCGTGAACCAGTCGATTCCCTCGTTCGAGAGACTCTTCCTACCACCGCAGATTGAAAAACTGTGCCATTACGAGATGGGCATGGTGCTTTTGGCCGGCGTGACCGGCTCGGGCAAGAGCACCACCATCGCCTCGATGCTCGACTACATCAACCAGAGCGAACCACTTCACATCCTCACGCTGGAAGACCCAATCGAGTTCGTGTTCAGCGACAAGATGAGTGTGGTGAACCAGCGCGAGGTATACCTGGATGTGTGCGACTGGCACACCGGGCTGAAGCACGCGGTGCGTGAAGACCCGGATATCATCCTGGTGGGTGAGATGCGCGACGCGGAGACCTTCGAAGCCGCCGTCCACGCTGCCGAGACCGGACACGTCGTCTTCGGGACGATCCATGCCTCCAATGCGTACAACACGGTGGACCGCATCCTCGGCCTGTTCCCACCCAGTCAGCACGGCGCGGTGCGGATGTCGCTCTCCTTCAACTTGAAAGCCGTTGTCGCGCAGAAACTCCTGCCTTCGATTATCCCTGGCGTCTCGCGCGTTCCAACGAACGAGATCATGGTGATCAACCCTCGTATCCGCGAGATGATCCTCAAGGGGGAAGACGCGAAGCTACTGGATGCGATTCGTGCCAACTACAACGAAGGTATGGTGGACTTTAACGAGAACCTCCGGCAGCTTGTGGAATTGAACCGCATCGACAAATCGACCGCACTGGAGTTCTCCCCCAACGCCGACCAGCTCCGCATGATGCTCAAGGGCATCAAGGTTGCTGCCAGCGGTCTGGTGTAAACGCCGAAGTAATTGGTGACGATTGGGTGTTCGGAGTGGTGCTCGGACCAGTTGTCATGCCACTCCGATTCATCCAGACTGTACCCCAGTCCGGGTTTATCATTCGACCTTGAGGTGATTCCGGTTGACCGCGACAAACGGGCAGGTATAGGATGCCGTTATGCCCATCCTGTGGCGAATGCGGCCGTTTGTCTGTGTCCTGCTCACGATTTCGATCGTGGTGGGAACTGTTGCGCCCGCTCACGCCTGCGTATGTGCGGCACCGGCCAGCCCCCTTCCGAAATCTCAACAACAGCAAGCCGCGACACCAACTCGTACCGTGACGTCATGCTGCCAGCCAGGAGCCAAGAAGCGCTCCTGCTGTTCGATGGCGTCGCCTTCCACGACGAAGAAGTCCTGTTGTGGCGACGATGCGCTTCCAGCCGACGAGTCTGAACGAACATCACACCCAACTGCTCTGGGCGAATCGCCAGCCTGCCACTGTTTGCGGTGCGATTGCGAATCGCCCACGTCGCCACCGACTCCTGCGGCTCCGATCACCGCGCCAGGGAACACTGATCTCGACGAACCTGCCACAGTTTCGCCGATTCCGGTCGTGATGATTGCCGAGCCGCCCACAGCCACAGCCCGAACCGCGCGGTTCCTCTCGGCCAGTCCTCCGATTAGCCTCGTCATCTCCCTCTCGCGCCTCACCTGTTAGCACCACTGCGCGCATCTCTCAACTGAGTGCGGCACCTCTGTGTCTGCACCCTGTCGTATCACGTTCCGTTCGTTCTGATTCACGACCCGACTGCGGGAGGAAAGTCCGTGTCTGCATTCACGCCACCAAACGCACCGATTTCGTTCGCGTCCGGTTCTGGCCGCTTCAACCGCGCTTTTCGTCTGGCTGTCCTCGTGCCACTCGCGCGGTTGCGGTTCCTGTTCATCCTTGGCGTGATTGGTGTGGTGATCGTGAAGTGGGATGATCTCACGGCGCGGTACGAGAAGTATGTCCGGCCCGCTGCTGGTGCGGACGCGAGCGACCCGGACCACGAGTACTTCTGCCCCATGCACCCAACTGTCGTACGCAACACGAACAAGGAGAAGTGCCCGATCTGCTTCATGCCCCTCTCCAAACGCAAGAAGGGTGAAAGCGGCGGCGAGGCGCTTCCAGCTGGCACGGTCGCACGCGTGCAACTCACCCCATACCGCATCACGCTCGCCGGCGTGAGGACGGCGACCGTCGAGTACCACGCCCTGACCCGCGAGGTCACGACAGTCGGCACGGTGGAGTTCGATGAACGGAGTCTCAAGGGGGTCTCCGCTCGCGTGAAGGGGCGTATCGACAAATTGCACGTCAACCAGACGGGGCAGATGGTTCACGCGGGCGACGCACTCGCGGAACTCTACAGCCCGGACCTTGTTGTGACCGTTCAGAATCTGCTCGACGCGCGAGCAGTGAAGAACAACGTGGGAGAGAAACTCGCCCGCGACCGACTGCGGCTCTGGGGCATCGACGATACTCAAGTCGAGGAGATCGTGAAAGCCGGCAAACCAGTCACGCACCTGACGATTCGGTCGCCGATTCATGGGCACGTCCTGAAGAAGTACATCCGAGAGGGGCAGTACGTCGAGGAAGGCGGCGCGCTGTTCGACGTGGCTGACCTCTCAACCGTGTGGGTGCAGGCCCAACTCTATGAGGACGATATTGCGTTCCTCCCGGCCGGCGGGCACGACCCCACGACCGGGAAGCCCGATTTCGATCTGAAAGTGGCGGCGATGACGCGAGCGTTTCCAGGCCGGCCATTTGAAGGGAAACTATCGTTCATCTTTCCGCACGTTGATGCGGAAACGCGGACGCTCACGGTCCGGTTCGAAGTGCCCAACAAGGATCATGAACTGCGGCCCGGTATGACTGCAACAGTCACACTCAAACTCGACCACAAACTCCTCGCGAAGACGCATGCCGGCGCGCGACTCCAGGCCCGCGACGGAAAGGTGCTGGCCGTGCCGGATACGAGCGTGATCGACACCGGCGCGCGGAAGTTGGTTTACCGGCAGACGCTTCCAGACACGTTCGACGGCGTGGTGGTGGAGCTTGGGTCGAAACTCGCCGCGCAGGATGGCAACACTTACTACCCGGTACTCGCTGGCCTCGCCGAGGGCGACCGTGTGGTCACCGCCGGATCGTTCCTGATCGACGCCGAGACGCGGCTCAACCCGGCACTCGGTTCGACCTACATCGGCGGTAGTTCTGGAGGGAAAGTATCGCCGCAGATTGTCCGGCCAACCACGCCTCTCGACAAGGACACGAAGGTCGCGGCGGCGCTGGCGAAGTTACAACCAACCGACCGGCGACTGGCTAACGCCCAGGTGTGGTGTCCCGTTCAACGCGATCAACTCGGCGTTATGGGAGTGCCAGTGCTGACGAAGACACCCGATGGCCGGCCGCTCTTCGTCTGTTGCGAGTCATGTCGCGCGGAGGCCGAGGCGAATCCGGAAGAGATGTTCAAGCGCGTCGAGGAGCTGAAGCGGACGCGGAAGTTTACCGCGTTGCCAGGTGTCCCGACCATGCCCTGGCCAGCGATCCCAAGCGCTCTCACGCTGACCGGCGAACGGTTGGCGAAGGTGCGGGCCGGACTGGGCAAGCTCACGGCGGAAGCCCGCAAACGCGCCATCGCTCAGCGGATGTGCCCGGTGCAGGAGAAACCGCTGGGACTTATGGGGAAGCCATACGAACTCTCCGTGAACGGAACGAAGATGTTCCTCTGCTGTCAGGCGTGTGAGGACGATGCAAGGGCTGATCCGAAGGGGATGCTCAAAAAGATTGAAGGCTTCAAGAGGCTGCCCCCGGTCCTGCCGGAGGGTCAGCCGTGATCGAGCGTATTATCGAAGGCTCGGTGCGGAATCGGTTCGTCGTCCTCATGCTGGCGGCGGCGCTGTCGGTGTTTGGCGTCTATGCGATGCTCGACACTCCGGTGGATGCTGTCCCTGATCTGGGTGAGAACCAGGTCATTGTGTTCACCGACTGGTCGGGCCGCAGCCCGCGCGAGATTGAGGACCAGGTGAGCTATCCGCTGTCGCGGCGGCTTCAGGGTCTGGCCGGGGTGAAGGCGGTGCGGTCGAGCAGTGAGTTCGGTTTCTCAATGATCACGGTGATCTTCGAGGAACGAATCGACCTCTACTTCGCCCGCCAGAGAGTGAGCGAACGACTCGCGGAAGCGTCAAGTTTCTTGCCGAAAGATGTCACACCGTACCTCGGACCGGATGCCACAGCTCTCGGTCAGGTCTTCTGGTACACGCTGGAGCCATCGAAGGACCACCCCATCGACCCATCGCAACTCTGGGCTTTGAACAAGTTCTATGTCGCCTTGCAACTCAATGGTGCAGCCGGGGTCGCGGAAGTCGCGCCAGTTGGTGGGATGCCGGTGGAGTATCAGGTTGATGTGCGACCCGAAGACTTGCGAGCGTACGGAGTGACGGTGGGCGAACTGTTCGACGCCGTGAGCCGGGCGAATCTCCCGGCGGCGGGCGGCGTGATCCAGAAGAACAACGCCGAGTACATCGTTCGCGGCGTTGGCTGGGTAAAGCGTCGGCAGGACATCGAGGATGCGGTAGTCAAGGAAGTGCGTGGCGTTCCGGTTTATGTGAAAACAGTGGCCACTGTGCAGATGGGGCCTTCGTTCCGACGCGGTGTGTTCGAGAAGGATGGCAACGAGGTCGTTGGTGGCGTGGTGTTGATGCGATACGGCGAGAATCCGTTGCGTGTCACGGAGCGCGTCAAGGAGAAGATCAAGGAACTTCAGCCTGGGCTACCAGAAGGCGTGCAGATCGTGCCTGCGTACGATCGCACGCGACTGATTCGCGGCGCAGTGGGCACCCTCGCTGGTGTAATGTGGCACGAGATGCTCATCGCCGCAATCGCGATCATCCTGATCCTGTCACACGTCCGCAGTGCGTTCGTCATCTGTATCACGCTCCCACTCTCGGTGCTCTTCTCGTTCGGGATGATGTGGCTGTTGCGGCGCTTCGGTATCGTGGACATTCAGGCCAACATCATGTCACTGGCCGGGATCACGATCTCTGTTGGGGTGCTGGTAGACCAGGCAATTGTGATGGTGGAAAACGCCACGCATCACCTCAAGGACAAGTTTGGTAACGCGAAGGTGGTCGGCGACACACGCGATGTGGTGATCCCTGCCATGCGGACGGTTGGGCGGCCGATCTTCTTCTCCGTGATGATTATGCTGCTGTCGTTCGTGCCGGTATTCATGCTCTCCGGCCGTGAGGGGAAACTGTTCCACCCACTCGCCTTCACGAAGTCACTCGCGCTCCTGGGAACGGCGATTCTTTCAGTGACTGTCGTGCCTGCCCTGATCCCGACCTTCATCCGCGGGCGGCTCCGGGGTGAGGAGGAGAACTGGATTGTCCGCAGCTTCGCGCGTGTGTATCGGCCCATGCTCAACTTCGCGCTCGACCGCTTCAACCTGGTGATGTGGGCGTTTGCCGCGCTGCTCATTCTTGCGGCCGGCCTCTTCCCGTTGCAAGCCGTGGCGGGAATGGGTGCGGCCGAACACGCCTGGCGGGTCATGTTCTTCGCGACATTTGCGCTCGTCACCGTTCTTACAGTCATCTTCACGCGCGGCCTACTCTGGCAACTCGTTTCGTTGGTCACGTTGCCGGCGCTCGCGTTGTGGGCGTGGCACTTTGCGAAGATCGGCGTGTCGTTCATGCCGATGCTCGATGAAGGGACAACACTCGATATGCCTGTAACCGTGCCGCGTGCGAGCGTCACGCAGGCGATTGATGACCTGAAGGCCCGCGACGCGCTGATTCGGGGTTTCCCCGAAGTGGAGAGCGTCGTCGGCAAGTCAGGGCGCGCCGAGACCGCGACCGACCCGGCCCCGCTCGACATGGTGGAGACGTTCATCAACTTCCGGCCGCACGAACTGTGGCCACGTCGCGTTATCAAGTATTCCGACGCTGAACAGCAGACACGGCGAGTGCTGGCCGCGCTGGAGGCGCGGAAGTTCGTCTCACCTGCGACCGGTGAGGATCGTGATTCACTTGTGAACGAGGCGGCCCAGAAGGGGCTGGAACGTTTCGACGAAGTGACGCGCGAACTCGCCTTGCTGCGCTACAAGGAGTTCGAGGCGGAGCTGGCTCCGACGCTGGCACAGTTTGTGGTGAGGGCAACCCTACGAAATGCCCGTGCCGGTGGGCAATCACGCGAGGTACCAGACGAGGCCGCGTTCGTGGCGTCGGTGGTAGCAGCGTCCCCAGACGAGGCCCGCCGACTTGCACTAAGCCCGGCCGAAGAAGTGGTGACGCGGGTTCAGAAACGGACGATCGACACACTGGTCGCGCGGGGGTTCGTCCGCGACCCGGCGGCGGCACTCGAATTCCATGAGTCGCAGTGGCAGAAGATGTGGAGCGCGCTGGGCGCGGCGTTCGGCCGCGGCCGGCCCACGCTCGCAAGTGCCACGCTGGGTGAAGTTGAAACAGAGCGACTGCGATTGTGGCGCGCCCAGGTGGCGAATATCAACTGGGAACTGTTCGACCGAGGAACGGAGGCGTTCACCTGGTTCGCGCTCGTCGAGTGCGTCAACGCGGCACAGGTGAAGGGACTACTCGCAGGCGTGGAGCGAGGCCCGGAGGCCGAGCAGTTCGCCATCGCCGCGTTCCACGTTCAGGTAGGCCGGCCCTTCAGTGCAGCCGCGTTCCCGGCGTTTGGCGAACTGCGTGCCGAACTGGAGAAACCATTCCGCGAAGCGGTCGTACTTCATCAGAGGGCGGGTGGGCCGAAGGGTGACCTGGTGGATGACGAAATGGGCCGCGTGCTCCAAGTGCCAGGGTGGAGCAACATATTCACACAACCGATTGTCAATCGAATCGAGATGCTGTCGACGGGTGTGCGGACCGATATCGGCATCAAGGTGTTCGGCCCGGATTTGGAAACAGTGACGCGCGTTTGCACCCAGATTGAAGCAGCGATCAAGCCCGTGCCTGGTGCGCGCGATGTGGTGGCCGCCCCGATCATGGGCAAGGGCTACCTGGAGGTCACCATCAACCGGCAGAAGGCGGCGCGGTTCGGCGTATCGGTGGAGGACGTGCAGACCGAGATTGAGACAGCGCTGGGTGGCCGCGTGGTGACGTACACGGTGGAAAACCGCGACCGCTTTCCCATTCGCGTCCGCTACGCGCGGGCGTACCGTGCGGATGAAGATGCCGTGAAGCGGTTGCTCATCCCTGGACGAATGGCCAACGATGCCAGCCCCGGGACTCCGGAGACTGGCGACCCGGCATTCCGCTCCGAACCACACGCCGGATTGCCCGAACATGCTGCGAAGAACCGGAAACTCATTCCACTCACAGCCGTTGCCGATGTGCGAATCACCGAGGGACCGGCTGTTATCAAGGGTGAGAACGGGCGGCTTTTGAACTACGTCACGCTCAATGTCCGAGGCCGCGATGCGGTCGGCTTCGTTGAGGAGGCGAAGCGTGTTGTTGCGCAGCAGGTGAAGTTGCCCGAAGGCGTCCATGTCGAATGGGCAGGGGAGTTTGAACACCAGGAACGTGCCGCACGGACTCTCCGGTGGGTGTTCCCGGCCGTGATCCTGGTCATCTTCCTCGTGTTGTACCTCACCTATCGCGACCTGGCCGACGCAGGCCTCATGATGCTTGCGGTGCCAGAGGCACTGGCGGGCGGGGCGTTTTTCCTGTTCCTCTTCCCCAAACTCATCAACGGGTGGGACTCGCCACCACTCGACTTCAGCGTGGCCGTGTGGGTCGGCTTCATCGTTTGCTTTGGAATGGCGACCGAGACCGGCATCATCATGCTCGTCTACCTGCGCGAGGCGATCGATCGGCGCGGCGGCCTGGAGAATCTCCAGTCACTCGATGAATTGCGCGCGGCCGTTGTCGAAGGGGCCGTGCATCGTTTGCGGCCGAAACTCCTCACGGAGGGCGTGGCGATTATCGCCATCTTCCCGATGGTCTTTGCGACAGGTGTCGGCGCGGAGGTTCTCGCACCGATGGCCCTGCCGGTTCTTGGCGGGCTACTCATTTCCGACGAAGTAGTGGACCTGTTCCTCCCGGTGCGATTCTTCTGGGTGCGGCGGGCACGATGGCTGAAACTGCAGGCCGAGGGAAAACTCAACCACCAGCGCATCGGGGAGTCGGCGGAACCACCCGAAATCGCACATGCGAGAGCAACCCCCGTTCTGGTCGATACGACCGGAAGTGGGGGTGTAACAGACGTCAGTGAGTCGGACGGCACAGGGCCGTCTGCACGGCACGGCGCGGTTTCATGAGTGAGGATGATTCGATGATGCGTTCGACGATTGCGGTCGTGGCGATGGTGACTGCGGGGTTGTGGATGTTCGGTTCGGTGGCTTCTGCCGAAGGCAAGAAGGAAGTCAAGCTCACGGGCACGCTCATGTGTGGCAAGTGCAGCCTGAAGATCACGTCGAAGTGCAGCAACGTGTTGCAGGTGAAGGAGGGTACCAAGACGGTGAACTACATCATCGACGACAAGGGTAACCGCGAGGAGTACCACGAAGGCGTCTGCGGCGACGGCAAGATCGCGGGCGTCACGGTCACTGGCATCGTGAGCGAGAAGGATGGCAAGAAGTACGTCAAGGCGACGAAGGTGAACTTGCCCAAGAAGTAACACTCCTGCCACGCCCAGCGCCATCAAATGCGGCGCTGGGCGGGCGCTTTCGATCGCAACGACCGAATGATCTCGCGGAGGACAATGCGATGGCGCTGACAAGCGGCCAGTTGGCCAAGAAGTGCGATGTTGGGGTGGAGACACTGCGCTTCTACGAACGCGAGGGGTTGCTCGAGAAACCGGCGCGAACCGGATCGAACTACCGACAGTACCCGGTGCAGGCGGTCGAACGCGTCCGATTCATTCGTCGCGCCCAACTGCTTGGCTTCCAGTTGAAGGACATCAAGGAACTCCTCACCCTCCGGGACAACCCCGATGCAGACAGTCGTGACGTGAGAGACAAGACGCTCGACAAGCTGGCAGACATCGACCAGCGGATCAAAGACCTCCAAGTGATGAAGACCGAACTGACCCGCCTCATCGCCGCGTGCGACGGAACCGGGCCTGCGGCCAACTGCCCGATTCTCAACGCCATCCGTGACGTGAAACTCGACTGAGCAGCGTGTCATTTCCGCAGTCGAGTGCAGTAGTTGGATCGCGGATTCTGAATGCCGCGTCGATGTCCAGGCACCGTCGTTCACACATTTCGAACATTTCGCACAGATGATCCTTGACCCTGTACCGTGGTACGGGCAATAGACTGCTCGTGTGCCCCCGCGCCGAAGGAGCAGATGATGAACCACAACCAAGATGGCCGCGAACAGAGAACGTTTGCGCTTCACCAGGTCTCTGCGACAACTGTCGATCCTGTATGCGGCATGACTGTGGACCCTGCAACGGCCGCTGGCACAATTACGCACAACGGGACGAACTACTACTTTTGCAGCCGGCATTGCGTCGCCAGGTTCGAGGCCGACCCCGGCAAGTACGTCTCGCCCGACGCGCAGCCAGATGTTCACTCCTGCTGCGGTTCGAAGTCCGCACGCCCGCCGCAATCATTGCCGCACTCGTCATCGGAGGCGGTAGAGTACACCTGCCCGATGCATCCCGAGGTGGTTCAGGATGGTCCTGGCACCTGTCCGAAGTGCGGGATGGCACTGGAGCCGATGATTCCACAGGCAGGCGTGGAGGACGACACCGAACTGAGCGACATGACGCGCCGGTTCCGCATTGCCGCGATTCTGACAGTGCCTGTGTTCGTACTGGCGATGGCACCCATGGTTCCTGGTGTGCAACTTCCGCACTGGCTCGTGAATGTGACGAACGGGATCGGCCTATTGCTGTCCACGCCGGTCGTATTCTGGGCCGGGTGGCCGGTCTTTGTCCGCGCGGTCCAGGCCATTCGGCACCGAACAGCCAATATGTTCACGCTCATCGCGCTCGGCACAGGTGCGGCGTGGACCTACAGTGTCTTTGCAACTCTCACTCCCGGCGCGTTTCCGGCCGGGTTCGTCGATCAGCATGGCATCCTCGCGACGTATTTCGAGGCGGCAGCGGTCATCATCACGCTCGTTCTTCTCGGCCAGGTTCTCGAACTGCGTGCGCGCCGCAGCACCGGCGCGGCCATTCGTGCCCTGCTTGCACTCGCTCCGGCAACCGCACGCCGTGTTCGTGACGACGGCGTTGAGGAAGACATTCCACTGAGTCATATTCACGTCGAAGACAAGTTGCGTGTGCGTCCCGGTGAGAAAGTGCCAGTGGATGGGAAGGTGACCGAAGGCTCTGGTGTCGTTGATGAATCGATGCTGACGGGTGAACCGGTCCCGATCACGAAGCAACCTGGCGATACCGTGACAGGTGGCACAGTGAACACGTCTGGCTCTTTCGTGATGACGGCTATCCGAATCGGCAGCGATACGGTTTTAGCCCGGATAGTCCGACTCGTCGGGGAAGCGCAGCGGAGCCGCGCTCCCGTGCAGAAACTCGCCGACCGCGTGGCCGCGTGGTTCGTTCCAGCTGTTGTGAGCGTCGCGGTTGTCACGTTCCTTGTCTGGGTGGTCTTTGGGCCAGTGCCAGCTTTTGCCTATGCGATTGTGAACGCGGTCGCCGTCCTCATCATCGCCTGTCCCTGCTCTCTGGGGCTCGCTGCGCCGATGTCCATCACTGTCGGTGTTGGGCGAGGAGCGCGCGAGGGCGTACTCATCAAATCTGCTGACGTGTTGGAACGCATGGAGAAGGTTGATACCGTCGTGGTGGACAAAACTGGCACGCTGACAGAAGGCAAGCCGCGCCTTGTCACGCTTGTCCCAACGCGCGGTTTCACAGAGATCGAATTACTCCGGCTGGCTGCCGCGCTGGAGAAGGGGAGTGAGCATCCGCTGGCTGCGGCGATTCTCAAAGGCGCCCAGGACCGCGTGATCACTCCCCTTGCCGTGGAGGGGTTCGAGTCAATTGCAGGCAAGGGTGTGCGCGGTATCGCGACAGGCCGACGTGTCGCGCTCGGGAACAGGGCGATGATGGAAGCCGATGGCGTGCGCGAACTGAACGGCCTTGCGAGTCGCGCCGAGGAACTCCGCCTCGACGGCCAGACCGTTATTTTCATCGCGGTGGATGGCAAGGCGGTGGGACTGGTTGGCGTGGCCGACCCGATCAAATCGCGATCCCACGAGGCTGTTGAACAGTTGCGTGCGAGTGGTATGCGTGTGGTCATGCTCACTGGCGACAGTCGCACCACGGCCGAGGCCGTCGCAAAGACGCTCGGCATCACAGAGGTCGTGGCCGAGGTATTGCCCGAACAGAAGGTTGAGACAGTGCGCCGCCTCAGAGTTGAAGGGCGCGTGGTGGCGATGGCTGGCGACGGCGTGAACGATGCACCCGCTCTGGCTGCGGCAGATGTGGGAATCGCGATGGGCACCGGCACCGATGTGGCGATGGAGTCGGCCGGAATCACACTCGTGAAAGGCGACCTCCGCGGCATCGTCAAGGCGCGGCATCTGAGCCGGGCAACGATGAAGAATATTCGCCAGAACCTGGCCTTCGCATTCGCTTACAACCTGCTCGGTGTGCCGATTGCCGCGGGTGTGCTCTTCCCGTTCTTCGGGCTGCTGCTCAGTCCGATGATCGCCGCTGCCGCAATGAGCCTGAGTTCCGTGTCCGTGATCGCCAACGCACTCCGGCTGCGCTATTCGGAACTGTAATGTGAGTATCATCGTCTACGGGTGGTTCGTCGCGGCTCGTTGCCATCCAGTACAACATCGACAGCGGACGCGACATCTGCATCCACGCTGTTGTTCACACGGAGACCAGAGATGATGAAGATTCCTGCGTTGGTCGTTCTGGTTGGTGCTTCAATCTGGACCGCTCCGGTAAGGGCCGAGACGAAGGTCGAACTCAAGAGCGTCCACATGTGCTGCCCGGGGTGTGCCGAGGTGGTGGATGAACTTCTCAAGAAAGTCCAGGGCGTTAGCGGCGTTGCGATCGACCAGAAAACTCGCACGGCGAAGTTCACTGCGACGAACCCCAAGGCGGCGCAGAAGGCTCTCGATGCGCTTGCTGCCGCGGGCTTTCACGGCGATACGGGCGGCGCGAAGGGCCTCGCTTTCAAGAACGATAGCGGAGTGAAGGCGGGCCAGGTGAAATCACTGACAGTAACAGGCTTCCACAATTCCTGCCCGGGATGTGTCAAGTCGTTGCGCGCGGCAATCAAGACCGTGAAGGGCGTAACCGGCGACAACGCCAAGCCGACAGTCGGTACCGCAGAAGTGACCGGCATGTTCGACGCGGCCGAACTGATTCAGGCGCTCAACAAGGCTGGTTTCCACGCCAAAGTGAAGAAGTGAATCCCTGCCTGCGGTTATGGAAGAATGCTGGAGCTGCCGTGAACTGTTGCTCTGGATGGTCGGTCGCGACGGTTCTACCGTGCAGGCGTTGGAAGTGGGGCACCAACAGCACGATCCAGCGCCGCTCGACGGCGAGCAGATTCGGCCACTGCCTCGTAGTAGCGATCGCGCAGGCTCACCGCGTTCCTTTGTGCCTCGATCAGGTTCAAGAAGGGAACGCGGTTGTTCGTGTATCCCGCTTCGGCCTCCTTCACATTGGCATCTGCCGCGGGTAACACCTTCGATTCATAGAGGATCACCACTTCGTTCGCCTCACGCACGCGCTCGAATGCTTCCTGCACCTCGAAGTTGATCCGGTCGGTGAGGCGTGCCAGTTCCGCCCGGCGCTGGGTTACCTTCGCGCGTGCCTCTGCCACTGCACCTTCGCGTCGGGCAAACCTCACCGGCAGATTCGTCCGCAGCCCCACCTGCCACTGAAGTGGTCGGCCGCCCAACCCCTGCCAGAAGCCGTCGTAAGCCGCCATCACTTCCACATCGGGCTTGTATTCCTTGATCGCCAGTGCGAGCGTCGATTCCTCGGCGGCAACGCGGGCGACCACTGCGCGCACGTCGGGTCGGCCGAGTGCGATCTCACGTAGTGTGGCTGCCTCAAGGAGTGTTCCTGTCACACGCGCATCGCCTGGAGGCGGGAGCGGGCTATCTGGAGGCATGTGCATGAGCGTGTTGAGTCGGGCCACGGCCACTAACCGCGCACGGCGCAGCGAGACGAGTCGTTCATCCTGGCGGGCAATCTCCACATCTGCCTGAAGCACATCCTGCTGCTGTCCCTGTCCAGCCTTGTATCGCGCTGCGGCGTTCTTGCGGAACTCCACGAGGATCTTCGCGTTCTCCTCCGCCACTGTCGTTGCTTTCACAGCCAGATAGTAATCGGCCAGTGCCGCACGCGCGGCTTCGGTCAGTTGAAGGCGTGCATCCTCCACATCTTCTGTGGCCGCCAGAGCATCGGCCTTCGCCGCATCACCTCTCAGTCCGCGCTTGCCTGGGTAGAAGAGTTTCTGCGAGATTTCGACTCGCGCGGCGTAATTGACGTTGGGGGAACCGATCGACCCTGGCGCGGTCCACGCAGTCGCGGTGGGATCGTCAAGTGAGGTGACCTGCGGGTAACGCGCCGCTGCCGCCGCTGCCGTGGCCCGCATCTGGTCGAGGGTCGGATTCCTTTCAAGAATCACACGCACCACGTCTTCGGCCGTCAGGCTCATCACCCCTTTCAGTGGTTGTTGAGCAGGTGGGGAAGCATTCAGAGGCAACTCCACGGAAGCCGCTTCCTTGTGTGCGATTGGCACTACGGATCGTTGTTGTTGAACAAGTGTCGGAACGCGCTGCGCCGTGGGCTTTCCCGGAGTCGGAGACCACATGGGACCTGTTTCACTCGGCACGACGGGTCCGACGGCCGACGTCGGTCGGTTCGCTGTCGGAATCGGCCGAGAGGCGTACTTTCCCGTCATCGGTGGCGACGCTGGTACGGCGCACCCACACGTGAGCCAAGTCGCCACGATGAGGAGTGGGGTGTATGCCTGGGACACCGACATGAGGCGCTCCGCGAGGGTGAGATGTCGGTTGAATCGGCAACACCGGAACAGTGTGTCAAGGAAAACGGCGGCCTTCGGCGGTTCGCGGAAAATCGGGCGAAGTGGTGTACGGGGTCTGACGCGGAGTCACAAACTCTCGCCCAGACATCAGCGCGCATCCAGCGGCCCGGTTCCGCCCGCAGAGAACTCGCGGGATGGAGTGCTCGGCGCCGTCTGGGCGAGTGCCTGATTCTGTGCCGCAGCGTCTTCACACGCGGGGCCGCACTTCCCCTTCCGTCCCCAACCGCCACCAAACTTGATCTGCAAGTTGAACAGCAAGGAATGGCTCGACGCCTCAAGCCCCACGCTCGTGTTCGGGATTCGGTCTGCCACGCCAGTGATCGAGTTTTTGAACCCGTATGCATACCCGAGTGACATCGACATGGCGTCGGTGAGGTTCAGCGTCGTCCCGAGGGCGATTGTGTGCTGGATGATTGCTGGCGACTGGATATTGAAGAGTGCGCGTGTGCTTTCCAGCGGGTTCGTGTTGTACTGATAGCCAGCTCGTACCGCGATTCTTTTGGTCAACTGGTAGTTACCACCCACAGCCACGGCGAAGGCACTGTCCCAGCCGAGACCACCCTGGCTGGTTGGTGTGCCAAAGAGGTCCGTGCTCTTGTAGTCGAAGTACCGCATGTCCACGCCAAGTGTCAATCGGTCGATTCCACGCCACGCGATGCCCCACGAATAGATCGCAGGCAAGGTCGCCTTGAGGTACACGGTCTGAGGATTGCCGAGATTGTCACGGGAAAAGAACTTCCACGTCTCCATCCATTGTGGGCTGGTATAGCCGAACCCAACATCGAGTGTGTCGGTGAGTGAGTAGACCAGACCCGCCCGGACGCCCCCGCCCCAGAACGGCCGTGAACTGGTTGCTGTGGGGAACGTGTTCGGCATGCCGGGAATCCGATTCGGCGGGGCGAAGTACGCCGGGTTGAATGACACCAGCGCAATATCCACCGTCGGGCCAACACCAACGACCAACCGGTCGGTGACCTGGTACGAGACGGTTGGATTCAACTGGAGCAACTGCATGTTCGCATAAGTCGGGCCAAGCACGAACTGCCCCGCGGGTCCGGTTGGCGACAGGATCGGGTTGTTCGCATCGCCAGGGAAGTTCACCCCGCCACCGCCCAGCGCCATGAGTCCCAAACCGAACGTGATGGGGCTTTCATCGTCCAGCTTGGACACGACTCCCATACTTGGAACGAGTGGGAACCCATTGTCACTCCGGGTTCGACCAGACAACACTCTACCGTCGAGTTGCGGGCGGCTTGATGAGACGTGGAGGTCGGGGTAGACAAATGCGCCTCCGATCGATGCCTCGTTTCGCCCGAGCCGGCCGATGGCGGCTGGGTTCCAGTTGAGTGCCCCGAGCGCGTCGATGGGCGTAGCTGTTGAAACGCCTGCCATGCCGCCATTTACGGCACCTGCCCCAGGCAGGTACACACCGGGCTGGGCCGACGCGAGGGAGGGAAGTGCTGCGAGCGCAAACACCGCCGCGAGCCAGACAGCGCAGAGCCTTTTCATGGACCGATCCAGGAAGGTTGATTCACGATGAGATCATCGGGTTGATGGACTATGCAGCTTGAATGGGTTGTGTCGAACAATCACGTTTTCCAGAATGTAGTAACAGAAGCGATGGCGCGAACGTCGCGAGAATCGAGAAAATGGAAGCTGTGGCAAGATGAGCAATCTGCACTCACAGTGCGCGTTGAGTATCCGTTTGTGAGGAGTTCGCCCCACGGGCAGCCGTGCGGTGATCCGGCATCATTTCTCGACACTGGGGGCTTACGCCGCCTGCCTGGATTCATTCAATAATCTGGGTACCTCAAACCGGAGTTTCTCCATGAAACTGGCCACGATTCTCACCTCCAAAGGGGCACGCGCCGCTCTGGCGGTTGCCGACGGCTACATCGACCTCAACGCCACGGATCCCGGCCTTCCCTGTTGTGTCAAGCAACTGCTCGCAGCCTCACCTGCGATCCGCAAGGCGGCCGCGGATGTTGCCGCTTGCAAGAACGCGGTGAAGCACGCTGCCAATGCCGTGAAGTTGCTTCCACCGATCCCGAAGCCAGGGAAGATTCTCTGCATCGGGCTTAACTATCGCGACCATGCGATTGAGGGCGGCCGGCCGATACCCCCGGAACCGGTACTCTTCGGTAAGTTCCCCAATGCGCTGATCGCACACGGCGATCCGATTATACTCCCCAAGGTGGCACAGAAGGTGGACTACGAGGCTGAACTCGTGGTCGTGATCGGCAAGACCGGCAAGAACATCCCCAACGATGAGTCGGCGTTCCAGTACGTTGGTGGTTACACCTGCGGCCACGACGTTTCGGCTCGCGACTGGCAGTTTCGTGGCGAAGAGAAACAGTGGATGATCGGCAAGACGTTCGACACCTTCGCCCCCACTGGCCCGGTACTCGTCACTGCGGATGAGTTGACGAATCCCCACAAGCTACAGGTGCAGATGCGCGTGAATGGGACGACACTGCAGAACAGCAACACGAAGGAGTTTATCTTCGGTGTGCCGCACCTTCTCTGGTTCCTCTCGCAGGTGATCACGCTGGAACCGGGCGACCTGATCTTTACGGGCACGCCGCCAGGTGTGGGCATCGCACGCAAGCCACAGGTCCTCCTGAAGCCAGGCGATGTGGCCGAGGTCGAGATCGAAGGCATCGGTACGTTGAAGAACCCCGTTGTTGCGGAGAGCTAATGCGGCTCCCACGTCGCGGTATCCCGACTCATTCTCCGCGCGAGCCGTACCCAGTTGGTACAGCGTGTCGGAATCCGAGTCGGGAGCCGCGGGTGAAGGAGCCGAGATCTTTCAGCGACTTCTCCCATCGCGATGGATGGGAACTGCGGAGTTCTTGGTTGCGAAGGCACTCAGGACCGCGTGTATACTGAGACTTCATGGCCACACGTAAGAAATCCGCAGCGCCGCTCCCACCACTCGATGCGCCGTTTGTTGCCATCGACTTCGAGACCGCCGACCACGGCGCCGATAGTGCCTGCGCGGTGGGGCTTGTGCGTGTGGAAGAGATGAAGATCGTTGCACGTGAGAAACTCTACATCCGACCACCGCGCCAGGAGATCATCTTCACCTGGGTTCACGGCATTACCTGGTCGATGGTGAAGAACTCGCCGACGTTCCGTGACGCCTGGGCAAAGTTGGCGCCGCTCGTCGATGATGTAACCTTTCTCGCCGCTCACAATGCCCCATTCGACCGTGGCGTACTCAACGCATGCTGCACCGCAGCCAAACTGACGCCTCCGACACTGCCGTTTGTCTGTACGGTGCAACTGGCGCGGCGGAAGTGGGCCATGAAGCCCGCGAATCTTCCCACTGTTTGCCGGCGACTCGGGATCGGTCTGGTTCACCACGACCCTATCTCGGACGCGGAGGCCTGTGCGCGAATCGTCATTGCCGCGGCGCAGCTATCGGATGTGAGCTGACGGATCGAACCAGCGAGTCCTGATCGCGTTACTTCCGCACATCCTGCAGTCGCCGCTCGAAGGCAGCCATTCCCTTCGCGTACTCAACTGCCCACGTAGAAACGGGAGAAACGCGGTCGCGGAACTTCACCATCGCCGCCACCGCATCCGTTGCCGTGTACGGTTCCGCGATCCCTTGCCGCTTCCGGAGGTACGATTCCATCCCAGCGAGGGCGACGACTGCTGCGCCGAGGGCAGGTCCTTCGTCGGAAGCAAGACGTTCGAGCGGCCTGTTTAGCACGCTGGCAAGAATCTGGCACATGAGATTACTCCGGGCCATGCCACCGGAGATGGTGATACGCGAAACGATCTGCCCCGCAGCCTCGTGTTCCTTCACGCCGCGTGCCAGGAGGAATGCGAGTGATTCCAGACATGCCCGGATACGAATCGAACGCTCGGCCGGTTCCGCCGGCGACCAGCGAACTGCTGGCTGCGTAACGCCAGCAGACGGTTCCGAGAGAAGGAATGGCAATACACTCGTTCCGTTGCACAATGGCGGCACAGTTGCCGCTGCTGCTTCGAGACGATACCACTCCTTCCCAGCGACAGTATCGACGAAGAGAGCACCATTGGAATAGCAACGCATCCAGAGGTATGGTCCCCAGTTGAGCTTCATCGCGTCGAGCGTTCCTGTCTGGGGCAACAGCGACGATGACGAGTTCACGACGGCAGAGTTGCCGAGGATGATCGCGACGTGCCCGGCCTCCACCGCGCCGCCACCGATCAACCCGGCTGCCTGGTCGTCGAGTGTGGGGAAGACCAGCGGGCGGATGCCTGCGGGAAGGTGCGCGTCGAGTGCGACAGACTCCGAGAGTGAGCCGACCGGTTCGCTCATGTCATCCACGATGCGTGGAAAACACCGCCACGCTTGCGAGCGCTGTTCGGGCTTCGCCAGTGCTTCGAGTATCTCCTTCCGCCACTCGTTTGTGCGGAGGTCCATGATGCCGGTCGAGGCCGCAGCGGAGACGCTGGTGCAATCGAAGCGCGCAGTCAGATAGCCCGCGACGAGTGACCCATGCGAGAGAATACGCGCGGTTCGCTCCCAGTCCGATTCGTTCAATGTGTGCTGGTCCTTCACCAGGTGGGAGAGTGAGTAACGCACCGCCCATGGGCCACCCGTGATTTCCTTCGCGCGCTCCTGACCTCCCAGTCGTTGCAGTCCCTCGGTGTGGTACGCCGCGAGCGTCTGATCGTTCCAGCAAATCGCGCGGCGGACCTGGTTGCCGCGTCGGTCGATTCGCCCGGAGGTGTGGTGTGTCGCGGAGATGCCGCTGGCTATCCACTGCGTGTGTTTGTTCTCTGGCAATGCCGTGGCGAGTGCGCGGGTCGCAGCACGTGCCTGCCCCTCGAGTTGCATCAGGTTCAGTTCCGAGACTCCGCCATCGGTCCACAAGTCGGTGGGTAACCGCACCTCGGCAACAGCGTGCCCCGTCAGATCGAACGCCAGCGCCTTGACACCTCCCGTGCTGAAGTCATAGCCGACGACGAGCGCATCTGCTGGCAGGCAACGAAACGGTTCGGGCATGGGAAACTCCGGAGGTGTCCTGACAGTATCGCCGTGAGTCCGCTTTGGGTGTGGGGCGCAGGCTAGATCAGCTTCAACCCCTTGAATTCCTGCACGCAGTGGGTGATCGCGACTTCCGTTGGCAACCGCTCGATGCTGGAGGCACCGAAGAAGCCGACGATGCCCTTCGTGTGATCCAGAATGTACCGCACGTCTTGCGGCTCGGAGATTGGGCCGCCATGACAGAGAACGAGTACGTCAGGATTCACCGACTTCGCGGCATCGGCCATCTCCTGGACGCGCTTTGCTGCCTGTTCGAGCGAGATCGCGCTCTTCGCGCCAATCGCGCCCTTTGTGGTCAGGCCCATATGCGGGATGAGGATGTCCGCGCCGGCCTTCGTCATCGCAACCGCTTCTTCAGGTGTGAAGACATAGGGACATGTCAGGAGGTCGAGTTCGTGGGCCTGCGCGATCATGTCCACTTCGAGTGGATAGCCCATGCCGGTTTCCTCCAGCCCGACACGCAAGGTTCCGTCGAACAGGCCGACAGTGGGGAAGTTCTGCACGCCGCTGAAACCAGCGTCCTTCACGTCGAGCAGAAATCGCTTCATGATTCGAAATGGATCGGTGCCGCACACCCCAGCGAGTACCGGTGTGCGCTGGACCACAGGCAGAACTTCGCGCGCCATCTCCATCACGATCTGGTTGGCGTCACCGTAAGGGAGTAACCCGGCGAGCGACCCACGCCCCGCCATGCGGAAGCGACCGGAGTTGTAGATGATGATGAGGTCGATGCCGCCCATCTCAGCGCACTTGGCGGAGAGGCCAGTACCGGCGCCGCCACCCACGATAGGGGTGCCTGCAGCCACTTGTTTACGAAACCGCGTCAGGATTTCGGATCGGGAGTGCATGTCGCCAGAGGGGTGAGGAGTGGGTATGATCGCTCTGGAGACAGGATATGAAAATGCAGCGGCTGCACAGGTTAACTAGTGCCGCGTCAGGTCTTGATTTTTGGGTAGAGCTTTTTGAGTTTTGTCCGC
>CAYRDG010000010.1:0-136518 GCA_964422915.1 uncultured Frigoriglobus sp. | reverse complement strand
GAAAAATGTACAGTTAGCGTGCGATGCTTCACCCGTGTGCGCCTCGCTGGTGTAGGGAGTAACTAAAATGGTGTTCACTCAACGACGGGAGAAGGAATGTCGTCCTTCAAGCTCTTCCTGACGGCGGCACAGGCCCGCACTTATCCACGGGTGGCGTGGCTGTTTCGCAGCAACGCCTGGATGATTCAAGAGACGGTGCTGCCGGTGCTGGCCGTGGCGGCGTTCGCCTATGCTTACCGCGCCATGAATGCGCCGCCGGCCTACACGGGCTTCCTCGTCCTCGGCGCGGCCATGACCACGTTCTGGCTGAACGTCCTCTGGGGAA
Organism: uncultured Frigoriglobus sp.; assembly: GCA_964422915.1. Lineage (GTDB taxonomy): Bacteria > Planctomycetota > Planctomycetia > Gemmatales > Gemmataceae > Gemmata. The sequence continues at coordinate 136,193 of CAYRDG010000010.1, read as the reverse complement.
TGGGTGCGCAACTCTACTGGGAGCGCGACAGCGGCAACCTGGAACTGTACATCATGTCGCCTGCTCCAATGACCGCGATCCTCACGGGCATGGCGCTGGGCGGTATGACCACCACAATCGTTCGCGCATCGGCAATCACGCTCGCCGGAGTGCTAATCTTCGACGTGCCGATTAACCCTTCGAGTTGGTGGTTGCTGGCGCTGGGCTTCGTCGTGACGCTGGCGGCGCTGTATGGCCTGGGAATGCTGTTTGCGTCGGTGTTTCTCCTGTGGGGCCGCGAGGCCTGGCATGTTATCTCGCTGTTACAGGAACCGATATACCTGCTCAGCGGCACGAACTTCCCTGTTAGCATTCTGCCGCGCGCGGTGGCCTTGGCCGCGAGCCTCATTCCGTTAACGCTTGGAATGGATGCGATGCGTCAGGTGCTGTTCCGCACGCCCGGCCTGTTTGGGGTCTGGGTGGAGTTGGGTGTGCTCGCGGGGTTGGCTGTGATCTTCTTCTTTGTGGCCCGCCGTGGGTTGCGGTATCTCGAACGCCGTGCCCGTGAGGAAGGGAAACTCAGCGTGAGGTGGCAATAGGAAGGGATGATGGGCGCGCCCCCGTGCGTCAAATGCGTTCTACGATTCAACAGGAACCGTAACTGCATTCGCAACGCCATCGCGCTGTGCGATTTCCGCGCTGTCGCTCCGATCGGGAAGCGGTTCGCCGTATCCGCGCGCTGTCCACACAGTAAGTAGTTCGCATGTCGCCACGCTTCCGGTCGTTGCTCGTTCTCCTTGCTGGCACGTCCGCATTGCTTTATGCGGCCAACATGGTGGCACACACGCCGAATCTCTTCGTTCCGCGAGACTTTCCCGAATACTGGTCCGCGGGTCGGGTGAATCTCCGCGGAGGCAATCCGTATCATCCGGCGGAATTGCTCGCGGAACAGCAACGCGCCGATTCTACCCGCGAACATGCGGTGATGATGTGGAATCCGCCGCCGGCGCTGGCGGTGTATATGCCGCTGGGTGCGATCTCGCCACGCTGGGCAATACTCGTGTGGGTGGGGTTGCAACTGGCCGCCGTGTTCGTGGCGTGCGACTGGCTCTGGCAGGCATTTTCGCGAAGCGATTCACTCACACCGTGGGAATGTCGCGCACGGGGCACGCATCGGTGGGTCGCGGCGGTTGTCGCATTCGGCTTCGTGGGAACGTGGTGGCTCGTCTGTTACGGACAGAACACCGGCTTTCTGCTGCTGGGTCTCGCGGGCTTTCTCCGTTTCCGGCAAAAGGAGATGCCGCTGGCCGCAGGCGGGTTCGCGGCGCTCACGGCACTGAAGCCGCATCTGCTCGCGTGCTTCGGCGTGCTGCTGATCGCCGACGCCATCACGCGGCGCGGCACGAAATCGCTCGCGAGCGGAATCGCGGTGGTCACGATCGCTTTGGGGGTTGCGATTGTGGTGAATCCGCATGTCCTCGTGCAATTCCTCGAAGCCACGACGCATCCGGCCGAGGGCGCGACCCCGCTTTCCCACTGGGCATTGCCCGTGCCGTCATACTGGCTGCGGATGTGGCTTGCGCCGGGCCACTTCTGGGTGCAGTTCATGCCCTGCGTGCTGGCGAGCCTGGGCTTCCTCGCGCACCGCTTCGGGAAGGGGATGGAGTGGAACTGGACGCGTGCGTTGCCGCTGGTGGTCGCGGTGTCGGTCCTGACGACGCCCTATGGCGGCTGGATATTCGACCTGCCGGTTCTGCTGGTACCTGCGGTGTGGGCCGCGGCGCGGCTCGCTTCGGCGCAGCGGTGGGCGCTGCTCGCGCTGTTCGTGATGGGGCAAGGGGTCGTTCTCGCCGCATCGTTCCAGTGGGCGGGCGGGTTGCATACGTACTGGTGGGTCGCGCCCGCGGCGACGCTTCTGTGCGTGCTGGGTCTTCTTGTGCCGCGCACCGAACCATCAATTGCCGTGAGTCGCTCCATACACTAGCCGGACTCACTTCCGGAGGTGGTCTATGGCTGACGGCACGATAGCACACAAGGTGGTGATCGTCGGAGGCGGGTTCGGTGGGTTACTCGCCGCGCAGGCGCTCGACCGCACGCCAACGCAGGTCACGCTCATCGACCGCCGCAACTTTCACCTCTTTCAGCCACTCCTGTACCAGGTCGCGACGGGCGGCCTGTCGCCCGCGAACATCGCCGCGCCGCTGCGGGCAATCCTCAAGAAGCAGCGGAACACCGAAGTCTTGATGGGTGAAGTCGTCGGCTTCGATCTCGCTGCGCGAACGGTACTTCTGAAGGACGGCCATCGCGTCGCGTTCGACTCGCTCATCGTGGCGACGGGTTCAACACACCACTACTTCGGCCACAACGAGTGGGAGGAGTTCGCTCCGGGGCTGAAGACCATCGAGGATGCGACCGAGATTCGCCGCCGCGTGCTCTCCGCATTCGAGATGGCCGAACGCGAAACCGATCTCGATCGTCGGATACGCCTGTTGACGTTCGTGGTAGTCGGTGGCGGCCCCACGGGCGTGGAGATGGCCGGCGCGATCAGCGAACTCTCCCGGCAGACGCTGCGCGGCAACTTCCGGATGATGAACCCGGCCTCGGCCCGCATCATTCTGGTGGAAGGGCAAAACCGCATCCTGTCGAACTTCGTCCCGAAGCTCAGCACGCGGGCGAAGACTGACCTTGAAAAGATGGGCGTCGAGGTGTTGCTCGATTGCCACGTCATTGATGTGAAACCGGATCATGTGATGGTGAAGCCTGATCGCCCCGGCGCGGAGTCGCGTCGCATCGACACCGAGGCAATAGTATGGGCCGCAGGTGTGAAGGCCTCGCCGCTGGGCAAACTCCTGGCGGATGCGCTTGGGGTCCAGGTTGGCCGCGCCGGACACGTACCAGTCAACACCGATTGCACCATCGACGGCCGACCCGATGTGTTTGTCATTGGCGATCTGGCGAGCTTTCCGGGCACGGATGGCAAGCCGTTACCAGGGCTGGCACCAGTGGCGATGCAGCAGGGGGAATACGTCGCGGGTGTCATTGTGCGACGAGTGAAGGGTGAAAGCCCCAAGGGGCCATTCCGTTACCACGACAAGGGGTCGATGGCCACGATTGGCCGCGCGAAGGCGGTGGGCGAGAGCATGGGGATCACGTTCACCGGCTTCACCGCGTGGCTGGCGTGGCTGTTCGTCCACATTCTCTATCTGGCACGCTTCGAGAACCGCGTGCTGGTGGTGTTCCAGTGGTTCTGGAACTACGTCACGCGGAACCGGACCGCGCGGCTCATCACGAACGTCCGCCCTGCCGAGGAACGCGGCGGGTAGCGAGGGCCGCGCCGCTTACTTCAGCGGTCGAATCCGGACGTTGCGCCAGGCAGTCGGGCCGTGGTCGCTCTGCAGCATGAACGAGCCACTCGGCGTCTCCTTCCGCTGCCAGTTGCCGCCGGTGGGCGTCTTGAGTTCCACGTTCTCGTGGATCACCTTTCCGTTGAGTGTGGCCTTCACCATCACGGCGTTGGCGATCTTCTCACCCTGATTGTTGAAGCGTGGCGTCTTCCAGATTGCCGTGAGTGTCTGCCACTCGCCCGGCGGCTTCGCGGCGTTCACCTTCGGCGGGATGCCTCTGTCGAGATAGCCGCCCTTCTGGAGATTCGCCCGGGGATAGATGCCGCCCATGGCGCTGCCCGTCAGCTCTTTCTTGGATCCATACGAATCGAGAATCTGGATTTCGTACATTTCGTGGAACTTGATGCCGGCATTGGAACCTTTGGCAATGAGAAACTCGACGTGAACCTCGCAGTCGCCGAACGTCGCTTTCGTGATGAGGTTCGGGAGTCGGCCCGTTGTGCCATTGACCCACGCGACGCCGCCGGGCTTCTTTGTCGCTTTCAGCGCGCGATCGGCGCGGCCTTTCGCATCCGGAGCGAGGTTCACTTCGTCAGTCACGATCCAGCGCGGATCAACCTTCTTCCACGCTTCGGGCTTCATCAGGTCGATCCAGCCCGCGCGTGTTGCCGGCGTGCTGGGAGCGTCTGCACACGCCGCAACCGACGCGCCGAGAACGAGAATCGCAAGGGCACACGGCTTCCGCATGTCACTTCTCCGAGCAGCAGTTTTCGATACCCGATGGCAACCTGGGCCATTATCATCAACCCGCCCGGTTCCGAAGAGAACCGTTTTCGCGACATTTTTCGGAGACTCCACAGATGCGACTCTCTCGATTCTCGCTGGCGGCGTCCGCGCTGGTCGCGGTCAGTTCCGCTGCATCGGCCACCGACTGGGTGTACCTCGGCACATACACCGGCAGCAAGGGCAGCAAGGGGATTTATGTCAGCAAGTTCGACGCCAGGACCGGCAAGCTGACCGAGCCAGAACTGGCCGCCACGATGAGTAGCCCGTCGTTCGTGAACATTCACCCCAACAAGAAATTTCTCTATGCGGTGGGCGAGGGAAGCGCCAAGAGCGGCGGGCCCGTGGTGGCGTTCGCCATCGACCGCAAGACAGGCAAGTTGACGAAGCTCAATGAGGATCGCAGCGGCGGGCCAGGGCCGTGCCACATCGTGGTCAGTCCGAAGGGCGATATGCTGGCGGTGGCCAACTACGGGGGCGGCAGTACCTGCGTCTTTGCGCTGGAAGCGGATGGCAAACTCGGCAAGCGACTCGGCTTCGTTCAGCACAAGGGGAGCAGCGCGGACAAGGGGCGCCAGGAGGGTCCGCACGCGCATAACTGCGCGTTCAGCGCCGCAGGCGACCGCCTCTACACCGCCGACCTCGGACTCGACAAGGTGAAGGTCTTCCGCGTCAGCACCACGAAGGGTGTGACGGAAGAGACGAAGGAAGACATCACCACGCCGCCAGGCACCGGGCCTCGGCACATGGCCTTCCCACCGAACGGCAAGGGTGTCTTCTATGTCTGCGGCGAACTGAATTCGACCGTGAACGTCGTGAAGGGCGGGAAGGTGGCGCAGACACTCAGTACGTTGCCGAAACCGACGCCAGGCAACTCGACTGCCGAGTGCATCACCTCGCCCGACGGCAAGTTTGTCTACGTCTCCAACCGCGGGCACGACACCGTGGCCGTGTTCAAGGTGAAGGGCGACCAGACACTCGAAGCCGCGGGCCGCATCACAGGCAGCATCAGGACACCGCGCGGCTTCAACATCGATCCGACTGGGAAATGGGTGCTGATTGCCAGTCAGGGCGGCGGGAAAGTTGGCGTGTGGGAACGCGACCCTGTTACTGGCGGGGCGAAAGAAACCGGCAACACCGTGAAGGTGAGTCGCTGTGTGTGCGTGAAGTTCGTGCCCGTGGAGAAGTAGGACGCTGCTCAGTCCGGGAGCGAGCGATACCACTCCAGCGTGCGCCGGAGGCCGTCGGCGAAGGCGACCTTCGGCGCGTAGCCAAGATCGGCGCGGATGCGGTCGATCTTCGCGCGCGAATGTCGCACGTCGCCGGCACGCGGTGCGGCGTGAGTGGGCACAGCGGAGGTGCCGAGGATCGCATTGAGTTCGGCAACGAGTTGCAGCAGGTCCACGCAGCCGCCCGTGCCGACGTTGTAGACGCGGCCGGAGACGCCAGGCGTGGTTGCCGCCAGCATCAGGGCGCTGGCCACGTCCGAGACATACACGAAGTCGCGCGACTGGAGGCCGTCGCCGTAAATCGTGGGCGTGCGGCCTGCGGTAAGCAGCCCGGCAAAGATGGCGATGACGCCGCTATAAGGGCTATCGGCACGCTGGCGCGGCCCGAAGACGTTGAAGAAGCGGAGGCGGACTGTTTCCATGCCGAAAGTGTGAGCGAACGATTCGGCGTAGAACTCGCCCGCGAGTTTCGCCGCCGCGTATGGCGAGAGCGCCAGGAGCGGCGTCTCTTCACCTTGCCCGCCAGGATCGGAGGCATTGCCGTAGGCACTGGCACTACCTGCATACACGACACGCCGTACGCCAGCCTTGCGCGCCGCGTTCAGCACATTGAGCGCGCCCGTGGCACAGGCCGCGTGCGAGGCAGGTGGGTCTTCCACGCTCTTGGCAACCGAAGCCAGCGCGGCGAGATGGAAGACGGTGTCGCACCCGGCGACCGCGCGCGCGACTGCTGCTTCGTCTGTCACACTCCCCTGGATGAACTCCGGTGCAGGCACGATGTGCGCGAGGTTCTCCGCCAGTCCGGTGGAGAGATCATCGAGCACGCGGACCCGCCAACCCGCCGCAGTGAGTGCTTCCGCCAGGTGCGAGCCAATAAAACCCGCACCACCGGTAACCAGGCACGTTCCCGCCATCGCTCCCCATCCTCCAGGCCAGGTGTCACAACCGCTCGCGATTTATCTTACGCTCACGGGTTGAACTTGCCTGGCACTGGCGGAATCGGAGGCAGGTCACTGCCGCGTTTGGGGGTGCTCGGCGGGTTCGTGACAGGCTTTGTGGGGTCGGGCATCTTCGAGGGAACCATCGGGTTCGCCTGACGCGGCGGATTCAGTTCGCTCCCCTTCGTTCCCGGCAAGCGACCCGCGTCGCTGACGCCACTGCCACCGTAAGGGTATGGGCACACCTCATCCCATCTCCGCCACTGCGTCTGGAAGTGACCGAAGCATGCGCCTGGGTTGAGTGTCACCTGATACGGCTTCTTCTTTTTGTGCCAGCTCAGCCACTTGCTGCACTGCGTGCAACTGCTCGCCGCGCTGCCGTGCTGACAGGTCGCACAGCCGCCTGGCGCAACCTCGGCCTCCACGATCACGGGGGCGGTGGTGCGCGGTGGTGTCACATCGGCGCCGAGAGCCTCACTCCCAAACCACGCCAGCACCGCAACGCACAGGGCGTGGGTGAATCGCTTCCTGCTCATGACTGGATTCCTTTTCGCGGTTAAGAGATCGTCCATGATCTCAGTACGTTCCTGCTGGCTAACGGCGGGGCTAGTTCTTCTGATTGGCCGGCCCCTGCCCCATCATGCTCGCGCTGAGCATCGATCGGGGGCACAGACTGCGCGCTGGCTGGCGTGGTCGAACCGAGACCCATCACCACAGCGACGGCCACGAGCGCAGTGATGCGGAAAGACACGATGCAACTCCTCCACCATCCGGAAGAGGCGATACACGAGCACCTCATCGTAATACATCTGGCCTGTTGCAAGGCTCCTCGCAGAACAGATCGGCGGCGTGAGTCGCAATGAAGCAGAACCCCTGCCACCCATGCCGGAGTTCCTGGCCGCGCCGGCCGCGCCGGCCGTACAAACGGAAAAAGCCGCAGGCCGCGAGGGGGAGTTAACCCACCTCGCGGCCTGCGGCCTTCCCGTTCGCTCCCCACGCTGCATCAGGGGACGATGGGCGCGACGAACCCGATTCCGTTCAGCGGCCGACCGAGATAGCGAGCCTGATTCGCCACACTCGTACTCAGCAGGGTCGTGCCGAGCAGACGGTTGATCGATACCAGCTTTCGCGCCAGGTACGTGTCGAACTTCGTCAGCGGCTGCGACAGGATATACACGCGATCGCCTGGCATGACCTGATAGTTGGTCTTCACCTCGCCCTTGCGAGTAATGCCGCACCAGTCGACCGGCAGAATCTGATCGTTACCGCACTCGGTTGGAGCTGGCCGCGCCACCCAGACATTCTTGCTGGAAACGGCCGACAGGCCGCCGACAAGCGACACGGCATCCAGCACTGTTTCGTTGCCGGTGTGGGGCAACCGTGCGACCTGCTCACCGGCTCCGGCGAAGTCGGTGATGACGTAATAGAACTTACTATTGCAAGAGTGTATGTCTACGGAAACCTCGGGCCGATAGAGGTAATTCGACAGGTGCGCTTCGATAGACTGCTTGGCCTGCGCCAGGCTCAGACCTGCCACGTAGACGCTGCCATAGCCGCCCAGACTCACAGTGCCGTCGGGCCGCACGATGTGCTGACCACTAATCTGCTGCGCGCCGCGCGGCTGGGCCAGCGAGACAGTGACATTGGCCTTCGGGGCCGACTGGCGAACCTTCGCCTCAATCACCTTCTGTGCTTCTTCGGCTGTCAGATCGGTCACGCGGACGCCGCCGCCATAGCGACCGAGATTGATGGTGCCGTCCGGATCCACCGGGTACTTCCCTGTCAGCGGCGCGCCCTCGAACACGTTTTCACCGTAAACGAACAGCACATCGAGTGGTTCCAGGCGATAGGGCGGCAGTGGAATGACGCGAAGGGCCTTAACCTCGATCACGTCGGGTGTCTCGACGATGTACGGCGGCAGCGCGACCTTGTTTAACTCCTTGGGCACCGCGATGTTCGGGATGGTGCAGCAGTTAAACTCCGGCGGCTTGCAACAGAGTTTCTCATCCTTGTCGTTGCGCAAACTGCCACAGCCCGCGTTCATGCCTCCGGCCACCACGACCAGCGCCGTCAGTATCGGGTTCCAGAAACGCCGGTGCGGCATGGCTTCTCCTTGAAGCATCTCTGTCAATCACGCAGACCCGGCGACCGACCGGAAATGCTCCGATACCCCAGCCCGCCTGTACTATCCGGATTTATCGGCATCCCCCATTTTCCGGTCCAAGAAAAACATCCTCACCATCGTCACTTCCCGACATTCCGGATTTCTTGGAGCCACTTTGACAGGTGGCCTTTCCCACGATGGGTTGGATTGGGTAAACTTTGATGAACCGAATCTCCAGTCATCGCGTGCCAACATTCCCACTACTGTGTCGTGGTCAGGCGAATGCTGCCACTCGCCCGAAACTGGGCGGAAGCCTCCCTGCGAAATGCCCTCCCCGCGAGTCGGGGGCCAGCACCACTCCGCGACCGGCGTTCTGGCGCGTGTCGTGCGAGATTTTTTCGACCTGTAGCGACGTGACGGTTGGTTGGTCAGCCCGCATGAAGTTCATCATCGCTGACCCGGCCGCCACCGTCGGAGACCCCTGATGCCCCGTCCGACTGCCGGCTACCCTCCGGCTGGCCATCCGCCTGTGTCCTACTCTCCCCAGTCCAGCGGGGTGGTTAACTCGGTCGCGTCTGTTTCACCATTCAATTACGTCAATCAACCCAGTATGCCTGGCCCAGGTGTTCCTGGAACGCCCACACTATCAGGGCTGTTCCACGCCTTCCGGCGCCGCTGGATTCTCGGCACACTCCTGGGTCTGATCGCCGGCGTCGCGGCGGCTGTGGGTATCTGGCTGCTCATGCCCAGCGGCAAGCACGAGGCCCGCGCCGTTGTCCAGATTCGCTCGCGCAGCAGCGAACTCGGCGACCGTTCGGCCAACGACTTCGCCGAATACCGCAGCCGTCAGGTCTTCTTGTTGAAGACACGCTACCTCATCACACGCACCATCAACGAACGTGGCGTTGGCCAACTCGATATCGTCAAGCAATCGGCCGACCCCGCGCGGATGATCGAGGAACAACTCGCGGTCAAGGCGGCCACCGACGACCTCATTCTCGTCACGCTCACTGGCAACAATCTGGATGAGATGAAGGTGTTCCTCGATCATCTCGTAAAGCTCTACATCGCAGATGCGACGAACTACGATCGTAAGGATGTGGACGAGCAGATCAAGCAGCTTGAGCAACTGGTGGAATCGCTTCGCATCGTGATCGAATCGCGCGAAAAGCAGATCGAGTTACTCAGCCGCGCCAACAGCACCACAGGCGGCGAGGATAACTCCAAGCGGCTGGCACTGCTTCAACAACAGCTCATCACCCTGGACGCCGACTATCACAAGCTCGGCCGCGAGCTTCTCCCACTGGAAGCAGAACGCGACCTGCTCAAAGCGCCGGCCGGGGACACGAAGGGGGAACGATCGCCCGATCCGGTGCTGGTGGCCCAGGCAGTTGCCCGCGACGCGCGCGTGGTGAAGGCGAAGAGCGTGCTGGACAAGAAGATGCAGGTTTTACTCAAGGCCATCGACACCGCCGGCGGCAACGAGAAAGTGCCGTACATTGTCGAACTGAAGTCCGAGGCGGCCAAGCTGGAAACGGCGTATCAGGACGCGCGCAAATCGGCCACGAAGGACGCCACCGAGGCTGCCAGTGCCTCCGAGGCTGCCGGTCAGAAGAACCGCATCGCATTCCTGGAGCAAACGATCAGGATCAAGACGCAGGTTCGCGAACGAATCCGGGAAGAACGAGACGCCTACAAAAAACTCATCGACGCGGGCGTCGGCGGCGGTTTGACCATCCAGTCGATGCGCGACGCGCTGAAGCCACCCAAGGAGATGCTGGAACAGACCAACATCCGCCTCGCCAAGCTCCGACTCGACGACAAGGCGGGAAGTCGCATCCGGATGAGAGGCGATGTGGAGAAGGTTCCGAACCACAATCAGAACAAGAAGGTCCTGCTCTCAGGCGCCGGCGGAGCCGCCACGTTCCTCGGTGTCGTTCTCCTGGTGGCCCTGCTCGAGTGGCGTACTCGGCGTGTCGACGGTGTCGATCAGGTCGTCGCGGAACTGGGGATGCGTGTCATCGGCACCGTGCCCGCGTTCCCCAGCCGAGCGAGCCTGAAGGCCGCAGCCGAGGCGGGCGGAGCGAACTGGCGCTTCGTGCTCAACGAGTCGATCAACTCCACGCGCACCATGTTGCTGCATGCGGCGCGTTCGCAGTCGATGCAGGTAGTGATGGTGACCAGTGCCACGCAGGGTGAAGGGAAAACCTCACTGGCCAGCCAGTTGGCCACGAGCATGGCCACCGCGGGAATGCGCACACTCATTGTCGATTGCGACCTACGAAACCCATCGGTCCAGAAACTGTTCGAGCTACCCGTGCGGCCAGGCGTTTCGGAGGTGCTCCGCCAGGAAGTCGATGCGGCCGACGTTGTTCAGGCCACCACGGTGCCGAACCTCTGGCTCATCCCCGCCGGTCAGTGTTCTGCGGCCACCATCGCAGCACTGGCACAGGGGCACCCCCTGGAGACGTTTTTCAACCGCCTCCGCGGCCAGTTCGATCTCGTCATCGTCGATAGTTGCCCGGTGCTGCCCGTGGCCGACGCGCTGCTGATCGGCCAGCACGTTGACGGCGTGGTCTTCTCCGTGATGCAGGACGTGAGCCAGTTGCCGAAGGTGATGACAGCAACCGAGAAGATGCAACAGTTGAACATCCCGCTAATCGGCGCCGTCGTCAACGGTATCCATCAGGATGTGTATTCGTATGGTTACAATTACTCCCGGCAGTTGCCAGAGTGAAGCCCCCGCAGCACGAATTGCCACTGTTTGGCCAGGTGTCGGATTTCTGGGAACAACAGAGACGCTGCGAGCGTCTCATTCTTTGCGGTAGGGGGAATGTTCTAACTGATGGGGCCGTGACAGACAGAATACCACCTGCCGCTCCGCGAGCGACGCACCCCTGAAAGCCTTCATGCGCCACTGATTGATACTCCTGATTGCCATCGCCGGGCCGCGGTTGAGGGGGTGTTATTGAACCGCTGAGTGAATGCGGAAGAGGCGCGAGGTGCCGCCAAACGACTGACTCGCGTGCCAGCTTCCTTCGGCGACTGGCTCCTGCCGCCAGATCATGCCGCTGACGACCTGCCGAACGCCCACACTTTCCCGCTGCAGCCGGAGAACGGAATCGAATGAGCGCCGCGCCGTTGCTACCGACGCCACGCCTGACTGTCTCGACCGCTCCCACTGCGCCGCTCAAACGCGAGCCGTGGCAGGCGATTGACTGCTTGCCGGCCGATACAGTCATCGACCTGCCCCCCAACCTCAGCTACTACGTCACCGTCAAGACGGTGTTCGACTACGCCGTGGCTCTGGCGCTGCTTCCCTTCGCCACACTCCTGGTCGCGCTGGCGGCTGTTGCCGTCAAGCTCACCTCACCTGGCCCTATCTTCTACACGCAAACGCGCGTCGGCTTCAACGGCCGCAAGTACAAGATCATCAAGATTCGCACCATGCGTCCCAATTGCGAGGCGACTGGCGGCATCCAGTGGTCGCAGAAGGGCGATGTTCGCGTGACACACATCGGCCGCTTTCTCCGCGCCACGCATATTGACGAGTTGCCACAACTCCTGAATGTGCTGATGGGGCAGATGAGCCTGGTCGGTCCGCGCCCGGAGCGGCCCGAAGTGATCCAGGCCAAGGGTCTGAATCACCTGGTGCCTGGCTATCGCCACCGACTTCGTGTCAAGCCGGGGGTAACGGGCCTGGCGCAGTGCCAACTTCCCGCCGATAGCGATGTGACGAGCGTGCGCCACAAGGTTGTGTACGATCTCTACTATGTCCAGCACATGAGCCTACTGCTCGACCTGCGACTGGTCGCCGCGACGGCGTTCAAGTCTGCGAAACTCGGCCCCCAAATGCTCCGGTTGGTGTTCTTCCTGCCGAGTCGCGATCGGGTGGCCGCCGCGTTCACCGCGCGCATCGTACCCCCGCCGGGCGAGACTCCCGCCCTGGCGATGCAACCCGCGTGACACTGCTTGCGCGTCCTCTTTCTCACGCATCGAACCCCTTACCCGCACGATAAAGCCGGTGGCAGATAGCCGCGCGCGGCCGCGTGCATCTGGCAACGTGGCAGTATCGCGTACTCCACGGCGAGGTGGGTGAGATGCGCCCCGATAGCGTGCGCTTCCAGCGGGCCATTCACCTCTGGCAACGCCTGCCACTCTGGCAGACACGCCGCGCCGAACCGCCCCTTGTCCGCGGTATCCCCTGATATCCACACCTCCGCGAACGGCTCACCTCAAATGCTGTCCTGCCAGCATTTCATTCGTCCCCGAGCAGAATCCGCGTTACAGACACGCCCCTTTTTCCGGCATCTTCGGTCGAGTCGGTTGCATCCCCCCCATTTGTAAACTTTCCTTAAGCGTGGAAGCGCCTCCGCAACTTTTCCGCATCGGCTCGATGCAGGGATTGTGCGGGCGCTTTGCTCGCTCACGCCAGTCGGAGTCATACCCAGATGCCCTCATCACGTCGCCTCATCATCGCCGCGCACGATCTTCGACTGGCCGCCGGGGTGCAGGCTCATCTGCAACGCGCCATTCAACTCACCGCGCCGGTGGTGCCGTTCGAGGATGTGTCGCAACTGCTGACACCTCACACCGACGGCGACCTCTTGCTCGTAGCGTCCGACACGGCCGATGTCGGTCCGGTGGAAGCCATCCTGCGCGAGGCCCGCGTGCAACTCTCACCGGCGGCGGTGTCGATACTCGAAACCGAGGCCGTGCGAAAGACCGGCCGGCTCGATTCGCTGACTCCGTATCTTGCGAACCGCTTCGCCTGGCCACAGCAAACGCGCGAACTGACCGGCTGGGCGCAGCAAGCGCTGGCCCCAGGTGAGCCATTCGCCGACCCCACAGGCGAATCCATAAACGCCACGATCCGCCGCCGGCTCATCAATCACACACCGTCGCTCACCACGATGGTCGATCAGCTCTGCATCGCCGCAGCGCACGATGTGACAGTGCTGATCGAGGGCGAAACCGGCACCGGCAAGACGTTTCTGGCGAAACTGATTCACGAATGCTCCGCGCGCCGCGCGAGTCGCGTTCTGGTTGTCGCGTGTGGCACGCTGTCCGGGAATCTGATCGCCAGCGAGCTATTCGGACACGCGAAGGGTGCGTTCACGGGCGCGGATGCGCCGAAGGTCGGGAAGTTCGCCGCCGCGGGAGAAGGGACGCTTCTGCTCGATGAGATCGACACCCTCGGCCTCGACCAACAAGCGAACCTCCTGCGCGTGATCGAGACGGGCGAGTTCGAGCCAGTCGGCAGTAACGAGACGCAGACATGCCGCGCGCGTATCATCGCCGCAACCAACTGGAACATCGCTGAGGCGGTCGAACGCGGCACCTTCCGACGCGACCTGTACTACAGGCTGCACGTCATCAGCTTCCACCTGCCGCCGCTGCGACACCGGCCGGAAGACATCGGCCCGCTGGTCCGTGGGATGGTCGCTCGTTACGGCACGAAGTATGGCAAACGCCTCTTCGGCGTCTGCCCGGAGGCGTTACGCGCACTCGAAGCGTGCCCCTGGCCGGGCAACATCCGCCAACTGGAAAACGTGATCCAGCAAGCAGTCCTGAGCAGTAGCGGCAACGAGTTGAAGTTGCATCACCTCTCGCCGCAGGTACTGACTCGCTGCGAATCCGCGGTGGCGACACTGCCGATGCCATCGAGCTTTGAAGGAACGCTGAAACAGTCGCGCGAGGCGACAGAACGCGCGAACATCCTCCGCGCGCTGGAGAAGGCGGGCCAGAGCCGCACACGCGCCGCGCAATTACTCGGCGTCAGCCGCGTCACGCTCTACAAGAAGATGAAACACTACAAGCTCCTCCAATCGAAGGAGACGGCGGCAACGTATCACTTCGATCAACCCAGTTCGCGCGCAAGCAACGGCTGAACCGCGCTGCCGATCCGCCCAACTCCTCTTCCCTCCGCCGCGCCGCCATGGCTACACTCTTCCACGCCCACGGAAGGGAGTACCAACCATGTGCGGGATCGTTGGATTCACAGGTCGGCGCGAAGCGTCGCCCGTTCTTCTCGAAGGGCTGCGACGGCTGGAGTATCGCGGCTACGATAGCGCCGGCCTCATCACGAGCACCGGCAACGAACTGCATCTTCGCAAGAAGGCCGGGCGGCTCGCGGAACTTCGCAAACACGTTGCGGCGTACCCGGCACCGGGCTGCCACGGCATCAGTCATACACGCTGGGCCACACACGGCGGCGCGACCGACCGAAACGCCCACCCGCACATGAGCGCCAGCGGCGACATCGCGCTTGTTCACAACGGCGTCATCGAGAACTACGCCAGCCTCAAACGGCAACTTCAGGCGTCTGGCGTGCTGTTCCGCTCCGATACCGACACCGAGGTTCTCGCACACCTCATCGGCCGCTTCTACCACGGCGATCTTGTCGCGGCCGTCCGTCAGGCGCTCACACACGTCAAGGGAACGTATGGCCTGGCCGTGATGGCCAAGGCCGAACCTGGGATGATTGTCGGGGCGCGACTCGGCAGCCCGCTGGTTATCGGCGTTGGAGCCGAAGGAACGTATCTGGCCTCCGACGCCAACGCGCTAGCCGGCTTCGCGGAGAAGGTTGTTTACCTCACCGACCGGCAAATCTGCGCCCTGACGGAAACCGACTGGGAGATTCGCGACCACGATCTGGCACCCGTATCAGTCGCGGTCAGCGACATCGCCAACTATCTTGGCAGCGGCGATGCCGAGAAGGGCGACTTCCCACACTACATGCTCAAGGAGATTTACGAGCAACCCGATGCGCTGGAAGCAGCGATGCGCGGCCGACTCGACGATGCCGATTCCACCGCGCACTTCGGCGGCCTGAACCTCAGCGCCCAGCAACTGCGACAGGTGGACCGCGTCATCATGACCGCGTGCGGCACGAGCTACCATGCGGCGCTCGTGGGCGAGTATCTCTTTGAGGAGTTCGCCCGCCTGCCAGTGGAAGTTGAATACGCCAGCGAGTTCCGCTATCGCAATCCGCCCATCGACCGCAATACGGTGGTGCTGGCCATCACGCAAAGCGGCGAGACGGCCGACACACTGGCCGCACTCCGCGAGAGCAAGAGGATGGGCCACACCACGCTCGCAATCTGCAACGCCGTGGGCAGTTCCATCGCACGCGAAGCCGATGGCGGCGTTTACCTTCACGCAGGCCCCGAGATTGGCGTGGCCAGCACCAAGGCTTTCACAAGCCAGGTTAGCACTCTCGCGATGCTCGCGCTCTACTTCGGCCGCACCCGGCACCTGTCGAGCATTCAGGGGCAACGAATGATCGAGGAACTGCACGCACTGCCGGAACAAATTCGCAAGGTGCTCGCGTGCCACGACCGCGTGAAGGATGTGGCCGCGAAGTACGCCGACGCGCGCAACGTGCTTTATCTCGGCCGGCAATATCTCTATCCGGCAGCGCTCGAAGGCGCGCTCAAACTCAAGGAAATCAGCTACATCCACGCAGAGGGCTACCCGGCCGCGGAGATGAAGCACGGCCCCATTGCACTCGTCGACGAACAGACACCGAGCGTCTTCCTCGTGCCTCGTGGCAATGTGTTCGACAAGGTGATGTCGAACATGCAGGAGATCAAGGCCCGCGGTGGCCCTGTGATTGCCATCGCCAGCGAGGGCGACACCGAGGTAGCCGCCCTCGCGGATGATGTGATCGCCGTACCCGATGTGCCGGAGTACCTTCAGCCCATCGTCACAGCCATTCCGTTGCAGCTATTCGCATACGAAGTCGCTCTGCTGTGCGGTTGCGACGTGGACAAACCACGCAACCTCGCCAAGAGCGTGACTGTCGAATGATGCGCGAGGCTCACACGCGGTTACGTCGCCAGGAGCATGTCAACGACTTCCTGGCACGATATGCTGATGAAAAACACAAATGCGAGAACCACCATGATCCGACCCGCGGCTCCCGCCGACGTGCCTGAGATCGCCAGACTGATCCACGACCTCGCAGAATATGAGCGACTCGCGCACGCCTGCATCATGCAGGAGGCGGACTTGCACGCACACCTCTTCGGCGAGCGGAAGTATGCGGAAGTGTTGATTGCCGAAGAAGACAATGTGGTCGTCGGCTTCGCACTCTTTTTCCACAACTATTCCACATTCCGCGCGAAGCCTGGCATCTATCTCGAAGATCTCTTCGTGGATCCGCAGCATCGTGGCGCGGGACACGGCAAGGCGCTGTTGCGCGCCATCGCGCGGCTGGCGGTGGCGCGCGACTGTGCGCGGGTCGAATGGTCTGTGTTGAACTGGAACGAGCCGTCGATCCGCTTCTACGAGTCGCTCGGCGCGACCGCGATGAACGATTGGACGGTGTATCGGCTCACAGACGAGGCGTTGAAGGAACTGGCTTCCGAGTAGCCCCCCGATCCGAGCAGATGACCTCGGTTTCGCTTCGTGATGACAGAGGGTTCGCTTCACAGCTTCAACGCTCCATCGTGCAGGGCCGACGCCACGAGTATCGCCGTCGCGCCGGCTTCGCCCAGCCGCTCGATGTCGTCGCCGTTGCGAATGCCGCCGCCGACGATCAACTCCATGTTGGGCATCCGCGATGCGATCTTCTGGCACCAGTATTCAGTCCCGGTGGGGCCGGCCTTCTCGCCCACGTCCGCCAGGTCGATGAGAATGAGCGTGCGGACGCCCATGTGCTCTACCACAACCGCGGCCATCTCCAGCACGTCGGCATCCGAGAAGACGCCGTGTTCGACCCAGGCCGGCGAATGCCCAAGCAATCGACCGTGCTTCATGTCAATCGAAAACGCAACTTTCCGTTCGCCCGCTTCGACGAGCGTATGGAATAGCGTCTCGGGCGAATCGCAGGTTTCGGAACCGATCACCGGCCGGATGTGTGAAAGAGCGGGCACCGCCGCGATGGACAGATTCTGACCAATCCCCGCATCGAGCCACACCGGAACGGGGCATACCTCGAACAGTTCCAGTACCGATGGCGCAATGCGTCCACTTCCCGCAATCGCATCCAGATCGGCAACGTAAAGTTCGGCCGCGCCCGTTGCAGTGAGCAGAGCCTTCGCGACCGCAACTGGTGTTGTCGCGGCGGTCAACTGGCTCACGATGGGCCGATATTCCTTGCGTCGCCCACCCACGGCGCGCACGACCTGCCCATTCATCACGTCGAGCACAGGAACGAGGCGGGGCTTTGTGCGTACGGGTCGCATGGCTTTGCGGATTCGCGGAAGTGGGTTGGACGACTCTCGCCTGGTGCTTATATTACTAGCTTCCCGGTCGCGGCGCGCCTGCGGATGAGCACGCGCCGACAGCGGGAACCAGGCGCCCCAGAAACCGTGTTGGGGGCGAAACTTACCTCAATGGGGGATGTGCTCATCATGCAAAATCTTCGCGTGATCGGTGCCGAGTCCTCGAAGGAGCAGTCGTGGCGCTAGTCGATGTCAAAGTCCTGCTCGAAGCAGGCGTCCATTACGGCCACCGGGCCAGCCGGTGGAACCCCAAGATGCGGCCGTACATCTACGGCAAGCGTAACCTGATCCACATCATCGACCTGCGCGAAACCGTCCGCGGTCTTCTGCGTGCATACCGTTACCTGTCGCAAGTCGTTTCTCGCGGCGGACTTGTGATGTTCGTCGGAACCAAGCGGCAGGCCAAAGAGATTGTTGAACGCGAATCGCAACGCTGCGGGATGCCTTTCGTCAGCGAGCGCTGGCTCGGTGGCACCCTCACGAACTACCGCACGATCCGTAACCGACTGAAGCGGCTCCAGGAACTCGAATCCATGTGGCTGCCGGTGGGCGAGAACCCCAACCGCGTCGACCTGAACTCGTACATCGCCGGGCTGATGACCGAGGCAGGCAAGCTTGATCCGGCCAAGGCCCCGGATACCTCGGACATTCGCACGCACTCCAAGAAGATGATCTCCAGCTTGAGCCGTGAGTTGCTCAAGATTCGGCGCAACCTGATGGGCATCCGCGACATGATCAAGCCGCCCGATGCGCTGATCATCGTCGGCCCCAACAAGGAACACATCGCCGTCAAGGAAGCCAAGCGGATGGGGATCACCACCATCGCGCTGATCGACACCGACAGCGACCCGGACATGGTGGACCTGCCGATTCCCGGCAACGACGACAGCATCCGCTCCATCGAAGTGATCCTCTCGAAACTGGCCGATGCTTGCCTCGAAGGCCGCGCCGCGCTGCCGCCCGAGCAACAGAGCGCCCGCCGTCAGCCGTCGCCGAAACAACCTGCAGCGCCGCCTCCTGCTCCCGAGGCGAACCCTGCTCCTGCCGGGGCTGTCTGAAAAAGTGAGTCGGTAAGAGTGGGCTGTGGGCAGGATGAGTGGGTAGTAAAGAGGCGCGGTGGGCAGCAATGCACTGCCCACACCCTCTCGACCACTCACACAGAAACTCACCCCTGCACACCGCCCACTACCCACTGACCACTCATCAACCACTGCACACAGAGAACTTTGAACTGGAGAGTGAGACATGGCCGTTACGCCGCAGATGGTCAAGCAACTTCGCGATCGCACCGACCAACCGATGGGCCTGTGCAAGCAAGCGCTCGACCAGGCCAGCGGAGACATGGACAAGGCCATCGAGTGGCTGCAACAGCAGAACTCAAAGATGACCGCCAAGCGTGAGGGGAACGAAACCGCCGAGGGGCGCGTTGGCGTCTACTTCGACAACAGCACGAAGACCGCCGGCATCGTCGAGATGCGTTGCGAGAGCGCACCCAGCGCCAAGAGCGATCAGTTCGTCGCGCTGGCCACCGATCTCGCGAAGCACGTCGCCACCAGCAAGGCAGCGGATGTGGCCGCGATCCTCGCCGAGCCGTTCGGCAAGGCCACGGTGCAGGACCGCATCAACGATGTGGTCGGCGTCATCCGTGAGAAGATGATCCTGCATCGCTTCCTCAAACTCGAAGGCGGCCTCTACGGTGGTTACGTTCACCACGACGGCACCGTCGGCGTTGTGATCGAGTGCAAGGGCGCCCAGCCCAACGACGAACTGCTCCGCGACGTGGCCGCCCACATCGCGGCGCTCAACCCGCCCTATGCCACAGTCGCCGACGTGCCCGCCGACGTGATGGCGAAGGAGCAGGGGCTGGTGAAGGCCGACATGGACGCCGACCCGAAGAGCGCGGGCAAGCCGGCAAACATCCTCGAGAAGATCGCCGAGGGCAAGCTCCGCACGCGCCTTGCCGAGATCGTGCTGGGCGAACAGCAAATGGCCAACGAGATGAAGTATCCCAAGACCACCGTCAGCGCCGCGCTGAAGAAGGCCGGCCTGGAGCCAACGCGATTCATCCGCTACAAGGTGGGCGCGGTGAGCCTGTAATCCTCAAAAGCAACGGCACACTCCGTGTGCCGTTCAGAATACAACAACATTACCTGGTAACTTGAACTACCAACTACCACAGAGAACCTGACCAATGCCGCACATTCCCAGCGCGTGGAAGCGCCTCCGCAAAAACGAGAAACGTCGCCGCCAGAACCGCGCTGCGGCGAAGAAACTGAAGACCCAGCGCAAGGATGTCGCAACGACCCTCGCGAGCATCACTGCTGCGAAGGCCGAACTCGCCACGGCGAAACCCGACACCGATACCTCGAAGTCGAAGGCCAACCTCGACGCGGCCAACGCAAAGATCCCCACGGATATGCGCAAGACGCAGGAGATCCTCGACCGCGCCGCGACGAAGGGCTACATCCACCCGAACAAGGCCGCCCGACTCAAGTCGCGGCTGGTCAAGAGTGCCCGCGCCGCCGCGAAGTAAGCGGTCTCATCCCGGATTGCTCGCAGGGTCATTGACCCTGTGAAACGGGACAGCGGTGCCACGCGCTCAAATCCTATTCTCCCTGCCGATCCACCGTTGCGGTGTAGCATCGGCAGCGCGCGGCTCATTCGGAAAGGCGACTGACTCGCGATCGCAGGAGGTGGTCGATGAGAACGAGCGCCATCATTGCTTCACCCATCGGGATGAAACGCGGCAGAAGGCAGGGGTCGTGACGCCCCTTCACGAGAATGTCGGTTGCTTCACCCGCGCGCGTGACCGTGCGCTGCGTGCGGGGGATACTGCTGGTCGGCTTGATGGCGACCCGGCAGACGATGGGCATTCCGCTGGAGATGCCGCCGAGCATCCCGCCGTGCCGGTTCGACTCTGTTCGCACCCGCGCGGCATGCTGTGGCTCCCACGCGAAGGCGTTGCAATCTGCTGCATCCGGTGCCACTGGCGATTCGTGAGGCGGTTCCACGGCCTGCGGAACGAACACGTCGTTGTGCTCGCTGCCGCGCATGGTCGCGACTGCGAAGCCCGCCCCATACTCAAAGCCCGTCACGGCGGGCAACGAGAGTAACGCCTTGCCCAGATCGGCCTTGAGCTTGTCGAAGACAGGCTCACCCAGCCCCGGTGGAACACCGATTGCGACCAGTTCGGCGACGCCGCCGATGGAGTCGCGGTCCAGTCGCACGGCGTCGATGAGTGCCGCCATCCGTTCGGCGGCGTTGGGCACCGGGCAGCGGACGGGGTTCGCTTCCACCTGCGTCATCGTTACGGCGGTCGGATCGGGCACATCCGCCACGATGTCGCCGACTTGCTTCACATAACCGAGTACGCGAATCCCCTCGCGCGCCAGGAGTTTCTTCGCCACCGCGCCGGCCGCGACGCGGCAGACAGTCTCGCGCGCGCTCGATCGGCCACCGCCGCGATAGTCGCGAAAACCGTACTTGGCGTCGAAGGTGAAGTCGGCGTGACCGGGCCGGTACTTGTCCTTGATGTCACCGTAATCCCCGCTGCGCTGGTCGGCATTGCGGAAGAGAATACCGAGGGGTGTACCGTCGGTCTTCCCCTCGAACACGCCCGACCAGATTTCGGGCGTGTCCGCCTCGTCTCGCTGCGTGGTGAGTTTGCTCTGCCCAGGCCGACGGCGTCGCAGATCCGGGAGAAGGTCTTCCACCGACAGTTCCAGCCCTGCCGGGCAGCCGTCGATGATACAGACGTAACCCGGCCCGTGGCTGACGCCCGCGGTGGTGATACGAAACAGTTTGCCGAATGTGTTGCCCGCCATGCGGGTAATTGTATCGGCCGATGGGTCGTCGGGGTGGAGCCGCGTTCCAGGCGCGGGTAGAGTGTGAGTAACCCCACATCTGGAGGAAGCCCGATGCGAGCCACATTCGCCGTTGCCCTTCTGCTCGGCGTTGGTGCGATGGCCGCCGCACAGCCGAAGGAACCGGCGCCACGCTACGGCATCAAACCGCGCGAGAAGGCGTATCTTCAGGGCAACCCGCGGGAGGCGCTGCGGTCGGTGCTTCTGGCCGCCGAAAAGGGAGACTATACGTATCTGGTCGCGCAACTGCTCGACCCGAAGTTTGTGGACGATGCCGCTGCAGAACGCGCGAAGGACTTCGAGGGCGCGGTTGAACTGGACCTGGCGAAGCTCCGCGATTTCCAGCGTTCGAAGCCGGGTCAGGTCGCACCTGGAACACTCGTACCGCTCGACGCCGCAGGATTCCGAGCGATGGCCATGGCGAAGGCCCGCGATCTCGGCTTCCGGCAACTCGTCCGCGATGTAACGCAGAAACTGACCGAAGACCCACAGACACTCAAGGACCTCGGCCGCATCCTCCACGACGGCACATTCACTCCCACTGATGCAACCGCAACAGCCACGCATCCCAGCATGAAGGGGCGAACTCTCTACTTCACAAGCGCTGGCGGGCGCTGGTTCCTGGAGAATCGCCAGGCAGAAGAGAAGAAGGAATAGTTCCGCGCCGGTGGGCGCTGTCAGGCAAAAGGTTGGCGTGAGATCTCTTTCCCTCTTGCCAATTCTTGCCCATTTTATCCAGTTTACTGGGTGGCCTGCTCGCCCTCCACCGAGTGACACCCACGATGTTCACCAACCAGCAGCACCTCCAGCACCTGTTGCGCCCCGATCACTACACGTCCGAGGAGCAATATCGGCTGGAGTTACGGCATCTCTTTCACCCGGCGTGGCACCCACTGTGCACGGTCGGCGACTTGGCGAACCCGGGCGACTTCCGCACGTTCGACTTGCTCGAAACGCCGATCCTCGTCCGCAACTTCGATGGTGAACTGCGTGCGTTCCTGAATGTCTGCCCGCACCGCCACAGCCAGCTCACCAGCAAGCCGTGTGGGAACACCGAGAGGCTGCGCTGCCAGTATCACGGCTGGGAATTCAACAAGGACGGCGGCACCGCAAAGATACCGGACGCCAAGGTCTTCCGCCCCTGGGACCGCGAAAACTCCTGCCTGAAGTCCTTCCACCTCGGCACTTGCGGCGACATCGTCTTCGTCAATCTGAATGACGATCCAGTGCCACTACGCGAGTGGATTGGCCCGTTGTGGGAGCCGTGGCAAACCTTCAGCGGCAGCTACCGACACTCTCTGAGCTGGGAGAAGGAGTTCGCGTGCAACTGGAAGGTTGTGCTGGAGAACTCGCTGGAGTCGTACCACATTCCCGAAGTTCACCCCAAGACATTCAAGGAGTTTCCACCAGAAGAGAATGCCTGGCACGAACTGACGGAGACATTCACATCGTTCCGAACGATCCCGCCAAACGATTTCCCCACGCGGTCGATGAACTGGATGGTGCGGCGACTCGGACCGCCTGTCACCAACGAATACTGGCACCGCGTCCTGCACCCACACGCCACCGGAAGTTCGCTCGACGTGTTCCGCATGATGCAGTGCGTCTTCCCCACGGGCCCGGCAACATGCCGCTATCGCTGCATCTTCTTCACACTCCGCGGCACCACGAAAGGCCCACTGGCGTGGACGATGTACAAGTTTCTCCAACAGCTTTCGACGTGGATCGCGCGCAAGGTCTTCGCCGAAGACGGCTCGATCTATGAGAGCGTGCAACGCGGAATGGCAGCCAGCCCCCACCGCGGCGTGATTGGCACGCGCGAGGAACGCATTTACTACTTCCAGAAATACGTTCTGGATCGCACTCGTGGCGCGACTCGCGAGCTTTCCCTCATGCCGGACGCGGTGGTCCATGCCCAGCGCGGCTGATCGGATCGCGGTTTGAGGTGGGTTGGTGTTCCCGCCGCGCCAGGCTTTGCTAATGTGAGGGTATGTCCACCACGCTTCCGAAAACCGCGCTGCCCGTCGTGCCCGAGCACGCGGCCGATGCTTCCACCCCAGCGGCGTGCCCGACCTCACAGGGGCCGCACATCGACTACGAACTCATTCTCGACTGTGTTCACTGCGGGCTTTGCACCGCGAGTTGCCCCACGTATGTCGAAACCGGCAACGAGGCCGATTCGCCACGCGGCCGCATCTACCTCATGCGCAACGTCATCGACGGCACCCTGCCGCTCGATGAGGATGTGAAGCGGCACCTCGATCTCTGTCTGAACTGCCGCGCGTGCGAAACCGCGTGCCCCTCCGGGGTGCAGTATGGTCGACTCATCGAGCCGTTCCGCGAATACATGGCCGCGCTCGAACCCGGCCGGCCGGTCGAAACGCTCAACGCGCTGCAACGCTTCCTGCTGTTCCACGTCTTCCCGTATCGGTGGCGGAATCGCGTGTCGCTCGCACCGGCACGCCTGATGCAGTGGACCGGGCTGGACTGGCTCGCGGAGAAAAGCGGTCTGATGGGCCTGGTGCCGCGGTCGCTCCGCAGCATGAAGCAGATGCTGCCGAACCTCAAGCCGCACTACGGCCAGTTGCCCGAAGTGCTCGAACCCGTTGGCCCACGTCGCGCTCGCGTCGCGCTTTTCCTCGGCTGCGTGGCCGATTCGCTTTATCCTGAAACGAACTACGCCACCGCGAAGGTGCTGCAAGCCAACGGCTGCGAAGTGTGGATTCCACGAACTCAGAGTTGCTGCGGCGCACTCCACTACCACGCGGCGGAAGAAGCACCGGCCCGTGCTTTCGCTGCCGCCAATTGCGAGGCGTTTGGAGCCACCGACGCGGCGAAGTTTCAGGACCTCGATGCGATTATCACCAACGCCGCCGGCTGCGGCTTCCAGCTCAAAGACTACGCGCACATGATGCACGCAACGCCGCTCGCGGCGGTTGCAGCTCGCTTCCAGAGCAAGGTGCGCGACATCAGCGAGTTCCTCATGGAACTCGGCCCGGTGAAGCCGACCTACCCACTACCGATCAAGGCGACTTACCACGACGCCTGCCACCTGCGTCATGCCCAGCAGATCTTCAAGCAACCGCGGGCGCTGCTGGAAATGATACCGGGCCTGGAACTGATCCCACTTCCGGAAAGCGAACTCTGCTGTGGCGCGGCCGGGAGCTACAACCTGACTCAGCCAGATATGGCCGAACGCCTCGGCCACCGAAAAGCGGCGAATATCCTGGGCACAGGCGCAAGGGCACTCCTGACGGGCAACGTGGGCTGTCTCATGCAGATCACGCGGCACCTGAAGGCACTCGATCCGAATATCTGGTGCGCGCACCCGGTCGATGCGCTGTGGGCGAGCTACAGTGGCGATTTGCCCGACGTGGCGAAGAGTTGAACGAAGGCACCCGGACTCGCGGGAGCCTTCGCGAAGCGGCGTGTCACTTGCCCGCGAGCCGTTCCAGCGTCAGTTCCGGTTGCCAGACGCTCAGGAAGGTCGGCATCTTGGAGCGATCGAGGCCCGGCAGGTTCGGCAGTAGCTGGAGTGGTACGTTCGCAGTGATCGCATAGATCGAACGGGCCGGATCGTTGCCCCGACGATACATCACCACGCCTGGCCGGGGCAGTGCGCCGAAGCCTGCCATCTCCGCGGCGCTCTGGATCGCCTGATCCAGGTCGCCGATCCCGTCCACCATCCCCACCTTCAGCGACTGCGGGCCAGTGAAGATGCGGCCGTCGAAGGCGTTCGCGTTGGTCATCGCGGGCCGGTTCCGCTGGATGTCCGCGATGAGTTGCTTGTGGAACTCGTCGGCCATCGACTGGAGGAGTACCTTCTCCTCCGGCGTCAGGACGCGGGCCGAGGTGCCGATATCCGTATACTTTCCGGACTTGATCGACTGCGGAATCACGTTGAACTGCGCCATCAGGTCGCGGAGGTTGAAGAGGTTGAGGATGACGCCGACTCCGCCGGTCACCGTCGCCGGGTTGGCGATCACCTGATCGGCCGCGGTCGCGAGGTAGTATGCGCCACCAGCCGCGGTGTCCATCAGGCACGCGACAACGGGCAGTTTCGTGCGTTCCTTGAACCGCTCCAGGTCGCGGCGCATCGTCATGCACGCGGCCACGCCACCGCCTGGGCTATTCACGCGAAGCACCACCGCCTTCACGCACGGATCGCTGCTGATGGCTTCGAGCTTCTCGCGGAAGAGTGCGACCGGGTTTTCCCCCACGGAAAGCGGCCCTACAAAGGGCGTGTCCAGAATCAGGCCATCCACGTCGAGGATCGCGACGCGCGACGCCCCATTCTGAACCACGACCGAGCGGACGTTGCCCGCCGCGACACTGACAGGCGCAGGCATGTCAACTTTCGTTTCGACCTGCGTCTTGAGAACCATGTTGTTCAGTCGCTTGCAACCGGCCAGCGGGGCAAGTATCAGTGCCAAGAGGATGAGCCTGTGCATGTCCCGCACCTTGGTCCGCATTGTGGAATTACCTGATTCCCCCCATTCATCGGCACGACCCGTACCGTTGATTCAACCCATTTCCGGCACACTTCCTGCACACAAGATGCGGATTCATTCAGAATCTCTCTGGGCAAAACTGGGAAGATGCTAGAGAACGAACTACGGATTAATCCAGAGTCGCCCACACTGCCCAAATTGCCAAAGCCACACGGATTTACGATACTATCTGCTGCGGAATGCCGGCCTCCCGGCCGGCGCACCCACGGAACCGGGACTTGCCCGGCCGTCACCCGGACAGGAGGTCCAGACCCTCGGGGCGAGTGATGGAATCGCGCGACCTGATCGTTCTTTCGCCATGCGGAACCGCCGACCCGTCGCTCGCGATTGCCGCTTGCCGCGCGGGGGCAACTGGCGTGCTCGACCTGGAATACAGTGTCGCGCAACCGCTCGCAGCACTGGCGAGGCTCGCTCGCTTCGCCGGTCCGAACTTCGGCGTCCAGCTTCGCGCCGATGACGCGGAAGTCTTCACACTCCTGTCGCAATTTTCCCCCGCTCGCGTCATTCTCGCCGGTCCAGACACCACTGCACTCGCGGCACGCATCGCCGGGTTGAAGAACGCCGGCATTGAAGTGCTGCGCGAGGCGGTCAGCGTTGCGGAAGCGAAGCACGCCATCGAATACGGTGTCGGCGGCATCATTCTGAAGGGTCACGAATCGGGTGGGCGTGTTGGGGCGAGCACGTCGTTCGTTCTCGTTCAGCAATGGCGGCAGTTTGCCAGCAAACACAACATTTCGGTGCCGTTCTGGGTGCGCGGTGGTGTCGGCCCGAACACGGCCGCCGCGTGTGCCGCAGGCGGCGCGAAGAGTGTCGTGCTCGACTCGCAGGTGCTACTCGCGCGCGAGACACCGCTCTCGGACGGCACTCGCAAGCGCATCGGCGGAATGGATGGCGGCGAGACGATCGTTCTCGGCACGCGGATTGGCGAGAGCTACCGCATCTATGCCCGGCCCGACTGCGCTGCGGCGCAGGAACTGGCCAGGGATGAGGAACTGCTCCAGAACGCGGACATGCCCGCGGCCGAGAAACTCGCAGCGTGGCGAAAGACCGTGCGGGTGGCCGTCGCAGGCGAACCGGCGCAGGGTGTGTGGCTCGTGGGGCAGGACGTGGTGACAGCCGCGCCGCTGGCGGCCCGAGGAATGACCGTCGCCGGGATCATCCAGCACGTTTGCGAACGCGCGAACCGGCAACTGGAAACTGCCGCGAAACTCAACCCGCTCGCGCCGGGATCGGCGCTGGCGAAGAGCCACAACACAACCTACCCCATCCTGCAAGGGCCGATGACGCGTGTCAGCGACACCGCGGCCTTCGCGGATTCTGTCGCCACCGGCGGTGCCCTTCCCTTCCTGGCGCTGGCACTCCTGCGCAAGGCCGAAACCGAGAAACTCCTCGCCGAAACGAAGGCCAGACTCGGCAAGCAATCCTGGGGCGTCGGCATCCTCGGCTTCGTGCCCAATGAGATTCGCACCGAGCAACTCGACGCGATCCGCACTCACAAGCCGCCATTCGCGATCATCGCCGGCGGCCGCCCCGATCAGGCGAAGGAACTCGAATCGCTCGGCATCCCAACGTACCTGCACGTCCCATCGCCGGGACTTCTGAAAATGTTCCTCAAGGACGGCTCACGCCGATTCATCTTTGAAGGGCAGGAGTGCGGCGGACACATCGGCCCGCGCACGAGCTTCGCGCTGTGGGAAGCGATGGTGGAAGTCCTGCTCGGCCACATTGGCGGCCGACCGGCCGACGATCTGCACGTTGTCTTTGCGGGCGGCATCCACGATTCACTCTCGGCGAGCATGGTGGCCGCACTCGCCGCGCCCCTGGCCGAGAAGGGCGTGAAGATCGGCGTGCTGCTGGGCACCGCGTACCTCTTCACTCAGGAAGCCGTTGCCGGCGGCGCGATCACGGAACGCTTCCAGCGCGAAGCACTCCAGTGCGCCGACACGGTGCTGCTCGAAACCGGCCCCGGTCACGCGATCCGCTGTATCCCCACTCCATACGCCGACGTCTTCGATGCCGAGAAGCGCAAGCTGCGCGCCGAGGGGAAATCGCCCCTGGACGTCGGCATCGCCCTGGAGCGGATGAATCTCGGCCGGTTGCGCGTCGCGAGTAAGGGCGTGGATCGCCAACCGAAAGCCAACACCACACGCGCGAAGAGCAACGGCACGCACACGAACGGCGACGGGCTGACGGCCGTGAGCGCCGATGAGCAATTCGCCCGCGGCATGTACATGATCGGCCAGGTCGCCGCACTTCGCCATGAGGTCACGACCATCGCGGCGTTGCACGCCGATGTGTGCAAGCCGGATGCTGCGCTCACCGCGCCCCATCCGGTGCTGGCGGTCGAACCGGCGGCCCCGCCACCGTGCGACATCGCCATCGTCGGCCTGTCGTGCTTCTATCCGAATGCGACCGGGCTGTGGCAATACTGGGAGAACATCCTCGCCAAGACCAACGCGGTCATCGAAATCCCGCCCACACACTGGGACTGGCGCCCCTACTACGATCCTGATCCCCGCGCTCGCGACAAGATCATCTCGAAGTGGGGCGGGTTCATGTCGGACATCACGTTCGACCCGCTGAAGTATGGCATCACGCCGAAGAGCCTCCCGAACATCGAGCCGCTGCAATTGCTTCTGCTCGAAGCGGTGAATCAGGCACTCGGCGACGCCGGGTATCTGGAACGACCATTCAATCGCGAACGCACCTGCGCGATTCTGGGCGTCGGCGGCGGCGGTATGCCGTTATCGGTTTCCTACGGCTTCCGCGCGTGTATGCCGCTGATGGAATCCATTCCCGGAATGCCGATCAAGTCGCAGCAGATCATTGACCTCGGTGAGGGAATCCTGCCGGAATGGACGGAAGATTCCTTCCCTGGGATTTTGCTGAATGTCGCTGCCGGACGTGTGGCGAACCGGTTCAATCTGGGCGGCCCGAACATGGCCATCGACGCCGCGTGCGGCTCGTCGCTGGCCGCGCTCTACGCTGGCGTGCGTGAACTTCAGGACGGCACAAGCGACGTGGCAATCGTGATGGGCGGCGATGCCGTACAGACACCCTACGCCTATGTCGCGTTCTCCAAGACGCACGCCCTCTCACCGCGCGGGCGTTGCCGCCCCTTCGACGCGGAAGCCGACGGCATCGCGCTGGCGGAAGGTGTCGGCGTCGCCGTGCTGAAGCGACTGAGTGACGCGGAGCGCGACGGCGACCGCGTCTACGCCGTTATCAAGGGTGTTGGCGCTTCCAGCGACGGACGCGACAAGGGACTGACCGCCCCACGCGCCGAGGGACAGCTTCGCGCGCTCCACCGCGCGTACGCGCAGGCTCGCATCAACCCGGCGAACGTCGCGCTCGTTGAAGCGCACGGCACCGGCACTGTCGTTGGCGACCAGACCGAGGCGAAGGCCATCGGCCAGCTCTTCCGCGATGCCGGAGCCGACGCGCAATCGTGCGCGATCGGTTCCGTGAAGTCGATGATCGGCCACAGCAAGTGCGCCGCGGGGCTGGCCGGCCTCATCAAGACTGCCTTCGCACTGCATTACAAGGTGCTGCCGCCGACGCTGGTGGAGAAGCCGAACCCGAAGGCGAACCTCGATGGCGGCCCGCTCTACCTCAACACCGAGGCACGCCCCTGGGTCCACGGCAAGGAACACCCTCGCACCGCGGGTGTCTCGGCGTTCGGCTTCGGCGGCACCAACTTCCACACCGTGCTGGAAGAGTACACGGGCGATTATCTCGACCGCCCCACCACCGGCGTGCGCCAGTGGCCCGCGGAACTCTTCCTCCTCCGTCGCCCGGACACGTCCGCGCTGCTGGCATCGCTGAAGCCCGTGCGCGATGCACTCATGGCCGGTGCGCGGCCCACGCTGGCTGAACTGGCCGCGAGCGCGTGGCAATCGAGCAAGGCCTGCGGTGCCACGCTCGCCATTGTCGCCACCTCGCTCGACGATCTGAAGGAGAAGATCGGCCTCGCTCTCGAAGCGATCCCGAAGGCGGGCGACACGCACAGCGACCCACGCGGTATTTACTTCCACGCGAAGCCGACCGCCACGAAGGTTGCGTTCCTCTTCCCAGGTCAGGGATCGCAATATCCCGATATGTTGTCGCAGGTGGCGATGGCGTTCCCGGACGTGCGTAGCACGCTCGACCGCGCCGAGGCCGCGCTGGCGAAGGATCTGGAGAAGCCGCTGGGCCGGCTCATCTACCCGCCGTCGGCGTTCTCACCCGCGCAAGAATCCACCAACCGCGAGGAACTGCGCCGCACCGAAAACGCACAGGCGGCCATCGGGGCAACGAGTCTCGGCATGTTCCGCTTACTCGCTGCCCTCGGCATCGAGGCCGACTACTTCGCCGGGCACAGCTACGGCGAGTTCTCCGCACTCGCGGCCGCCGGCGCGATCTCGGAAGAAACCCTGATGCGGCTCTCGTTCCAGCGCGGCCGCGCGATCCGCGAAGCGGCGAAGGACGCACCCGGCGGAATGATCGCCGCGGATACGACCGCCGAGGCCGTGGAACCGCTGCTGAAGGGGCTGGCCGAGGTGTGGATTGCCAATCACAACTCGCCAACGCAAACCGTCATCGCCGGCACCGAAGCCGGCGTGAAGCGCGCGGCTGAGAAACTCCTGGCGGCAGGGATTCGCTCACAGCGTATCGCCGTGGCCTGCGGCTTCCATTCTCCCCTCATTGCTGGCGCGAAGCCCGCACTCGCAAACGCACTCGCACAGGCCACGTTCACCGCACCTGGCAAGCCCGTGTATTCCAACACGAGCGGGAAGCCACATCCCAGCGATGGCCCCGCCATCGCCCGGCAACTCGCCGAGCATCTCGTGTCGCCCGTGCGCTTCACTGACGAAGTTCGCGCGATGCACGCGGCCGGCGCGCGCGTCTTCGTCGAAGTCGGGCCGAACACGGTACTCACAGGTCTGACCGGGCAAATCCTCGCCGACAAACCGCACCTGGCACTGGCCACCGACTCGAAATCGCGCCCTGGCCTGGTTCAACTGGCGCACACGCTGGGGCAGTTGCTCGCGGCGGGCGTCTCGGCCAGCCTCGATCCGCTGTTCGCGGGGCGCACGCAGACGTTCGAGCTGGCGAAACTCAGCGCCGACACCGGCAAGCCGAACCACACACCCACGACGTGGGTCGTCAACGGCGTGCGGAGCAAGCCACTGAACGGCCCCGAACCGCGCTTGCTCGGCCAGCCTTTGCCCGATGGAGCAAAAGCCGCACCCCCGGCCGGGAGTGCGGAACGAGCACCTGTTCAGCCACCTGCGGCCGCGCGTGAATCGCGCGAGCGGCCCCCCACGAAGCCCCAAACCCTCTCCCCTGCTCCTTCTCTGCCAGGAAGAGCGCCGGGAGTCAGTTCCCCTGTCCACGCTGCCGTTCCCACGCCCGCGCGAGTACCGATGCACACCACCGACACTCACCCGGCCCCGACACCTTCGACCAACGGCCACACGCACGCAACTCCCGACGGTGCGGCTGCGGTCGTGATGCGGTTTCAGGAAGTCATGGCCCGTTTCCTGGACACGCAAAAGAGCGTGATGCTGAGCTTCCTCGGCAGTTCCAGCAACGTCACCTCGGTGCCGTCGAGCAATGGGAACGGCCACACCGGCTACCCCGCTCTGCCGCACAGCAACGGCAACGGCCATGCGTACGGCAATAGCAATGGCAACGGACACGGACACGGACACGGACACGCGCACGCCACGCCGCTCCCCACGCCTGTGACTGCGACCAATCGCATCGCGGCGGAACTCAACCAGACCAGCGGAAGCCGCAAGACATCCGGCGGAGAGGGAGCAGGTGCCCCGCGACCGCCGGCGGTCAGCCCAGTCGCAAAGACCGAGGCCGCCCCGACCGCGAAGCCTCCCGCTCTGGATCGCGATTCGCTCCTCGCACGCCTGCTCGATCTGGTCAGCGAACGGACCGGTTACCCGAAGGAAGCGCTCTCCATCGACCTCGATCTGGAAGCAGATCTGGGTGTTGATTCGATCAAGCGCGTGGAAGTCCTGGGCGCCCTGGCCGAGAGCATCGAAGCCAGCGCCGACGGCAAGCAGCCAAACCTGGAGATGGAGAAACTCTCCGTCATCAAGACGCTTCGCGGGATCGCAGACTACGTCATGGAAGCGTTGAACGACACCACGCCCACGAAGGACACGCCAGGAACCAGCACTTCCGCCGCGCCCGCAGTTTCCACCAACGGCAAGCTCGAAGCAGCCGCGGCTCCGGCCAGCGGCAGCGATGGCTTGCATCCGGGAGCGCGACAAGGCGACGTGCAGCGACTGGTCGTGCGGCTCATCGACGCGCCATTGCCGATCCGACCGAGTTTCCGCGCGCCATCGGGCACCATCGTCATCACCGACGACCAGCTTGGTGGGGCGCAGGAACTCGCCGACCGACTCGCGGAACTCGACGTGAACACCGTCCTCCTCCGCCACGGCAGCGGCGACGGCTTCACCGCCGATCTCACCGATCCTGACGCCGTGAATGAACTTCTCGGCCGCGTTCGCGCCGAGTGTGGAACGGTGTCGGGGCTTGTTCACCTCTTGCCGCTTGCGGAATCGCCAGACGGTGAAACCGCCGAACAGCAGACGCGCCGCGAGGTGAAATCGCTGTACTTGCTCGCTCGCGGCCTCGAAGCCGACATCCGCGCCGCTGGAAAGGACGGAAGCGCAGTATTACTCGCCGTCACGGCGATGGGTGGCACGATGGGCTTCGGCGGCGAATTGCCGCAGGAGTTCTCCGTTGGGCACGGAGGAGTCGCTGGCTTCACCAAGTGCCTCGGCTACGAGTGGCCCGATGTGACGGTTCGCGTCGTGGACGTGAGCAGTGAGACGCCGGCACCGCGACTGGTCGAGCAACTGATGGGCGAACTCGGCGACCCGGACGGCCCCTTTGAGATCGGTCGCGATGGCGACCGCCGCGTGACGTGGCAGGTTGAGCCTGGCCCGCTCGACAAGGAAAGTCCCGCCGTTGAACTCACCGAGAAGGACACGGTCCTCATCACGGGCGGGGCACGCGGCATCACGGCGAAGGTCGCACTCGAACTCGCTACTCGTTACAAGTCAAAGCTCGTGCTCGTCGGCAGTTCGCCTGCACCTGCTGCAGAAGTTGCCGATACGGTGAGCCTCACGACGGCCGCCGAAATCAAGGCGGTGCTGCTCAAACGCCAGCCGGGTGCGAAGCCGGCCGCGGTCGAGGCCGAGTACCGCCGACTCCTGAAGGATCGCGAGATTCGCGCGAATCTGGCAGCGATCCGCGCTGCCGGCAGCGTGGTGGACTATCGCGCGATCGACGTGCGCGACGCAAAGAACTTCGCCGCGCTGATCGACGAATTGCAAGCCAGCGGCGGCATCGCGGGCGTCATCCACGGTGCGGGCGTGATCGAGGACAAGCTACTCCGCGACAAGACCCCTGAATCTTTCGATCGTGTCTTCGGTACGAAGGTTGACAGCGCACTGACACTCGCGCGAAAACTCGACCCGGCACGGCTCAAGTTCTTTTCCGTATACGCCTCGATCACGAGCCGTTACGGGAACCGCGGGCAGAGCGACTACGCCGCGGCCAACGAGGTCCTCAGCAAGCTGGCGTGCGATCTCGATCGCCGCTGGCCGACCCGCGTCGTGAGCGTGGCGTGGGGGCCGTGGGCGGAAGTGGGCATGGTAGCCGATCTGCAAAAGCACCTCGTGGCGCGCGGTCTGAAGCTCATCGAACCGGGCGTGGGTGCGAATTTCGCTGTGGACGAGGTGATCTTCGGCACGAAGGGCGAGCCGGAGGTTCTCATCGCCGGCGGCACCGAGACGGCCGCCCGGCCCGCGGTCGCGAAGGGCGAAGCGATTGGGGCTGCCGCGGAGTAAGCGACCCGTTCTGATGTCAGGGTCACTCGCCAGGCGAGTGACCGACACCATTCCACCAAGCTCATGCCTTCCACTCTCACCGAATCCATGTCGCCATCCGCCTCACCTGCATGCGGGTGGGATTCGGAACTCGTTGTCCTCCAGGCCAACGACCGCGCCGCACTCCACGACCGAGTGCTGGCACTCGCATCGCACCTGGAGGGGCAACCCGAACTCGCGGTCGTGGAACTGGCGGCGGCGCTCGCGGCAGAACTAACGCCAGGGAGCGCGCGGCTCGCGGTGGTCTGCACCTCCACGGACGACCTGCTGAAGAAACTCCGACGCGCCGCGGATCGCCTCGCCGATCCGAAGTGCCGGCTCATCCGCGACTCGGGCGGCATCTACTACTTCTCCGAACCGCTCATCGAACAGGGTACTGTCGCGCTGCTCTTTCCTGGTGAAGGCGCGCAATACCTCAACATGCTCGCCGATCTCTGCGGTGTCTTCCCGGAAGTTGAAGAGACGTTCGCATGGTGCGACCAACTCGCCGTGGAGTCAGGTAAGCCGGAAGCGTCCTTGCGCCGCGTGCTGCACCTTCCCGCCCACGCAACCGACGAGCAGCGCGCCGCGACCGAGGCCGAGTTGCGCGGGCTGGGGCCGTCGATCTTCGGCGTACTCATTGCTGATCAGGCGATCTATCGCGTTCTGGAACGGCTCCGCGTGCCGGTATCGGCGATGGCCGGTCATAGCGCCGGCGAACTCGGCGCGATCCTGGCCAGCGGCGCGATGTCGTCACGGAACGAGCATGGTTCCAGCCTCCCGGAAATCATGGAGGTGATGCAACGTCAGGAGGGCGAGGCCGGCGGCCCGGATGTGGCACTGCTGGCCGTGGGGGCAAGCAAGGCTACGATCCAGGAGGTGGCGGATGCCGCAGCGGGTGGCGCCGTGGTGGTAGCCATGGACAACTGCCCACATCAGTGTGTCGCCGTCGGGCCGACTCACCTCGTGGCCGCTGTTGAATCGGCGCTCGGCGAACGCGGTGTGATCTGCGAACGATTGCCGTTCAAGCGGCCATATCACACGCCGCTGTTCGAGCCGTACATGGGCGCGTTCCGTGATCTCTTCGCGGGTGTGCCGTTCCAGTCGCCACACACACCGATCTACAGTTGCTCCACGGGCGCGAAGTTCCCGGACGATCCCGATGCGGTGCGGCAACTCGCGGTGAATCACTGGGTCATGCCGGTCGAGTTCACACGCATGATCCAGTCGATGCACGCCGACGGAGTGCGCCTCTTCGTCGAGTGCGGCCCGCGCGGGAACCTCTCGGCGTTCGTGGAAGACATCCTCCGGGGGAAGCCGTTCGCCGCGATACCTGCGAATCTCCCACGCAAGAGCGGCCCCACACAGATTAACCACATGGTCGCGCAACTCGTCGCCCACGGAGTCGAATTGAACCTGGGGTCGCTGTGGGAGGATCGCGCCGCACAACCCGCCGCTCCCCTCACAACGGCGGCCGAAGTTCCACCACCCGAGATGGCCGGAAG
Organism: uncultured Frigoriglobus sp.; assembly: GCA_964422915.1. Taxonomy (GTDB): domain Bacteria; phylum Planctomycetota; class Planctomycetia; order Gemmatales; family Gemmataceae; genus Gemmata. The sequence goes on along the minus strand of CAYRDG010000010.1, from coordinate 100,830 downwards.
CGATTCGTCCCTCGCTCTCCAGGCGTACCTCGACGTGATGGAGCAGTTCCTCGACACGCAACTCGAGGTGATGACTGCGTTCCTCGGCGGCACTGGTTCTCCGTCCGCGCTGCCGCCGGAGTTGTTCACCTCACTCGGTTTCGCGCTGCCGCAGGCCGAACCTGACCCCTTACCGACCACCACGGCCTTACCACCGCCGTACTGTCTGGTCGGCGACCTTCTCCACCACGAACCAGGGCAGTCCATCGCCTTCCGGCGCGTGATGGACGAACGCGAGGATCTCTATGTGGACGACCACACGCTCGGCGGGCGTGGGGTCAGCCGCGAAGACCCGGGGCAGAACGGTCTGCCGGTGTTGCCGATGACCTTCAGCCTGGAAGCCATGAGCGAGGCTGCATCGCTCCTCGCGCCTGGGAAAGTGGTCGTGGCGATCAAGAATGTGCGGCTGTATCGCTGGCTCCCGTTCGATCCGGAACCGACAACGCTCGAGGTCCACGCGTCGGTCGCTTCCACCGATCCGGCAACGGGCGTCGTTGAGGTGAAGGCCAATGTGCGCGACCTGGGCAACTCCTTCCTACGCGATGGCGCCGGCAAACCGGCGTCGGAAGCGGTCGTGATACTCGCCGACGCCTATCCGGCGCCGCCCACACCACGGCCGTTCACGCTGACGGACGAAACACCGTGCCGGTCCACCATCGAGGATCTGCGCCGGAATATGTTCCACGGCCCCACCTTCCAGATGATCACCTCACTCGACCGTACTGGGCGTGAGGGGATCGACGGCACTCTGGAAGTCAAGCCGCGCGATCGGTGGTTCCACTCCAATCCGGATCCGCGCATCGCCATCGACCCGGTGCTGACCGACGCCGCCATGCACATTCTCGGCGCGTGGCACCTGGAACAGCCCGACTGGACCGGGCGAATCCTGCTACCCATCGGTGTCAAGAGCCTGGAGTTCTTCGGTCCGCCACCGCCAGCGGGCACGCCATTCTTCGTTCGTGGGCACAACGAGCACGAAGACGCACGCCAGGTGCGACACGGCGTCGAACTATTCGACGCCCAGGGACGAGTCTGGATGCGGTTGATTGGCGCGGGCTACTGGCGTTTCTACCTGCCATTTGGCGATGTGAATTTCTTTGGTCCGAAGGACCAGTATTTCCTCTCCCGAAGTTGCCCGCAAGCAGTGCCGCCAGACAGCGCGGCCGGATTGTTCACTCGCTGCTACTATCTGGAACCGCCACTGGACCTCCAACAACCGGTGCTGCGAGCATCCGGTGTTCGTGTGACAATGACGCCGCGCGAGATCGCGGAGTTCGGCGCGGTGGACGGCCCGGACGAGGTCCGGTCGGACTGGTTCTTCGGCCGCATGCTGGCGAAGGATGCCGTACGTTCCGCGTGGAATGCCCGTCATGGGGATGCGATCTTTCCGGCCGATATTGAAACTACCGAAGCCGATGGAAGAATTGTCTGTCGGCCGCGCGGCGCCGCCAGGGCCGAACCACTGCCGGCGGTGCGCGTTGCGATTGCCGATGGGAAAGTCGCGGCGTTCAGCGCCTTCACCGAACGGCTCGGCGTCGCGCTCGTGGCGATTCCGAAGAATGCCAATCCCGACGGCGAACGTGATGCGAGCATCACAGCCGCGCGAGGGGCCGTTGCCGATGCCCTGCGCGTCCCGGCCGAGAGTTGCACGCTCGTTTCGCTCGACGCGGAAAGTGGCGCGGCGATTGTCGCAACGGGCGACGAACGCTTCCGCGTCCAGACGGCGCGCGAAAGCGGTGCCGTGATCGCGACGACACTCTGCGAGGCCGCCTGATGCGCACGGCAGATGAGATTCTGGGCGAACTGGCGGCGGTCGTGCGGCAAACCTTCCCGGATCGCGACTTCCCGGACGCTGTGGAAGCATGCACGCGCGTTTTCGGCGACCTCGGTCTGGCATCGATCGACATTGTGGTACTCGCGGAACAACTTGACTCGCACTTCGGCTGCCGCCTCCCGTTCGGCACGTTCCTCAAAGGGCTGCGCGACTGCGGCGCGAGCGACCTGGAAGTTGGCGAACTGGTGGCGTTCTTGCAGCAGCATGTAAAGTAAAGACGGATCGCCGTTCATCTGTGAAACCCCGACACGAATTGCAATCTCATGCCTGAAGTGGAAGTGAACGGCGCCCGGCTTTACTACCAGCAGGCCGGCGAGGGACCGGATGTCGTCCTGGTCCACGCGGTCACCAGCAACCTCGCCGTGTGGATCTTCTCCGGCCTCGTCGATGCCCTGGCGAGCGACTACCGCGTCACCTGTTACGATCTGCGTGGCCACGGCCGCAGCGAGCGCACACCCACGGGCTACACGTCGGCAGCAATGGCCAACGACTTCCGTGCGCTACACGCGACGCTGGGTCTCACGCCGGCGTGTCTCATCGGGCATAGCTTCGGCGGTGTCGTGTCGATGCACGCGGCGATTACCGCACCCGAGTGCGTCGCGAGCGTTATCCTCTCCGATTCGTTCTTCCCGGGCCTGCATCACATCGAGCCGAACTTCGGCCGAATGAACATATGGTCGGAAGTCCGCGAGAATTTCGCAAAGGTGGGTGTGTCGTTGGGCGAAACGGTGGATTTCGCGCAACTCTTTCGCGCGTCCGCCGCGATGTCGGCCGACCAGATGAAGGAACTGGAGCAACTCTATGGGGCCTTCGGTCTCGGCTGGCTGCGTCAACTTCCACAACTCGCGGGAACGACCTGCGGCGACGATGTCATGCAGGAAGCGGGCCTCACCGCCGACGCCCTCATGTCTGTTCGACAACCGATTACGGCACTCTATGACGAATTCTCCCCCTTCCTTGCGACGTGTCACTGGCTAGAACAACACCTCCCCCGCTGCCAGGCGGAGGTCATTCCCGCCGCCAAACACCTGGCAATGTTCGACAATACCGCCGACTTCACCAACGCGGTGAGGCGCCACCTGACTCGCGTGACGCACGACCGATGTACTTCGCAGCGTTCATCCTGAAGAATCTCACCCGCCGGCCGATTCGCACCGTGCTTACCGTGCTCGGTCTGGCCGTCGCAGTTGGCAGCATGATCGCGCTGCTGGGCGTCAGCCACAACGTCGAGCGTTCGGTCGAGGCCGCGTTCGACTCACGCCGCGTCGATCTGGTCGTCATGCAGAAGGGGAAACCGCTGGGCCTGGACAGCGAGTTCCGCGAATGGTTCGTGCGGCAGGTCGCGGTGATGCCAGAAGTCGAGCGTGTCTCGCAAGGTGTCGTCGGCAACGTCAACATTCAGCGCACCAGCGGCGCGGTCGATAACGATATTCTGCTGGTGCAAGGATGGAAGCCGGACAACTTCGGCTACGAAGATATCACCATGCTCGAGGGTCGGGTTCTCCGGGCCGACGACCATCACAAGGTCTTGCTCGGCCGCATCCTCGCCTCCAACTTCAAGGAGAAAGGGATACCGAGCAAGGTCGGGGAGTCGATCACGTTTGTCGGCGACCCGGACCATCCCTACGAGATCGTCGGCATCTACAAGAGCCGCGTCATCTTCGAAGAAGGCGGCGCCATCGTTCCTTTCGAAGATGGGCAGGCACTCCATAGCAAGAAGGGGAAAGTGACCGGGTTCTCGGTTCGCGTACGCAAGACCATGCCCGACTCGTCCGCGGAAGTGGATGCGGTTCGCACAAAGATCGAGGCGCTCCGCGACCCCGAAGACCCGACAGTGCGTCTCGTCGCCGATCCGCCTGACCGCTACGTCCAGCAAGTCTCGCAACTCCAGCTCATCCGCGCGCTGACGTGGCTCGTCTCGGTCATCGCGCTCATCGTCAGTATCATCAGTTTGCTGAACACGATGACGATGTCGGTGCTGGAACGGACGCAGGAAATCGGCATCCTGCGTGCCGTGGGATGGCCACGCTGGCGAGTGATTCGCATGATTCTGGGCGAGGCCGCGGCGCTGGCGATGTTGGCCGCGGCTGCCGGTTCGCTCCTCGCATTCCTCGGCATGCAGGGGCTAACGCTCATGCCGAAAGTGAACGGCTTCATCGAACCGGACCTCGCCCCGGTGGTAGTACTGGAAGGGTTTGTACTCACGGTGTTCGTCGGAGTGCTCGGCGGGGCGTACCCGGCGTACCGCGCTGCGAAACTCCTGCCCACGGAGGCCATCCGCCATGATTGACGGGGCCGCCAATACTGGCGAGTTGCTCTTCGCCGACCGCATCTGCAAGTCGTACCCGGACGGCGACGTTCACGCGGTCAACAGCGTCAGCCTCCGCGTGCGCGAGGCGGAATACGTTGCCATCACGGGTCCGTCGGGCTGCGGCAAGTCCACGCTGCTCAACGTTCTCGGCGCGCTGGACCGCCCCGATGGCGGCGAGGTTTACTTCCGCGGTGAGGCACTCTCAAAGCGCCGCGACCTCGATAACTTCCGCGCGCAACAGATTGGTTTTGTCTTCCAGTCGTTCTACCTGCTACCCGCTCTCACGGCAGTCGAGAACGTTCAGGTGCCGATGTTCGAAGGCCCTGACCGACTCTCGCCACGCGAGCGCACGAAGCGGGCGATGGAACTTCTGGAACTGGTCGGAATGGTGAAGCGTGCCAACCACCGGCCGCTGAAACTCTCTGTTGGCGAGCGTCAGCGCGTCGCGCTGGCCCGATCGCTGGCGAATAGCCCATCGTTACTTCTGGCCGACGAGCCAACCGGCAACCTCGACTCCGAGAATGCCGATCGCGTGCTCGAACTGCTCACCTCACTCCAGCAGTCGCAACGCCTGGCACTGTTGATCGTCACGCATAGCAACGAGGTCGCGGAACGCGCCGACCGCGTGATCCGCATGAAAGACGGCAAGGTCGTCTCCGATTCCGGCGCGAATCTCTTCCCCACTCCTGGCCACGCTGCCACGGGTTGAAGGCGTTCTGCCTCGGCGGCGCCAGATTCGGGCGTGTGTTTGGCAGACGATCCGGCATAATGGGAGAAGGCCGCCGCGCCCACTGCTCACGCTTCCGGCCCCGCAATGGACCCCGTGATGCGATTCGCTGCCACACTCCTTCCACTGATTGCCGCGCTTCTGCTCACTCCTTGCTCTGTTCGCGCCGCCGACCCCAAACCCGGCACACAGAACACGGATTTCTTCGAGAAGAAGATTCGACCCGTGCTGGCGCAGCATTGCCTCGGTTGCCACTCGGCCGAGGCCGCAGCCAGGAAGAAGTTAAAGGGGAATCTCTTCCTCGACACGCGCGAAGGCTGGGCGAAGGGTGGAGACAGCGGCCCGGCCATTGTCGTCGGCAAACCCACCGAGAGCCTGCTCCTCAAGACACTCCGCCATGATGGCGACGTGCAGATGCCGCCAAAGGGGAAGTTGCCCGACGCCGTGGTGAAGGATTTCGCGAAGTGGATCGCGATGGGCGCCCCCGATCCGCGCACCACTGCGGCAGTCGACACGAAGAAACAAGTCGGCCTCTCCATCGAAGCGGGGCGAGCATTCTGGGCGTACCGGCTGCCGCAACCTTCCCATCTCCGGTCGCAAGACTCCAGCGACATCGACCGCTTCATTCGCGCGGAACTGACGAAGAAGGGGCTGAAGCCCGCGCCCGAGGCCGACCGCGCGACACTCTGCCGCCGGCTCCACTTCGATCTCATCGGCCTTCCACCCTCGCCCGAAGAAGTCGATGCCTTCGTTGCGGATACTTCACCGGACAGCTACGAGAAACTCGTCGAGAAACTGCTGGCGCGTCCGCAGTTCGGCGAGCGCTGGGGCCGGCACTGGCTCGATGTGGCGCGTTTCGCGGAGTCGGTCACACTCCGCGGCTTCGTCTTCAAGGAAGCGTGGCGCTATCGCGACTACGTCATCAACTCGTTCAACACCGACGTACCCTTCGACCGCTTCGTGAAGGAGCAAATCGCCGGCGATCTGCTCCCTGCGGCCACACCGGAAGACCGCAAACGGCAACTCATCGCCACCACCTTCCTGCAACTGGGTAACACGAACCTGGAGGAACAGGACAAACAGGCGCTGCGCATGGACGTGGTGGACGAGCAGCTCGACGTGATTACGAAAGGCTTCCTCGCACAGACCGTGACATGCGCCCGCTGCCACGATCACAAATTCGACCCGATCCCGACACGCGACTACTACGCGATGGCCGGCATCCTGCGAAACGTGAAAGCGATGGAGCATGCGAACGTCTCGAAGTGGGTCGAGGTGCCGCTGCCCACTGATCCCCAAACAGAAGCCATTCTGAAACAGCACGAGACGAAAGTCGCGGAACTGAAATCGCAACTGGCCGCGGCCAGGAAGGCGGCCGGGACACAGGCCAGCGGCATCCTGGCGGTCAAGGATGTGCCCGGAATCGTGGTGGACGACGCGCAAGCCAGAAAAGTCGGCGACTGGATGGCGTCTAACTTCAACAAGACATACATCGGCATCGGTTACGTCCACGACAAGAACGAGGGGAAGGGCGAGAAGACGCTGACTTTCCAGCCCGAGAAGGTGCCGGCGGGTCGCTATGAGGTGCGGCTGGCATACTCAGGTGGTGGCAGCCGTGCGGCGGCCGTGCCTGTCACGGTCGCCAGCGCCGACGGCGAGAAGACTGTCACGGTAGACATGCGGAAGACGCCACCCATCGAAGGCCGCTTCACCTCACTCGGCGAGTACCGCTTCGAGAAGAACGGGCTGGCCTACGTCCTCATTTCCAATGAAGGCACGAAGGGGCACGTCTGCCCGGACGCCGTGGTGTTTCTGCCACTGGACAAGGCCAAGGATCACGCACCGACTCGCCCCGCGAGCAAGCAGGACAAGAAGGCTCGCGAAGTGAAATCGCTGGAGGCCGCTTTGAAGAAACTCCAGGCCGAGGGGCCAAAGCGCGAGATGGTCATGTCGGTGGTCGAAGAAAAGGTGATTGAGGACGCGAAGGTTCACATCCGCGGCAACGTCCACAACCTCGGCGAAGTGGCACCGCGCGGCTTCCTCACAGTCACGCTTCCAGGAGCACCGCCGCGCATCTCGAAGAACCAGAGTGGCCGCAAGGAAATGGCGGAGTGGATCGCGTCGAGAGCGAATCCACTCACCGCGCGCGTGATGGCAAACCGCGTGTGGCACTGGCTCTTTGGCGCGGGTCTTGTGCGCACGGTGGACAACTTCGGCACCACTGGCGAGCGGCCGTCGCACCCGGCATTGCTCGACCATCTCGCTACCTTGTTCCAGGCGGATCCCGCGCACTCGCGCAGAGGGATGGGCTGGAGCGTGAAGAAACTCGTTCGCTACATCGTCCTGAGCCGCACCTACCGCCAGAGCGCAACAGCAGACGCGGCTGCGATGGCCGCCGACCCAGAGAATCGTCTCCTCGGCCGCGCCAACCGTCGCCGACTCGAAGCGGAATGCATCCGCGACACGGTGCTCTCTGCCAGCGGGCAACTCGACCTGACACGCGGCGGCCCACTGTTCCCGGCAACCATCACCTCGGACTACGGCCACAAGCCGAACACGAACCGACGCAGCGTCTACCTCCCCCGGTTCCGCAACGCGATGCCGGAGATGCTGGAGGTGTTCGACGCTGCCGACCCCAGCACCGTGACCGGCCGACGCAACGCCGGTACCATCGCGCCGCAGGCACTCTACATGATGAATAGCGCGTTCGTGTTGAAGCAATCTCAGTTGGCCGCCACGCGACTCCTGGCGGAAAAGGCCACGCGCGACGAGGACCGCATCACACGCGCCTACCGACTGACACTGGGCCGCGCGCCGACAACCGGTGAGCGAGCCGTCGCGCTCCGCTTTCTGAAGGGCAAGGCCGAAAAGGATGCCTGGGCCGCCATCTTCCACGCGCTGTTCGCGTCGGCCGATTTTCGATATGTGAACTGACTTCCAACCACGAGCGCTGCCATGCTCACTCGCCGTCAATACCTCGCTCACACGTCCTGCGGCTTTGGCGCGCTGGCGCTCGCAGGGATGGCAGCGCAGGAGTCTCGCGCCGCCGAAGCAACCGCGAACCCTCTCGCACCGCGAAGCGGGCACCATGCGGCAAAGGCCAAGCGCGTCATCTTCCTCTTCATGCAGGGTGGCGTCAGCCACGTCGATTCGTACGACTACAAGCCGCTCCTGGAGAAAGAAGATGGCAAGCAGTTGAAGTTCGACGATGCCCGTGTCATCGCGAACACCGGCAAGCGCGGCAGCAGCCAGCGCGTGATGAAGCCACTCTGGAAGTTCGCCCGGCACGGCAAGAGTGGCAAGTGGGCCAGCGACCTCTTCCCTGCGGTAAATGGAGTCATCGACGATCTCTGCTTCATCCATTCACTACACACCGAAGGTGTCGCGCACGGCCCGGCCACGCTCTTCCTCCACTGTGGCTCCACGAGTTTCGTTCGGCCAAGCATGGGAAGCTGGATTCTCTACGGCCTGGGCAGCGAGAACGCGAACCTGCCAGGCTTCATCAGTATCTCGCCATCGTTCGGTAACGGCGGCGCGCGCAACTACGGCAACGCCTTCCTGCCGGCGATCTACCAGGGCACGCCGGTCGGCCGCGCAGGCGGACCGGCTCGCGATGCGGCCATCCGCAACCTCGCGCCTGGCCTGCCGCCAGATGTCACGCAGGAACACTTCGATCTGCTCCGCAAGGTCAACGCTGAACAACTCAAGCAACGGCCAGGTGATGCGGAACTGGAAGCGGTGGCGGCGAGCTATGAGCTGGCGTGGCGGATGCAGAAGAACGCGCCAGACGTGATGGACATCTCGAAGGAAACGACCGAGACGCAGAAACTCTATGGCATCGGTGAGAAGGCAACCGACAACTTCGGCAAGCAGTGCCTCATGGCCCGGCGGCTCTCGGAAGCGGGTGTCCGTTACATTCAGGTCACCTATGGCGATAACTCGGCGAATCCCGCCTGGGACCAGCACTCGAACATGCCCAAGCACGCAGACCATGCCCGCGCGGTGGACAGGCCCATCGCCGGGCTACTCACCGACCTGAAGCGTCGCGGCCTGTTGGAGGATACGATTGTGTGGTGGGGCGGCGAGTTTGGCCGCACCCCATACGCCGAGAAGAACGGCACCGGGCGCGATCACAACCCAGGCGGTTTCACGGTGTGGCTCGCGGGCGGCGGATTCAAACCGAGCTTCTCCTTCGGCGCCACCGACGAGTTCGGCGCCGCCGCGACCGAGAACAAGGTTCACATGCACGACCTGCACGCCACGATTCTGCACCAGCTTGGCCTCAATCACGAAAAGCTCACCTTCAAGTATGCCGGCCGCAACTTCCGCCTCACTGATGTGAAGGGAACCGTAGTCAAGGACGTTGTTTCGTAGCTCCGCACAATTTACACAGTCGCTTCTTGACGTGCGCCCGCGCGGATGGTATTCCCCGCGCGGTTTCACTCCAACATTCTGCGCAGGGGTCATGGATGGCGACCGCTTCGCTCCGCCCGGGCCGCGCGCCCGTGGCGTTTGCCACACTCGTTGCGCTTGTGGCTGCGGTCTCCACGGGCTGTCATGGCCGGGGATGGGTCAATCCTTCCGACGAACTCCTCGGCCGGAAGTGGGAGAACGTCCACCCACCGACGCCTGATGCGTATCCCGACCCGCTGCAGGCCACGGCGGCCGGCCTTGATGCCGCGTTCGGCAACAACCCGACTCCGACTCCGCCCCCGGTTCAAACGGAAAAGAAGCCACTGAACGTGCTGGCGCTCTCCGCCGGCGGCAAGTATTCCATCTATGCGGCTGGCGTACTCGCCGGGTGGACAGCATCCGGCACACGCCCGCAGTTCGACGTGGTAACGGGAGTCAGTGCCGGCGCGCTGCTGGCTGTGTATGCCTTCCTGGGGCCGCAATACGATGATCGTGTGGAAGAGAAGTTCGTCAGCATCACCCGGCGCGATCTCTTCCGACTGCGACCCATCCGCGGAATGTTCACGGGCAACGCGCTCGCCACCACCAAACCACTGGCGAAGTTGATCGCCGAGGAACTGAACGATGCGATGGTGGCGGAAATCGCAAGCGCACACTGTGCCGGTCGGCGGTTGTTCGTCGCCACGGGTAACCGCACTTCCATGAGACTGGCGATCTGGGACGTGGGCGCAGTCGCGGCCAGTGGCCGACCAGACGCGCCGGAACTGGTGCGGAAGATCATCCTCGCTGCGGCGAGCCACCCTGGACTGGCGCCGCCTGTGGAGTTCGACGTAACAGTCAACGGTGTGCATTACTGCGAGTTGCACGGCGACGCCGGGAACCTCACCCAGGCATTCGTCCGCACGGCCAACGGCCTGCCGCCGCAGTCAAACGTCTATGTGGTGAGCGCCGGGAAGTATTACCGTGATCCGGTGGCCGAGAAGCCACGCACGTTGCGGATGGTGGGCGCGGTGGTGTCGAACATGCTCTATGCGATCTTCCGCGCGGATGTTGCGAACATCTTTGCCTACTGCGCGGTCTCGAAGTCGCGTTTCCATCTGATCGCGACACCGGCCTGGGTGAATGTCACGACCGGGAGCATGTCCTTCGACCCCGACGAACAGCGGAAGTTGTTCGACATCGGCCGCAGGCAGGGATTCAATGGCGACGAGTGGCGAAACACGCCACCGGGAAGCCTGCCCGATGAAGTGATTGTGCCGCGTGCCGGGCTGGAGTTCGTGGCGTTGCCGCCAGCACCAGTCCCACCCCCTCCGCCACGACCATGAGGTGCGATTACTTCTTCGCGACCTGATCTTCGACCACAAGCTCGAAGCTCCCGCCGCGCACGGTCACACGGAAGATCGTCTCCTCGATGTCTTCCGCGCGGCGGTTGCGATACCCCTTCTCCTTGTGCGCCAGTTGCTCTTCCACATCCTTCGGAAAGAACGCCCAGAACGCCTTGGGCTGCACGCCCTCGGACCGGACCTTGAGAACCTCGAGCACCTCGCGCACAGGCTGCGAGCGGTTATCGCTGAATTGAATCTTGCCTGCCAGTCGGCCCAGATCGGAGTCCGAAGCGACGGCCGGTTGCGGGCTGGTCAGATCGCGGATGATCAGGCACTTCTTGTTGTCTGGCGGAAGGGGTATGAGGATTTCCGCACCCATCGCGCGGAGCTGGTCGAGGTAATCCCGGCCGCTGGCGATGCGGAACCGCAGAACCCAGCGTAGCCCGCGGGCGCGTGTACTGTCGGCTCCCGTGCCGCCTGGCCCTGTGCCTGGTGTGCCGTCTGAGCCACGACCAGCTCCAGGCCCGGCACCACGCCGGCCACCGAGCAACTTCTCCTTCAGCGTTTTGTCGAGTTTCTCGTAAGCGGCGACGTTTGGCGCTGCGATGGGGATGCTGCCGCTGGCATCGTCGAGCATGAATTGCTTGAGGTTCTCCTTTGCGTCGGCCAGTGCTTGCGGTGTCGCGAAGGAGTCTTTCAGTCCCGCGTAAGGATCAACGTTCAGTTCGCGGTCGGGATCGGGCTGCCCACCGGAGCCGGCCGAGCCTTCGCCCGCGTCGTCCATCCCGCCGACCTGCATGAGCTTCAGTTCCGGATTCCCGCGATCCTCACCGCCCATCAGGCTGAACAGACCATAGACAACGACCGCGAAAACAACGATATGCAGGAACACCGCACCGACGGTACTGAGCGGAAACTCCAGCCGATTGTTGTACTTCTCCCAGAACTCTTCCTCGGGTGGCCCCTTGACCACCGTCGCCGTGGCCGTTTTGCCGACGTTCGTATCGTCCTTCGGAGTCACATCAGCGGGATTCGACGCAGGCATAGGAGAACCTTGCAGAGGAAGTGGTCCGCCGTGAGCAGGCGAGCCGCCTACTCCCTGTAACATACCCGCGCGCGCCGCGTTTGAAAAGAAAACGCGAAGAGCCGGGATAAACTTGCGGGTGAGAGTTGCAGTCCAACTGCCCTGCTCTCACCCGCAAGTTCATCCCGGCTCTTCGCGCTGCATTACTTCTTCACTTCGTACTCGGCATCGATCACATCATCGGGGCCGCCCTTGTTCGGCTGCGCGCCGCCGGTTGGCCCGTCCGAAGGAGCGGCATCCGGTCCCTGCCCACCCACCTTCGAGTACATGTGCTGGGCCATCGCGTTGGCCGCCTGATCGAGTTCCGCGGTCGCGCCCTTGACCGCAGCCAGATCGTTGCGTCCCAGTGCTTCCTTCACCTTGGCGATGGCGGCATTGATCGGCGCCTTGTCCGAATCGCTAATCTTGTCGCCAGCCTCGGACAGCATCTTCTCGATCTGGTAGATGCGCGTTTCAGCAGCGTTCTTCGCGTCGGCGAACTCGCGTTTCTGCTTGTCCTCGTCCGCGTGTGTCTCCGCCTCGCGGCGCATCTTATCCACTTCCTCCTTGCTCATGCCCGAAGCGCCCTCGATCCGAATCTGCTGCTGCTTGCCCGTGCCCAGATCCTTCGCGGACACCGACAGCACGCCGTTGGCGTCGATCTCGAATGTCACCTCAATCTTGGGCACCTGTCGCGGTGCCGGCGGCAGGCCGTCGAGGTGGAAGCTTCCAATCCGCTTATTGTCGGTCGCCATTGGCCGTTCGCCCTGGAACACTTGCACCTCAACCGACGGCTGATTATCTACCGCAGTGGTGAACGTCTCGGTCGCCTTCTTGGGGATCGTGGTGTTACGCGGGATCATCACGGTTAGCACGCCGCCGAGCGTTTCGAGACCCAGCGACAGTGGCGTCACGTCGAGCAACTGAATGTCGGCCGCCGCGCCGAGCAGAAGTTGAGCGCCCTGAATGGCGGCGCCGATGGCGACCACCTCGTCGGGATTGACGCCGCGGTGCCCTTCCTTGCCGAAGATTTCCTTCACCAACTGCTGCACGCGCGGCATGCGTGTCATGCCGCCGACCATCACCACCTCGTCGATCTGCTGCGGTGTGAACTTCGCGTCCTTCAGCGCGGCCAGTACCGGCTTCTTGCAGCGTTCAATCAGCGGTTCAACCATCCGCTCGAACTGGCTCCGGCTGATCGCCATCATCAGGTGCAGCGGATTGCGGTTCTCATCTGCTGTGATGAACGGAAGGTTGATGTCCACGTTGGTTTGCTGGCTCAGGTCTTTCTTGGCCTGTTCGGCCGCAACCTTCAGCCGCTGCATGGCCATCGGGTCCTTACGCAGGTCGATGACGTGCTGCTTCTTGAACTCATCGGCAATGTGGTCCATCAGAACCTGGTCGAAGTCGTCGCCGCCCAGGTGTGTGTCGCCGTTGGTGGACTTCACCTGGAACACACCGTCTTCACCCACGTCCAGAATCGAGATGTCAAAGGTACCGCCGCCGAGGTCGAAGACGGCAATCTTCTCATCCTTCTTCTTGTCCAGCGCGTAAGCCAGCGCCGCGGCGGTTGGCTCGTTGATGATGCGCATGCGCTGCTTGACGACCTTGCCGTCCTTGCCGCGAATCTCATACTCGGTGTCGAAGCCGGCGATGGCCGCCGCGTCGATGGTGGCCTGCCGCTGGGCGTCGTTGAAGTACGCCGGCACGGTGATGACTGCCTTGCGGACGGTGTGGCCGAGATACGCTTCCGCGGCTTCTTTCAACTTCCGCAACGTCATCGCCGAGATTTCCGGCGGCGTGTATTGCTTGCCGTTGATGTCCACCTTCACCAGCTCTTCCGGACCGCCAGTGATGGTGTAAGGAACGAGTTTCTCCTCGCTCTCCACCTCGTTGTGGCGCCGGCCCATGAAACGCTTGATCGAGTAGATCGTGCGTTTCGGATTGGTGATGGCCTGACGCTTGGCCGGGTCGCCAACGAGTCGGTCACCCTTGTCGGTGAAGGCAACAACGCTGGGCGTCAGCCGGCTCCCTTCCTGGTTCGGAATCACCTTCACTTCGGTGCCGTCCATCACCGCGACCACCGAGTTCGTCGTACCCAGGTCGATGCCAATGATTTTCTCTTCTGCCATGTCAGTACTCCCGTGTCAGTTTGGCTGTTTCTGTTTCGCTGCTCTCTCGGTGAATGCCGCGGGCACATTGCATCAGAACTTCAACGCAAGTCGCGTTCCGAGTCGATGCGTGCCACCATCGCGGCTCCGTGAGGCTTTGACGCAAATTGGATTGCCTGACTCCTCCATATGATTCACGAGTTTTGTCACAAAAAGCAAGCCGCGTGCCGGGATCGCGTTTTAACGGCCTCTTCTGTTCCAAATCTTTCATCGATCAGCACTTGCGTCAGAAAAATTGCCCGAATGCCCGTTCCAGGAACCGTGCCAATCTGACACTCTGCCCTTCCTGTCGCAAGTCTACCGCTGACAATGGATTGCGACCGAGCGAAAACTCGCCCAGAATCGCTATAACCGGCAGAATTCACCCGAAGAGATTGCCAGGATGCCTGCTGCGTTCGTTGACGCCCCCCTGCCGCACCGGTAGATTCACCACATTCAATAGGTTCCTGTAGCCCCGAACGTAAGTCTCGACAGGGCCAGCCATGGCGCGCAAGAGCGATTCCGGCTCACACTCCCCAGCCGACAAGTCGGCCGCACACCTCACGTCGCTGCGCGGCCAGATCGACAAACTCGACCTGCAAATCCTGGAGATGCTCAATAAACGAGCCTCCGTTGCAGCGCAGATCGGGAAGGTGAAGGCCGACCAGGGCGGCGAGGTCTTCTCCGCGGCGCGCGAGGAAGAAGTTCTCGGCAACATGCTGGAAGCCAACCGCGGACCACTGGAGGTGGTGACAGTCCGGTCGATCTTCCGCGAACTCATCAGCGGTTCGCGCGCCATCCAGAAACACCAGAAGATTGCCTTCCTGGGGCCGGAGTACAGTTATAGCCACCTCGCGGCCATTCAGCGATTCGGCGAGGCATCGGTCTACAATCGCACCGCGAATATCGCCACCGTTTTCGAGGAGGTGATGCGGAAGAACGCCGACTACGGTGTGGTGCCGCTGGAGAACACCACAGACGGCCGCATCGCCGATACCCTCGACCTGTTTATCCGATACCCGGATCAGGTGAAGATTTGCGCCGAGATTCGGTTCCGCGTCCACCATCACCTGCTGGCACGCTGCGCCCAATCGGAAGTTCGCCGGGTCTATTCAAAGGAACAGGCCCTCTCGCAGTGCCGCAACTGGCTCTCGAAGAACCTCCCGCAGGCGTCGTTCCATCCGGTCGCGAGTACCACCGACGCGGCGAAACTCGTGCAGACGGAAGCCAACGTCGCGGCGGTCGCCAGCCGCGAGGCCGCCGTGCGATACAACCTGAACATTCTGGCACACAACATTGAAGACTCGCCGTTCAACGAAACGCGGTTCGCGGTCATCGGCCCGACCGACTCGACCCGCACCGGCAAGGACAAGACGGCGCTGATGTTCCAGATTAGCCACACGCCCGGAGCGCTCGCGGATGTGCTGGGAGTGTTCAAGTCGAACAAGATCAACTTGACGTGGATCGAATCGTTCCCGTACCGCGAGGCGAAGGGGCAGTACGTCTTCTTCGTGGACTTCGAGGGACATCGCGAAGACGCAAAGATCAAGAAATCGCTGACGGCACTGGAAGCGTTCTGCGACAGCGTCACCATCCTCGGTTCGTTCCCGATGGCGAGCGGGGAAGAAGACTGACGGCGGGTTGTCGAACGGGTTGATTCCAAGAAACTGACACGCCACCGTTCTCAACCCGGCGAAGAGTTTCGCCCGGCATGCGCACTTCGCCCCCGGGCGCGCTGTCATCATGCACTTCTCCCTGTAACATGAGCAGGAGTCCTTCCTGCGTCTCACTGAAACCAGACTTCGTCCCGTGACTTCTGACATGATCCTCGTTATTCGACCCGATGCCAGCCTGGAGCAGATCGAGCACGTCATCGAACGTGTGCGCGAACTCGGCTTCACTCCGCACGTCAGCCGCGGCGAGAGCCGGACCATCGTCGGCGTGATCGGCGATGAAACCAAGCCTGGTGCCGAGAATTTCTCCGCCATCCCTGGCGTCGAGCAAGTGCTTCAGATCATGAAGCCGTTCAAACTCGCCAGCCGCGAGTTCCACAAGGGCGATAGCGCCGTCTATGTGGGAAAGGTGAAGATCGGCCAGGGAAGCCTGGCGATGATCGCAGGCCCTTGCGCCATCGAGAGTTACGAAGTTCTCGATACCATCGCGCGCTACGTCAAGGCGGGCGGCGCGAACATCCTCCGCGGTGGCGCGTTCAAGCCACGCACCAGCCCTTACGCCTTTCAGGGAATGGGCGAGGACGGGCTGAAGATCCTCCGCGAGGTCGGCGACAAGTACGACATGCCTGTTGTCACGGAGGTCATGGACCCCCGGCAAGTCGATCTGGTTTGCCAGTATGCCGACATGCTCCAGATCGGCGCGCGCAACATGCAAAACTTCGACCTGCTCAAGGAGTGCGGGAAGGCGAAGAAGCCCGTGCTGATCAAGCGTGGCATGAGCGCCACCGTGAAGGACCTGCTCATGTCGGCAGAGTATGTGCTGGCCGAGGGGAACAAGGATGTGGTGCTCGTCGAGCGCGGCGTGCGGAGTTTCGAGGACAGCACGCGCAACATGCTCGATCTCAGCGCGGTGCCCAACGTGAAGGGGCAAAGCCACCTGCCGATCATCGTTGATCCGAGCCACGCAACCGGACGGCCCGACCTGATTCCGGCCATGAGCCGGGCGAGCGTCGCGGCCGGAGCCGATGGCGTTCACGTCGAAGTCCACTCCTGCCCCGAGAAGGCTCTTTCCGACGGACCGCAGGCACTCCTGCCCCACCAGTTCCTCGACCTGATGGGCGACCTCCGCAAATTGGCCGGCGCGCTGGGCCGCGAGTTCTGGTCGCCGGTCGAGAAGTGATGCCGCCCCCCTCGGCCGACCGACCGGGGGTATCGCACTGTCAAACCCACGCGGCCAGGCGGCCGAGTTTCGCCCGGAGATTCCATGCCAATTCGCAAGAAGTTCGTTGCCGGCAACTGGAAGATGAACACAACGCTCGACGGCGCGGTGGCGCTGGCGAAGGCGGTTGTGGAGCGGATCGAGGAGAACACTCCCGCACAGGTCGCCGTGTGCCCGCCGTTCCCGTGGCTGACGGCGGTCGCGGAGGTCGTCAAGGGTACTCCGGTCGGTCTGGGAGCACAGGACTGCCACTACGAGAAAGACGGCGCGTTCACGGGCAGCGTATCGCCACTGATGCTCGTGGAATGCGGATGCCACTACACGATCATCGGCCACAGCGAACGCCGGCACGGGCTGGGGGAAACCGACGCGCTGGTGAACAAGAAGACCAACGCGGCACTCATCGCGGGGCTGCGTGTGATTCTGTGCGTGGGGGAATTGCTGGCCGAACGCGAAGCCGGACAGACGGAAACCGTGCTCGACCGGCAACTCACGGCGGGGCTGGCCGGGATCACGCCTGGGCAAATGGCCAGCGTGGTCATCGCCTATGAGCCTGTGTGGGCCATCGGCGGCCCGAAACCGGCCACGCCCGAGCAAGCGCAGGCCGCTCACGCATTCATTCGCGGAAAAATTCGCGCGATCTATGGCGAGAATGTGGCAGATTCGCTTCTTATCCAGTACGGCGGCGCCGTGAAACCCGATAACGCCGCGGGATTGCTGAACCTGCCCGATGTGGACGGCGCGCTCGTTGGCGGGGCCAGCCTCAAGGCCGATTCCTTCCTCGCCATCGTGAACGCCGCCCGCTGAGTTGCCCCCAGAACCGCAGCCACTATCGCTTCCCCTTCCCACAGGGGCCGGTTCTCCCTACTGTATCAGTTCAATCGCACGGAGCGGCGGCGTGGCCGCCGGAGTGATGGAGGCTGGTCGTGACTCTTCTCGCCGCAGCGTGGTACTCACAAATCCTCAACCTGTTTGTGCTGTTGCTGGGCCTGTCACTCTTGCTGCTGGTGCTGATCCAGCGCGGCAAGGGTGGTGGGCTGGCCGGCGCCTTCGGCGGCGCAGGCGGCTCCAGTCCGTTCGGCTCACGCGCCGCGGATCAGTTCGTCCGTGTCACACTCTGGCTTGCGGGCGTCTGGGTGCTGGTCATCATGATCCACGTCAAGGTGGTGAAGTTCGACGTGGCCCAGTCGTCGGGTAAGTCTTCCATCACCACAACGCAGTGAGATGGGATCAAGCTATCCGTTCGTGCGAACCGAACCGATGCCGGGCGGGTCTACTCTTGGCCCCCGGCATCTTGCGTTTCTGATACCCAGAAAG
Organism: uncultured Frigoriglobus sp.; assembly: GCA_964422915.1. Classification (GTDB taxonomy): domain Bacteria; phylum Planctomycetota; class Planctomycetia; order Gemmatales; family Gemmataceae; genus Gemmata. The sequence continues at coordinate 82,759 of CAYRDG010000010.1, read as the reverse complement.
AGAGGCCGCCGGCCGTGTTGTTGAGCATGACCGGATTTGGCGAGGCTCGCACACAGGCCGACGCCGTTGGCGTCTCGGTCGAAGTGCGTGCGGTGAACAACCGTCACCTCAAACTCACCGTGCGCGGCACGGAGCCTTATACCCTTTACGAATCCGAACTGGAGAAAGTCGTCCGCAGGCACGTTCGCCGTGGCACCCTGCATGTTCACGTCCGCGTCGAACGGCAGGGGCAATCGGCGGTGCCTGTGTTGAACAGGGTCGCACTGGCCGAGTATCTCCGTCAGATTCGCGCCGCGTGCGACGAGGCCGGCACGCCGGAGTTCGTCGCCCCGTTGCTTTCAGGCGTTCTGACACTGCCAGGCATCGCGCCGGAATCGACGCGCGTCAGCAGCAGTTTGCCACCAGATGATGAATGGCCACTGGTGGAGCAAACGCTAGACGCCGCCATGCGGAAGCTCAACCAGATGCGTCAGGACGAAGGCAAGGCGATGGCGACGGAGTTACTCGCTCACCATCGCGTTATCGCGGAGCATCTTGGCCTGCTGCGCGAGTTGCTTCCCACTGTTGTCACCAACTACCGGCAGCGCCTCCTAGATCGGGTGCGGCAAGCTGTGACCGACGCCGGCGTTGCGATCAGCGACGAGAGCATCATCCGCGAAGTCGCTCTGTTCGCCGATCGCACCGACGTATCGGAAGAAATCACGCGACTCACGAGCCACCTCGACCAGTTCGCCGAACTGGTTCGCAAGGGCGACGAGGCCGGGCGAAAGCTGGAGTTCGTGATTCAGGAAATGGGTCGCGAGACGAATACCATCGGTTCCAAGGCCGGCGATGTGTCGATCAGCCGGCATGTCTTCGAGATCAAGGCAACGCTGGAGAAACTGCGAGAGCTGGTGTTGAACGTGGAGTGACAGGGGAACGCGGAATGGAGAACACAGATCCCCTCGCGCCGCTCATTGTCGTCTCTGGCCCGGCTGGGGTCGGGAAGACGACACTGGTGGAAGCCGTGGTGGCGAGGATGCCAGGCAAGCTCCGTCGCGCGGTAACGGCTACAACACGCGCGCCGCGACCGGGCGAGGTGCCAGAAGTCTCTTACCACTTCTGGACGCACGAGCAATTTCGTGAAGCTCTTGCTCACAACGCAATGCTGGAGTGGGCCGAGGTCCACGGTAGAGACTTCTACGGCACGCCGCGGGCCGAGGTGGACCGCTACCGAACGCAGGGGGTTGGTGTAGTGCTGGTGATCGACGTGCAGGGAGCCGGGCAGGTCCGAGCCGCGTTCCCTGGCGACAACCTCTCGATCTTCATCGCTCCGCCGAACTTCAACGATCTGCGGCAGCGATTGGAAGGGCGGGCGGAACCTGCCGAGTCGATTGCGCGCCGACTGCATACGGCCGAGCAAGAACTGGCGCGGCAGGGTGAATACGACCATATTCTGATTAACGACAACATTGCCTCCGCGACCGACGCGCTGGAAGGCCTGATCCGGGACGAGTTCCAACGAAGGGGACAATCATGCTCGACGAACTGAAGGAAGAAGGGATCGTGAACAAGGTGGGCGGGCGATTCAAGCTCTCCACCTTGATTCAGAAGCGAATGGTGATGCTCAACACCGGCGCCAAGCCGCAGGTCGACCCACGCGGGTTGCCCGATCGCCTGGCAGTCGTCATCCAGGAAATCTTGCAGGACAAGATCTTCCTCGATGCCTCCGGCGAGGTGCAGACCAAGAACCAGACGACGATGGCTAACCTTCCCGGCGCATACCCAGGCATGCCCGGCGCGGCGCCGCCCGAACCTGGTTCCACCGCGCGTCAGGCTTCGGATGAGTAATGGCGAAGGTCCGAAAGTCGCAAAGCTGAATAGTCCATCAGAGCGACATCCGGCTTTCGGGCTTTGCGACTTCGCGGGCGAACTCCGCGGGCCACTGTCCCGTAGTACCGGTGTGCGCTTAGAATAAGCGATCATCCATCCGGTCCGGGGTCTCCGCACATGGCCGAGTCGACTCCCTCACCCGCCCTTCCCTCCACCGCCGATCCGACACCGTATGCCCCGGTCTCCTGGCTGGCGGTCGCGGCATTGAGCGTCGCGGTCCTCTTCGGACTGATCCTCCTGGCCTTCGGTATTACGGCCTTCATCAGCAAGAAGCTGCTACTCATGGAGCCGATGCTGGCGTTGCCCATCATCGCGATCGTGCTGAGCTTCGCGGCACGCCGCGCGATCCGCACATCGGAAGGGACCCGCACCGGCGAGAACCTGGCCAACTTCGCCTGGTGGCTGGCTGTGATCCTGGGGCTGTGCTACGCCGCGTATCTGCTGGCCATCAGTTTCGCGATCCGCAAAGATGCCGAAAGCGAAGTAGGGAAGTGGATCGGCCTGCTCAGTAAGGGCGACGATGACGGCTTGCGGCGTGCCTTCGCCTACACACTACCTCCAGGCGCACGTCAGGGCACCCTGCTGGAACAGAATGCCATGCAGTTGCGCCATGGCGAAGAACTGGCACGCTTTGCCAGCATGGACATCTCCAAACTGACGCGGCGGAACAAGGGCGAGACGAGCTTTGTGCCCAACAGCGTGAACTGGACCTATCAGGGCGGAGCGGTTGAGTGTCTGGTGGTGGGCACTGTGAAGTGCCCGGAGGGAGCATTCCCAACCATCGTGGGGTTAAAGGGCGAAGAGGGCGTGTCAGGGTCTGAGGGCGGGCGGCAGTGGACGATCCAGCGGCCACGCGGCAGTTTCATCGATCCGAGTCGCGCCACCCGTACCCCCTACGGCTGGATGGTCTCGCTGTTGGAGGAAGCCGGCAGCAGTTACGGTCGCGAGTACATCGCTCACACGCTCACTGGCCCGGCCAGCCAGTACTACGCTTACCGTGCCTTCGTCACACAACCCTGCGAGCCACGATCTCTTGGCAACACGATACGCGACCGGTCGCCTCCGGGTGGCTGGGCCGCCATCGCGCGTTCTCCCTTGCTGCAACTGGCGTTTGCCGCACCTTCGCAACTGGCGGGCGATGCCGATTACGCCAGCTATCGCGCCAAGCAATTCTTCTCGCTCCCAGGCGGCAAGCCAGCCGACGCTGCCACCCGAGAACGGTTCCTGACGATCATGGACCATGCCGGCGTTCGACCGCCCGGCGAGCGGCTGAAATCCTCGGAGGGCGGCCCGGCGAGCGCCGACGACAGTATCACCATCACGGATTCGGCCGTTGAAGTGCGCGTTCTGGTCGAAATCCCGCTCCTCAGCGCCGGCAAGATCGAGACGGCCCGCGGCTATCTCCTTGTGGAATGCCGCGACCCGGCGGTACTCGCGCAGTTGAAGCAACTCAAGACGAGTGCCGACCCGGATCAGGGAGCAGCCACCGAACCCGAAGGCGTGCGGAATACACAGGCGCGGTGGCGTGTGGTGCGGGTCGAATCGGATCTGGTTCCAGTCAGCGACGGCTCGCGGCGTCCTGAACCCGGTCAGATGCCCGGCGCGCCGGACAGTTGATCGCGGATCGCCAACACCGCGCCCTTGCTCATGTGTACAATGGCATCGATGGCCTCCTCCGAGGAACACCGATGCCCCGCACCGCCGAAGGCTTCTGCACCATCGACACCGCGCTGGAGGAACTCCGCGCCGGCCGCATGATCGTACTGGTAGACGACGAGCAGCGCGAAAACGAGGGCGACCTCGTAATGGCTGCGGAACACGTCACGCCGGCCGCGATCAACTTCATGATCCGGCATGCCTGCGGCCGACTCTGCGTCTCATTCTCAAAGGCCAACGCCGACCGCGTGGGCCTCGACCTCCTCCCTGGCGTCAACCTCGACCCGACCGCGACTCCCTTCACCCATAACTTCGACGCTCGACTCGGCGTCACAACGGGTATCTCGGCCTTCGACCGCTGTCGTACCGTGCAGGTCTGTGCCGACCCATCCACAGGCCCGCAAGACCTCGTGCGCGACAAGGGGCACATGGACGGCCTCATCGCGCGGCCTGGCGGTGTGCTCGTGCGCGCTGGCCACACGGAAGGGAGCGTGGACCTCTGCCGGCTCGCGGGCCTGCGCGAAGTCGCAGTGATCTGCGAGGTGCTCAACGAAGACGGCAGCATGGCGCGTTTGCCAGACCTGCGCGCGTTCTGCGAGACGCACGGCATCAAGATGTGTACCATCGCCGACCTGATCGAGCATCGGCGGCGCCGCGAGAAACTCGTCCGGCGTGAGATCGCGCTCAAACTCCCGACTGATTTTGGCGTCTTCGATCTTCTCGCGTACTCCTCGATGGTGGATGCCGATCCACACCTCGCGCTGACGCTCGGCGGCATCGGCGTGCCTGCTGGCGAATCGGCATCGTCTGCTACCGGCGCCATTCCCATTCAGGATGCACCGGTACTGGTGCGAATGCACAGCGAGTGCCTCACGGGCGATGTGCTGCATTCGGCGAAGTGCGATTGCGGCCCGCAGTTGCAATACGCCATGCAGCAGGTGGCGGAGGCCGGTCGTGGTGTGATCGTCTATATGCGGCAGGAAGGACGTGGCATCGGGCTACTCAACAAGTTGAAGGCGTACAAACTGCAACAGGAAGAGGGACTGGACACGGTGGAAGCCAACCGTCGACTCGGCTTCGCCCCGGACCTGCGTCATTTCGGCATCGGCGCGCAAATCCTGCATGATCTCGGCGTGCGCGACATTCGATTATTGACGAACAATCCGCGGAAGGTCATCGGGCTGGAGGGGTACGGGTTGCGGATCGTGGAGCGCGTGCCGATCCAGATGCCACCAAGCGACCACAACCGCGATTACCTGCAAACGAAGAAAGACAAGCTCGGCCACCTGCTCGACGAGTTCGAGACCGGCGGCGAGAGTTGAGGGAACCGGAAATCCGTAAGGCGTGATCGGATTTTCAGGCGCTGGGTTCAGCGATGCTGCGGGAGTAACGGGCAAGAAGCATTTGCACGGCCTGAATCGTCTGCCATTCACCGAAGCCGATACGGACCTCAGTGCCGTCCTCGTTGGCCTCGATGTTCTCGACCGCCGTTGTCAGCCCCTTGTGAAGATAATCGAGAATCTCGGCGAGGCGTGCGGCCTGGGCCGGGGTGAGTTTCTGCGGCAGCGGCGGAATATCGTCGTCGAACGCGGTCCAGCCGTTGGCGGTGGTCGTACTGGGTACGACGATCCGTTGACTGTCGGCCACCCCCACGCGGCCAGACGCCGCTGCCAGTTCATCAAGGCGAACCGTCTGAACCTGGCCGCCTGCGGCTCCGCCGGGTGTGGTGTTCTTGCGAGCCGCAATCTCTTCCATCGTTCCAAAGAGCAACATGCTTCGGCCGATAGAAAGCTGATCGCCAGGGCGGAGCCGGCGAATCTGAATTGCGGTGTTATTGACGCGGGTGCCGTTTGTGCTGTCGAGGTCCGTCAGGATGATGTCGCCGTCTTCCACTTGCACCTTTGCGTGAAAGCGACTGACGCGTTCGTCATTCAGTCGCAGTCCGTTTCCCTCTTCCCGGCCGATGGTGACTGGAACGGGCAGGTCCTTGTAAACCCTTCCCTTGTCGACCCCTTCGAGAACCAGGAAGGTAACTGTGCGCATGGAAATCATCCTAGGCGATGCCCTGACCAGCGGGCGAATGGCCCGATAAGGTGGTATAGCACAGCCGATTCACGGCGGGCGTAAAAACCGACTGACCGTATAGCACAGTGCCATTGTGGTCGTTTCAGGTGCCGGTGTCAATTTCAGCGCCAAGAAAGCACAAAACCCGTACGGCGACCAGTTCGAGCCAGCCGCTGTTCACTGGCTGACATGAAACGACGAAAACAGGTGCTCCACATCGGGGCCATCTGCGACCAGACGCTTTCCCACCATGCCGACGAAGTACGCGCGCGGCTGTGGCCCTGCAGTCTTCAGAATCACTCGTTCCACAAGTAATCCGGCTGGCGTTTGCATGCGGTATTCAATCACCAGTGGTTGAAACGATTTCGTGCCGCCGCCTTCAACTTCATAGCCGCCGAAGGTGGACTTCAACCGTTCCTTCTCCACGTTGAGAACAGTGGGACGCAACAGTTGCCACGCCTCCGGCGCGTTCGCCATCTGAACCTCGGCGGGCGTCAACTCTTTCCACGCCACCCATGCCTTTGCGCCGGAATACCACCCTTCCGCGCTGTAGCGGCGGCCGCCGGCCCCAGGCGCGTCCTGGTCTTCGGTCGGCGTGCCAGGCAAATCGACCACGCATGAACCATCAGGCACCCGGAACGTCTTCCAGTCGGCGGAAATAAACAGCCCGCTCTTGCGCTTGAGTGCGGCAACCGTGATGAGCGACACCACAACCGCGGCAAGCAGTCCGACCACGAGTAGCCGCCAGATGCTCACGGAGCGGCGGTCAGGGGGCGCTGCGCCCGCCGGCGGCGGAGCGGCCTTCGCCACGGGGCGCGATACAGGCTGTGGCTCATCGTCGAGTGAGAGCAGTTCTTGCTGTTGAGTGGCTGGCGCGGAAGCCGGCCGCGTGGCGACGCTCGCCGCGCACCACGGGCAGGGCGCGAGCTGGCCGAGTGACGATTCAGGCACCTGGAACGGCTTGCCGCACTGACTGCAATTCACCGGAACGAACATGGCCCGCCCTGGAGGGTCGCAAGGACTCGGTAGCGTAGGTTACAGGCTTCCGCACGCCGGTACAACACTGCGGCTTGCCTCAACAAGCCGAGGAAGCGAGAATCGGCGGGTCGCCCGCCATCCGTTCGGTGTGCCATGGCACGCATTCCTGCGATACTGTTCCTCGTGTTTGTCTTGCCAGCGCTGGCTGCAGACGACAAGAAGACCGACTCGAACACGCCCGCGATTTACACATCGAAGGCGGGTCGATTCACGATCCTGCTGCGCGGCAAGCCAATAGTGACTTCCACCAAGGTGAAGGTGCGCGGCAGCGATGCGGTGCTTCACATCATCCACACCCGAAGCGAAGGGCGGTCGCAGGTCGTCACCTACATGGATTACCCACTCGCCGTGATCGGCACGGACAGGGAGAAGTTCCTTGCCGCGGTTGTGGAACGAAACCTGACGGCACTGAAGGGAGCCAGTGAGAAGAGTAACGTGAAGGTATCGCTGGACAGGGGAAAGCATCCCGGACGCGATGTTCGCGCGGAATTGACAGGCAATCATCGACTCTACCGCGCGAGGGTCTACCTTGTCGGCGAGCGGCTGTATCAGATTATTGCTCTCGATTCCGCGAAGGCCGCGAAGGATAAGGAGACCGACGCCTTCCTCAACTCCTTCGCTGTGACCAACTGAGCCACGGAGAAGCGTCGGTCTCCGCGGGCCTCATGCCGTAAGTTAGCCCCATGACGGTTCACGACCTACTCGCCAATGGCCAGCTCGCGGAGGCAGTGACACTGCAGGAATCTGCGGTCGCCACCACGCCAGACGACCCTGCTGCGCGTCGGCTCCTCTTCGACCTGCTCACCTTCACCGGACGGCTCGACGACGCCCTGCATCACCTCGCGCAGCTTCATTCCGATGAGCCGGAATGGGCCGAGGTGGAACGCGGCCTGCATCGACTCCTCCGGAGCGAACGGCTCCGCTCCGTGGAGCATCACGACGCGACCATCGTTCCTGATCCACCGCCAGAACACACCACCAGACGCCTCAAGGCGATGAAACTTCTTCGCCGCGCCCAACCTGAAGCCGCACTCAGAGCGATGGATGCCGCCGATGAATCGGCGCCACGTCTGCGCGGCTTCATCGATGGCCGCGAGTTCGACGGAGTACGCGGCGCAGATGACCGCTTTGGTACCGTGCTGGAGGTGTTCCGTGGCGGCGAGTATCTCTGGGTGCCCTGGGAATCGCTGCGGAAGATCGTGCTCGCTCCCGCATCGGTGCTGCTCGACCAGCTCTATCGGCCTGCGACACTCACGCTTCGCGACGACCGTTCCTTCGAGGTTCATCTGCCACTGGTCTACCCGGCATCGTATCGTACCGAGGGTGAGTTCGCGCTGGGAATGGAGACAGATCACATCTGCCCGGACAACGGCCCGACACGTTGCGTCGGCGCGAAGTTATTGCTCGTGGGGGAAGACGACGAGGTGATGCTTTCGGAATGCCGAATGATCGAAGTGCGGTGAAGAAGTGCGGCATCGATCGCCGTCGATACCGCACGTTGCCCGCGCTACCAGCGAGGGCCGTAGAGGTTGTAGGAGAAGCCGCCGTAAGGGTTCATGAACGGGTTGGGCCGGTAGAAGCCTCGGTTGTATCCGAAGCCATTCCAGGCGTTGAAGCCGTTCGACACTCCGAAGCGGTTTCCGTAAAGGTCGCCGTAGTTGTATCGCTGGCTCATCATGCCCCAGGGCGATACATAGGTGTTGTACGACTGGAAAGTTCCCAGGTTATACAACTGCCGCGTGGTTGCTACACCGCCATAGGGCGTGAGACGGTTGTACTGGATGATGTACTGGGCATCTGCCGTGCCCGCCGCGCTCAGGCCGAACACAATCGCCAGGGCTGCGGCAATCGCGAAGCGTTTCATGTTGCACCTCCACAAGTCACAACTCACACGGGGGCCGATCGTTGGTAGATACCTGTGTGAACCCGCCATCTTTCCGTCAATCGAACGCACAATGTGAGACTTCTTGCGATTGAGAATCCGGAATTGCGATTCCTGCCGCATCTTGCAACTGTGAGCTACGAGCTGCCCGCCACACTTCCACTGAAGCATTCGCTGACCCGGTCGCATCCAGCGAGACGATTCGGAACTGTTGCCGATTTTTCCGCTTTTCCGATTTGACGAACAGGCGTTTATAGAGTACAATTGTTCACATAAGCCCCTTTCTCAAATCCGGGGCCGCACACTCGGCACGTCTCTCGGTTCCCACACATCATTGCAGGTGCCCCATGCACACGCTCAGCCACATCGGGTTGGTGGTCCTGTTTTGTAGCGCGGCTGCCAGTCGCGCGGCAGAGCCTGATCCGGTTCCGTTAAAAGTTCCGGTCGAGGTTCGCGCACCACCAGCGACCATTGTTGAGGTGAAAGCCGAGACGACCGGCAAGGTGGTGAAGTGGATCTCGCTCACACCAGGGCTTTCGCTGCGCCCCATCGACAGCGGTCGATTGCTGCTCGTAAGCGGCCCCGTGGGGCGTTACGAATTGCTCGCCTACACCGCACTCGCCGACATACCCTCCGAACCGGTTCGCTGCGCGGTCATCATCGGCCGCCCACCTGATCCAGGACCGAAACCGCCTGACGACCGGCTCTTCGCGAGGCTCAAGAGCGCGTTCGATTCTGATTCCGCACTGGCTGCAACGAAGCGCGAACAGGCGAAAGACCTGGCCGCACTCTATCGCGCCGCCGCAAAGCTCGCCCAGGATCCCGAGACGCCCACATCTGGCGAACTGCTCGCCCGCGTTCGTCAGGCCGCACGCACGCTCGTCGGACCAGACGCGCTGAAGGACGTTCGCCATGTCGCGGCCGACGCGCTCGCCGCGCTTCTACCAACCGATGCGCCGCTCGCAGAGGTGCAACGCGCCACTGTCGCAGCGCTCTTCACCAGGCTCGCCACCATTCTGGAGGAACTCACGTCATGAATGCCGATACATCCGCTCCGGAGCCTCTCCGCACCTTCGGCCCCATTCTCCTGCGCATCGCGGTTCTGCTCACCACCGCGGCGCTGGGCGCGCTCGCTCACTGGCTCGGTGTACCAGCGAAGTCACCATCCCAGAACGATCCGCCGGCAGAAGCGATCTACTACACGCCGACATTCGGCTGGCACGCGGATGCCGAAGCAATTGCTGCCAACCTCGACCCGAAACGCACACTGCACTTCGACGCAACACCAGCAGGCAAGGCCGCGCCCGGCGATTCGGATACGTTTCTCTGGCGGCATGTCCGCAAGGCGGCGATGCGAGAAGCGCCGTGGTATCCGAACATCAACCAGCAGAACGTCGGCTGCTGTGTCGGCTGCGGGTGGAAGCACTGCGCCGATGTGTGCCAGGCAACAGCGATTGTAGCGGGTCAATCGTTCGAGTTTCGGCCTGTGAGTGCAGAAGTTATTTACGGTGGTTCGCGTGTTGAAGTCGGCCGCGGTCGGCTCAGTGGCGACGGTTCCGTTGGCGCCTGGGCGAAGGAATACGTTTCGTCGCGCGGCGGCGTGGCGGCCATGCAGAAGTACGGGAGTGCCGATCTCACGACGTTCAGTCCGGCGCGGGCGCGTGAGTTCGGCCGTCGCGGAGTGCCGCCCGACATCGCAGCGGCTGCGCGCGAGCATCCAGTGAAGTCGTGCGCGCTCGTGAAGAACTGGGCAGATGCGAAGCGCGCGATTCAGCAGGGGTACCCGGTTGCAGTCTGTAGCGATCAGGGCTTCCGCATGGAGCGCGACGCGACGGGTCGTTGCCGCCCGCAAGGGACGTGGAATCACTGCATGGCACTCATAGCCGTGCGGACGGGCGCCGAGGAAGGCGGTTTCCTGCTGAACTCGTGGGGCGATTCGGCACACACTGGTCCGGCGTGGCCCGCCGATATGCCTATCGCTGGCTTCTGGGCCGACGCGGCCGTACTCGACAGGATGCTGAAGCAAGGCGACTCATTCACGCTGGCGGATGTAGCTGGATTCCCTCAGCGGAAGCTGGACTGGTTCGTGCAGAGGAACGAACAGCCTCGCTTCAATGTGTTCCGGGTCGCCCTCTTCGCACTTCACCCACACTTCGAGGAGGTTGCACTGTCATGGTGAACTCACTTCGCAACGCGCTGGCAGTCCTGATTCTCCTGGCCGGATACGCACATGCCGACGACGATCGCGACCGCAAGGCGCGTGTGGCCCTGGCGATGGTGAAGGTCGAACGGATACCGGCACCAAAGCCGATGCCGTTGCCTGGCTACGCAGAGGCACACTGGCTCGCCCGCAAGAATGTCGAACCGCTCGTGGTCTTCGTTGGGTGCAGCGGCAGCCACCCCATCGAGCAACTGCCAAATGTGGTGATCGCCGCCACGCGCGAACTGGAGGGTTACGAGCGCGGCAGCATCGTGATTGGCTATCCGCGCAACGGCCAGATGTTTGTTCACGCGGTGCTGCGATGCTCGGATCATGGCGCACTGGTGGTGAGTGCCGTGGAAGCCGCGCGGAACAAGCTCGGTAACTCTGCGAAGCAGCGAGCGGTGTCGGGCTCGCCATGCGGTGACGGTTCGGATGGCGTGTGCCCCAATGGTGAATGCCCACGACGCAGCCCGATTGTGGTGGCGCCGCCCTGACGCTGACGTGTTTGCGGCGGCTGCTCAGTAGGAAGCCGTGACACGCGCGAAACCGCAACCGGTGCGGCTTCGCGCCGCCTCGCAGTTACTCCTTCGGCATCAGCCGCCACTTCAGGAGCGAGTAGCGCATCTTCGTGTCAGCCGTGGCGTATGCCTTCCACAATGCCTTGCGACTGCCGACCAGCGCCACGAGTTTGCGCCCGCGTGTGATACCGGTATAGAGCAGGTTTCGCTGCAACATGACGAAGTGTTGCATATGCACCGGAATCACCACTGCCGGATACTCCGAGCCTTGCGACTTGTGAACGCTCACGGCATAGGCAAGCTGCAACTCATCGAGGTCGGCGAAGTCGTACTCCACCATGCGGCCGTCGTAGTTCACATAGAGCGTCTGATCCTGCGTGTCGATCTCTGCGACGCGGCCGATGTCGCCGTTGAAGACTTCGCGATCGTAGTTGTTGCGAATCTGCATGACCTTGTCGCCGGCGCGAAAGGCAGTGTCGTACTTCTTCACCTCCGTTGTTCCCTGCCGCGCCGGGTTGAGTGCCGCTTGCAGCTCGCGATTGAGGTTCTGCACGCCCAGCACCGTCTTCACCTGCGGCGAGAGAACTTGCACATCGCGGAAAGGATCGAGCTTGAACTTCGCCGGGATGCGGTCACGCACCATCTGAATGACACGCTCAATGATCGCGTCAGGATCATTGGCCTCGATGAAATAGAAATCGCCGCTACCCCCAGGCGGCGCGGATTCTGGTTCCTGGCCATGATTGATGGCGTGCGCGGCGCGAACAATCCAGCTACTCTCCGCCTGACGGTGAACCTCCGTGAGCCGCGCCACCGGAATCGCCTTCGATTCGATCAGGTCCGTGAGAATCGAGCCAGCACCAACCGAAGGAAGCTGATCCACATCGCCAACGAGCACCACGCACGCCCACGGCGGCACCGCCTGAAGGAGTCTGTTCATGAGCACGACATCAACCATCGACGTTTCATCGACGACAAGCAAATCGACATCAAGCGGTGTCTCACGCCCGCGAGTGAAGTCACGGCGTCTCGGGTCGAACTCCAGCAACCGATGGATGGTCTTGGCCTCGCGGCCAGTCGATTCCGTGAGTCGCTTCGCGGCGCGCCCGGTCGGGGCGGTGAGCAGAACGCGCAACCGCTTGGCCTCGAAGACCTCGATGATCGCTCGCACGAGCGTCGTCTTGCCTGTTCCTGGCCCGCCGGTAATGACCATCATCTTGTGCGTGACAGCGGCACGGATGGCGGCTCTCTGGCTCTCCGCGAAGGCAATCTCCATCTTCGTTTCGGCCCAGCCAATCGCCGCATCGACGTTCACATCGGGCAGAGGGTGCGGCCCGGATGCGAGCGTCTTCACGGATCGCGCCACACCAAGCTCCGCCAGGAAGAAAGGCTTGAGGAAGAGCAGGTTGTCATCCGTGAGCGTGGTAGCATCTCCGACAGCGTGCTTGCCGCCACCAGTCGCGGCCGCCACGCTGTCGCGGACAATCTCGTCGGTGATACGGAGTTGCTCGACGGCATCGACGATCCCAACCGCATCAATGCCAGTGAGTTCACAGGCACGCTGGATGAGAAGCTCCTCCGGATAGCCAACGTGCCCGTTGCCGGTTTCTTCCGAGAGAACGTGTCGCACGGCGGCCTGTGCCCGGAACGGCGAATTGAGCGGAATGCCGAGATTCAACGCCACCTCATCGGACTTCTTGAAGCCGATGCCCCAGATTTCGTTCCCCAGCCGATACGGGTTCGCCTTGATCGCTGTGATTGGCTCCTCGCCACGCTCCGTGAAGTGCCGATATATCTTCGTGGCCAGAGCGGTGCCGATCTGGAGCGAGTGGAGGAAGACCATGATCTTCCGCGCGCCGCGTGTCTCCTCCCAGCTCTTGCGAATCTTCTCGATGAGCTTCGGACCGATCCCCTTCACCTGCGTCAGAAAGGTGGGCGACTTGTCGATGACTTCCAGTGTGCGCTCGCCGAAGACTTCCACTATGCGCTGCGCATATCGCGTGCCGACGCCCTTGATGAGTCCTGAGCCGAGGTATCTCGCGATCCCTTCAGCGGAGTGCGGCGGCTGCGTTTGAATCTCGCTGGCCTTGAACTGCACGCCATGCGCGCGGTCGGTTACCCAGTCGCCAGTCGCAGTGATGTACTCCCCCGCAACGATCTGCGCGCAGTGCCCTACAACTGTAATGATGTCCCGATGTCCACGCGCCGAGACGCGCAGTACGCAGTAGCCGTTATCCTCGTTGTGGAACGTGATCCGCTCGATCACGCCAGTGAGTTGTTCGGGCATCTTCCACCGTCGCCAGTCGTAATACCAGAGGAATCGAACGCCCGTCTTCGACTGTACGACCTCCGACGGTCGGACTTTCCGGCTGAAGTTACCCGATGCGGCCGAGAATGTCCAAGTGAGTGGGCGCGCCGTAACTCTGAAGCCATGCGTACTCTCGGACTCCTTCTACTTTACGCGGCTGCGGCGGTCCTGGGGACATACCTCACCTTCCGGCCAACGTTTGATTCCAGCTTCTCCATGGTCCAGACCGAGCGCGGCGACGGCGTGCTCAATCACTATGTCCTCGAAAACTCGTGGCAGGCAATCAGCGATCCGAGCTACTGCGGCACGCTGCTCTCACCGCCGTTCTACTTCCCTGCGAAGTACACCATCTTCTACTCCGAAAACCTCTTTGGCACTGCCCCGCTGTACTGGGTGCTGCGACTATTCCTCTCCTGCGAACTGGCTTACAGTTGGTGGCAGATTCTCCTGAATTTGCTGAATTTTCTCGCGTTCGCGATCGTAGCGCGGTGGCTAAAGTGGCCGCACGTACTGGCACTGGGCGGGGCGTTCATGTGGGCCTTCGCCATGGTTCACGCCGACCAGGTGAAGCACCAACAATTGATCTGCCGTTGCTGGATGCCGATGGCCGCATACTATGCGATTTCGTTCCTCACGGTACCGTCGGCGAAGGCACTCAGCCGCCTGTTTGGCTGCATCTTCCTGCAGTGTCTCGCGTGTATCTACACGGGCTGGTTTCTCGTGGTGGGCCTGGCCGTGTTCATACCAGTGATGGCCGTGATGCTCAGAGGCACGTTCACAAGTCTGAAACAATTCGCGCGCGCGAATCGCACGCCGTTACTCCGCGTGATCGGGCTGTGGGGGCTGGCGATGGCACTGTTGTTCGTGCCATACCTCATGGTGAACTGGGGAATCGGCCGCAAGTACGATGAGTGCCACTACCTGATGCCGACACCCTCGGCGTGGCTCACCGGGCCGCCAGACTCGAAATGGATCGTCTCAACGTGGCCGTACCGCGTCCCGGTCTACCTGGAGTGCTGGCTCTTCTCTGGCTTCACACTCTATCTGTTGATGTTCGGCGCAGCGGCGAGCCTCTTCGTCTGGCGGCGCGGAACAGAACTTGCTACCGATGGAACGCCGCGGTTCAATGTCGAACGGGCAATCATCGCCGGTTCAATGGTGACAGTGCTGGTGTGGATACTCCTCACCATCACGCCGAAAGATACTGGTGATTCGGCCTGGCGATTCGTGCGCTATATGCCTGGCGGCCTGGCTATTCGCTGCGTGTCGCGTGTGTACCTCATCGTCTACCTGTTCGGCATTCTTGCCGGGCTAACGTGGCTCGACCAGATAACGCGACGCATCCGGCGCGAATGGCTACGAAGTGCGATACTCGCAATCGCCATCGGATTGATGATCTTTGAGCAAACAGAATATCAGCAACAAGCGTTCGAGCGACGATGTTTCTACCCGCTGGTCGACGAGACTGCCGCGCGCCTGAAGGGCGCGAAGGCCGGATGGATCGTACCGCGGTATGTGGATCCGCATGGCAAGGTGATGGTCGGCCCTTACGGGGAAGTGTTCGGCATGTGGGTGGGACTTCGCGCCAACGTGCCCGTACTCAATGGCTACAGCGGTCGTGCGCCAACCGGATTCCCACCGATGGGCGCAATCAGCGACGACCAGATCCGCGACTGGCTCAGAGGAAAGTTCCGCGGTACAGTGCGTGTCATTGATACCGAGATTCCCGAGAAGACACGCGACGTGATCGTGGAGTAGCGCGCGTTCCACACGTTCGCGAATGTCCGCGAGCATCGCAATCTTCGCCGCTGGCAGGGAGTTAAAGCATGAACCTCACACGCCGCGAAGCAATCGCCACGGCCGCGACTGGAACAGCGACAGGAGCCATCTGGCCCACACTCGCTCGGGCCGAGGAAACAAAACTCACTCTCGCGACGTTCGACGCCGAGGTGACAATACCACTGGGCCACCCATGCATGGGCGGCGGCATTGCCCCGGCGAAAGAGGTTGTTGATCCGCTGTTCGCTTTTGGCTTCGTGCTGCAAGGCACGGGCAAGCCGGTGGTGTTCCTCGCCGTGGACTGGTGTGAAATCCGCAATGGTGCTTACGATCTCTTCCGCACTACCGTTGCGCGCGCGGTCGGCACAGACGCGCTTCGCGTGATGCTCTGCGCGCTGCACCAGCACGACGCACCAGTCATGGACATCGAGGCGCAGCAACTCCTGGAGAAGCACAAAGCAAAGGGGGCGGTGTGCAACATCGACTTCTTCAAGAAGGCCGTGTCGCGCGTCGCGAACGCGGCAAAGGAATCGCTGAAGCATGCGAAACCAGTCACGCACATCGGCACTGGCGAAGCAAAGGTGGAGAACGTCGCCTCGAACAGACGATACCGCGATGCAGCTGGCATCGTGCGCTACAACCGCATGTCCGCAACGCGTGACCCCAAGATTCGCGCCGGCGAGGTCGGCACCATTGATCCGATGCTCAAGACACTCAGTTTCTGGAACGGCGACACACCGCTGCTCGGTCTTTCGGCTTATGCGGTGCATCCGATGAGCTACTACGGACGCGGCCAGGTGAGCGCGGACTTCATCGGGATGGCGCGGAAACGCCGACAGGCTGACACACAAAAAATCGTACAAATGTACGCCAGCGGATGCAGTGGTAACGTGACTGCCGGCAAGTTCAACGACGGCGCACCAGATAACCGCCCGGTACTGGCCGACCGGATGTACAAGGCCATGAGCGCGGCATGGAAGGCTACGAAGAAGACACCTGTGAAGGAGGTCCAGTTTCGCTCCGTGCCACTTGCACTCGCCGCGCGTACGTCCGAGGGGTTCTCGGAAGAAGCACTCCTGAAACGATTGAAGACCGATCCACGCCCGTTCGGCCAGTGCCTCGCAGCGATGGGACTGAGCTGGAAACACCGCTGCGACGCCCGCACACCCATCGACGTACCCGTGATCGCTCTTGGCGGGGCAAGCGTGCTGCTGCTGCCTGCGGAGAGCTATGTCGAGTTCCAACTCACCGCGCAAAAACTCCGGCCGAATGACTTCACGCTTGTTGCTGGCTATGGCGAATGCGGCCCAGGCTACATCCCGATTGAACGAGCCTGGAAGGAGAAGGATGGCAACCTCAGTGATTGGTGCTGGGTCGATCCTGGTAGCGAGAGACGCATGATCAACGCGATCACGAAAGCCCTGAGTCCACCTCCGAGCATGTAAACGAGCCTTGCCCGATGCAACAGCGACGGGCTAACTGGCCGAAAAGCCAGCGATCCTTGCGCTACCACATGAATTCTTTCCTCTCTCACATCACTCCACGCATCAAATTGGACTTCGCGACCAGAGTGACTTACGGTTCATCTGGCATGTTCCCGGAACTCGCGCCCGGCGGTCAGCGTCCTCTCGCCCGGCATACAGGTTGTGTTCCCCATGAACTGGCTCCGCGAACCTGACGCCGAACCGCTACCCGGTTACCGTCTGATTGAACCCATCGGCACCGGTGGCTTCGGCGAGGTCTGGAAATGTATCGCCCCAGGCGGCATCGAGAAGGCTATCAAGTTCGTCTACGGCAATCTCAATGCCCTCGACGGCGACGATGCCCGCGCGCTCCAGGAACGCAAGGCGCTGGAGCGTGTCAAGGCGGTTCGGCACCCGTTTCTCCTCTCCATTGAGCAAATTCAGGATATCGGCGGCGAACTCGTCATCGTGATGGAACTGGCCGACCGCAACCTCCACGAAACGCTGGTGGAGTATCAGGAAGCCGGGCGGCCTGGTATCCCGCGCGACATCCTGCTGGGCCTGCTCGACGATGCAGCGGTTGGCCTCGATCATCTCATCGAGCGGCACAACCTCCAGCACCTCGACGTCAAGCCGCGCAATCTGTTCGTCGTCGCCGACCGCGTGAAGGTCGCTGACTTCGGGCTGGTGAAGCAACTGGAGCGGTCGAGTTCGTCGGGACTTATGGGCGGCGTCACCCCGGTCTATGCCGCACCTGAGACTTTTCAGAACAAGATTAGCAAGCAC
Organism: uncultured Frigoriglobus sp.; assembly: GCA_964422915.1. Taxonomy (GTDB): domain Bacteria; phylum Planctomycetota; class Planctomycetia; order Gemmatales; family Gemmataceae; genus Gemmata. Next base: position 65,190 of record CAYRDG010000010.1, on the reverse strand, counting down.
TCAGACCAATATAGTCTCGCGATCGTCTATGTCGAATTACTGACGGCCAAACGCCCATTTGTCGGGAAAAACATCCGGCAACTGGCGCTCCAGCACATGACGGAACCGCCAGACCTCTCAATGTTGCCCGAAGACGATCGGCCCATCGTGGCCCGGGCGCTGGCGAAGGATCCCGAGGAACGCTGGCCGAGTTGCACCGCGTTCATTCGATCACTGAGCGGCCCACGCGAAGGGCCTGGCAGCAGCGGCGGTGGCGTTGGCCCTGGCGTGCGCGAACCAGGAATCTGGGCCAAAGCGTCTCGCACGGCTCACGACATCGACCTGACGCCCCCAGGCGCCGCCGTGCAGGTTGCGCCTGGCGTTGCCACGCTCGCTCCTCCCCATCGGTCCGCCGTCACCTCAAGCCCGCATCTGGAAATCGACGAGGATCACCTCCTCGGTGTCACTGCGCAGCGGCGGGAACAGGGCGTGCTGCGGCCGACGATCCTCGTCGGCGTTGGGAGTTTCGGCCGCCGGGCCTTGCAGGAAATCCGCTGCCGACTCACCGACCGCATCGGTGACGTGGTGAGCGCACCGTGCATCCGCTTCCTCTACGTCGATTGCGATCCGGACGCGGTGACGAAGGCGGTCGGCGCGCCGACCGACGTGGCGCTGGCCCCGGATGAAGTCTTTCCCGTCCCGCTCCAGCCGGTCACGCAGTATCGACGTCGGCAACTCGAACAGATCCTCGACTGGTTGCCGCGTGAGAAGCTCTACTCGATTCCCCGAAACCTCCAGGCCGGCGATTCGCGTGCCCTCGGCCGACTCGCCTTCTGCGATAACTACCTGCGTTTCGTTACCCGGTTGCGGCGCGAACTTCAGATCGCCGCGCACCCGGAGTCGCTGGCGCAATCCTCGGACCAGACCGGCCTGATCGTCCGCGGCAATACGCCACAGGTCTTCATCTTTGCCAGCGCCGCGGGTGGTTCCGGCGGAATGCTGCTCGACCTCGGCTTCGCAGTGCGCCGCGTACTCGCACGCATGACTGCGGCCGACGCGCCGGCCACCGCATTCGTTTACGCCAGCGCACCCGGAGACCCCAACGCTCCCGATTCTGAACTGGCAAACGTATATGCGTCTATTACAGAATTGAACCATTACGCGGACCCCGATGTGTCATTCGTGGCCCATTACGGCGGACCGGAAGGACCGAAGGTCGAAGGGCGCGGGCTCCCGTTCACGTCGACATACCTCTTGCCGATCCGCGATCGCACGCGCGGTGCATTCCACGATTGCATCTCGCACCTGGCCGGCTACATCGCTCACGAACTGACCACGCCACTGGGCGCGTCGCTCGAAGTTGCCCGCGCGCGCTCAACGGGCTTCGATCGCGGCCCGTTCCGTTCGTTTGGCACATACGGCGTGTGGTTCCCGCGCGGCCTTCTGCTGCGGTCAGCCGCACAGAAGATTTGCCTGGGGTTACTGAAGGAGTGGAAGACGGACACGGAACCGGCGAACGACGCGGCGATTCAAGAAGCGGTGTCGCGTGTCGCAAGCGATCCCCGGCTTCGCCCGGAATCAGTACTCAGGCAGGTCGAGGAAGCGTCCATCCGCGGGCCGGAGGGTGGCCCGTCCGATCAGGTGGAGCGCTGGCTCGCCGGGCTCGAAGGACAGCTTTCCGCGACCGCGCGCCGACCCGATGCAGGGGCGTGGTCGCGCGCGGTCTGGGAACAGGCTCGCGACCTGGTCGGCACACGCCCTGTCGGCGAGCAGGACAGCACCGTTCGCCGCAGCCGTAACTCCAAGACACTCGAAGAAGCTGTCCGCCGTGTTGCGGAGATGTGGGGCAATGAGTTCGCCGAAGTCGTCCGCCCGCTGGAAGACCTGCCGGGGCACCGCCTCGGCGCAGTTGGCGCGGCGCTGCGCCGCCTGGCGAATGCCTGCAGCGAATGGGCCGCGGAAGCCGATACTCGCACGCAAACGGTCGCTGTTCAGGCGCGGCAGGCGAAGAACGACGTGCAGGCGGCTCATGATGTCTGTCAGGCAGGCAGCGGAGTGTTCAGCTTCTTCGGCGGCCGCACCGGGCGAAGCATGAAGCACTTCCTCGATCAGGTTCGGGCGTATGCCCATGTCCGGCTGCAAGAAGACCTCGCCGACGCCACGGCACGCTTTTACCGCGCGCTGCGTATTCGCGTCGAGGAACAGCTTCGCGATCTCGCATACTGCCGCACCCGCATCGACATGCTGGTGAAGGCAATGGAATCGCCCCTGGCCACGCTCCCGGCCTCGGGCGATACGCCCGGCCCGATCTCCGAGGAGGCGCTCCAGCAGACTCTTCATCCCACCAATACCCTCAACGTCGTGCTGCCCGCAGGCGATCGGCATATCGAGCGTTCCGCGTCGCGGGTGGTGAAGTCGATCAAGCCGCAGGATGTACTGCGGTTGGAAGTCGCGCTTCAGAAACTCGTACTGGAACCGCGCGGTGGATTGACCGCGCTCTGCGCCGTCAATGCCGACATGAACCGCATCCTCACAGCGCCAATGGTGGAACAGACAACGGCATTTCTCAGCGATCTTCTGCCGGTCACCGACGTGACCGAGGTGGAAGCGTCCAACGCACTGGCCCGGAAGGTCGATCTGGGGGTGCGGATCGAGGAGTATCACACCCGCGCCGCGCCACCATGCGGGACCGTGGGAGAAGAGCAGACATTCGTACTCGTTCCAGAAACAGAAGCAGGAGACTCGTTTGCTGAACTGGTGAGGTGCGCCGTACCCTCTGCGACAACCATATCGGTCCCTGGCCCGGCCACCGATCTCATGTTCTGCCGCGAGCATGGCAACCTGCGCGACGACGAGGTGGCGGCGATGCTCACATCGTGTCTCCCTGCGTACTACACGGCGCTGGCCAGCCCGCAGGGCGCCCCACACGCCCGTTTCGACGTGACCGAGTGGCTGCCGCTCGTGGACTAATCTCACGACTGGTGGAGCCGGCAACTCCACCTGATATTGCCCCCCCATTTCCTGACCGATCACCTGGCAACTGCGACACTGCGCGCGTTGCAGTATCGGGCAGTTTTTCCACGGTGATTTCTCTCCGCTCTCTTCACCTCGTGGGCCTGGCTGAACGTCACGGCTCGCCTGTGATAAACTGGTTCCATGACGAATGCGAATACCGACATTCCGCCGCCGCCGTTGTGGTATCGCGAACCGTTGCACGTGGGTCATGTTCCGCTGACTTCGCGCTTCAACCTCGCGCCACTCGCAGGCTATACGAACCTCCCGTTCCGGCTCTCCATTCGCGAACTCGGCGGATGCGGGCTCTGCACCACCGATCTTGTCAATGCTCGTGCCATCAACGAGCGCATCAAGAAGACGCTGGAACTTCTCGCAACGGTGCCCGAAGAGCGCCCGCTATTCGTCCAGATCTTCGGATCGAAGCCAGACGAGATGGCCGCGGCGGCGCAGTGGCTGGTGGAACACAAGCTCGCTGATGGGATCGACATCAACATGGGCTGCCCGGTTCGCAAGGTGGTGAAGACTGGCGGCGGTTCCTCCATGATGTGCGACACCACTGGCGCAACGGTCGAACTGGTGCGAAGAGTGGTCGAAGCTGTCCCCGTGCCGGTCACGGTGAAGATGCGTCTGGGCTGGGACGACGACCAGCTCACCGCGCCACACTTCGCGCGCGAGTTCGAGCAGGTCGGCGTGGCGGCGATCACGATTCATGGCCGCACACGCGAGCAGGGCTTCTCCGGCGGTGTCAATCACAGCGGCATCCGGCGCGTGGTCGAGGCTGTCGAGCGTATCCCGGTGTTCGGCAATGGCGACGTTCGGACTGTCGTAGACGCGGCACGCATGATCGCCGAGACAAGCTGCCACGGCATCGCTCTGGGTCGCGGCGCGCTGGCCAATCCGTGGATCTTCCGGCAGTTCAACTGCTGGGTGCAGAGCGGCGATCCTGGCCCGCGCGGCACCTACGCCGAGCGGCTCACTTTCATGCGAGTACACGTTCAGCGGCTGGTACAGTGGAAGGGGAACGAGCGCGCTGGCTGTGTTCACTTCCGCAAGATCGCGACCTGGTACACGAAGGCACTGCGGTTGCCGCGAAAGGTACAAGCACGGCTTGTGATGCTGTCGAGCCTGTCGGAGTTCGAGGAGATCGTGGGGCCGTTTGCCGAAGGGCCGGCGCCAGAAGGCTGGAGCGAGTTCGACGCTCAGCAGGCACAGGTTGCAGTCCCGGCGGGGCCGATTGCGCACTGGTAACTGATGCCTTCTGTACGCCAATCACCCTTTCCCCCTTCATCATCATGACGGGGCGACTAAGATTGTCCTCGTCCCAACATCCAACTCGGAGAACGCCGATGACGCCGCTTCAGTCACTCGTCGCAACTGGCACGAAGCTCTGGCTCGACTCCGTTGACCCGGACCTGATCAAACTGAACCGGTCGCAGGGAGCCACCGGAGCCACCTCCAACCCGATCATCATCTCAGGGCTGCTCAACACGGGCCGTTTCGACGGCGACATGAGGTCGTTCTTCGCGCAGGGCCTCGACGATGAGGCCGTCGCATGGGCCATGACCGACAAGCTCGTCAAGCAAGCCCAGGACGTATTCACGGACGTATGGGCCGACACCCACGGCAACGACGGCTGGGTTAGCTTCGAACTCGATCCGCTGCTCGAAGACCTGGCCCAACCCCGAAACACGGCCGAACGCACCGCGGAATACATCCGGTTGGGGAAGAAGTGGTCGGCCGGGCACAAGAACCGGATGATCAAAGTCCCTGCGACACCCGGCGGCCTGGGCGCCATCGAGGAGTTAGTTGCCGCGGGTGTTTGCCCGAACATCACGCTGATCTTCAGCGAGCGTCAGTATCTGGCGGCTCGCGATGCCGTGTGGCGTGGTGTCCAGCGCCGCACCGACAAGGAGAACGTGAAGAGCGTTTACAGTATCTTCGTGAGCCGTGTGGATGTCTATACGGAAGACCATGTGCCTGAACTCTCCGATGCAGCACAGGGTCAGGTCGGCATCGTTAACGCGAAACGCACCTGGAAGATCAACCGGGACTTCTGGGCCGACAAGGGAATGGCCCGCAATCAGGAGATGATCTTCGCCAGCACCGGCGCGAAGAAAACGAAGAAGAACCCCAACCCCGATCCGATCAAGTATGTCGCGGCGTTCGCCGGAAGCGACATCGAGACGAACCCGCCCGAGACAAACGAGGCGGTGCAGAAGAGCGGCCACACCTTCACGAAGCAGGTCGATCAGCTTCCGCCGGCCGATGTCCTCGCGGACATCGACAAGAAGGTGAACGACGTGAAGATGGAAGAGACGTTGATGCGCGAGGGCCTTGCCAAGTTCGCCGACCCGCACAAGGCACTCATCGCACTCATTGGCAAAAAACGAAGCGAATTGAAGTAGACAATGGGTGCGAGAGGCAGGTGGTGGCGTTCCAACACCTGCCCCTCCTCCTGTGTCACTTCGACTTCACGTCGTAACAATACAGCGTCTCGCGTTCGCGAACGTAGAACTTGCCTGCGACTACCACCGGATGTGCCCAGGTGTTCCCCTTGTTCGGTACCTTGAACGCGCTGATCTCCTTGTACTGGTCAGCGGTCGCGTCCACCAGAACCACCCAGCCGTCGGCGTAACGGATGTAGAGTCGGCCGTCGGCGTAGGTGAGTGATGCGGAACCGCTCCCCTCGCCCTCGCGTTTGCGACTCCAGATCACCTTGCCGGTCTTGAAGTCGGCACACCACGGTCGGCCGCTATCGTCCCGATCGCCGAAGAGCCGGTCGCCGACCAGGATCACGCCGCCGTGTTTGTTCGTCAGCGACTTGTTCCAGTAGATTTCCTCCACCGCGAACTTGGTCCCATCGCGTGTCACCTTCAGGAGCGCCGCGCCGCGGCCGTAGCCCGCTGCTGCGAACACATAATCGCCCTTGATGATCGGCGTGGGGATGTTCGCGGTGTTGTGACCGAAGCGGTCGCCCTTCGTTCCATAACGCCACAGCATCTTGCCGTCCTTCGCCGCGAACGACACCAACCCGTTGGCCATGAGCGTGACGTACTGCTTCGTGCCCCCGAAGTTGGCGATGACCGGAGACGCATAACCCGCCGTGTCGCCGCCCTGGGGGATCGCGCCCTTCCAGATCACGTTGCCGGTCTTCTTGGCCAGCGCCACCATCGGTGCCTGTGAGCCGCCAGGCGTGACGATGAGGAGGTCGCCGTCGATCAGCGGTGACTCGGTGAAGTTCCAGCCGCCGGATTGTCCATCGAAGTCCTTCGGTAGGCTCTTTCGCCACACCGCCTCGCCGCCCTTCGCCTTCGCGCACACGAGATCGCCGAACTGCCCCAGCGCGAATACCAGTTCGCCATCGGTTGAAGGCGTGCAGCGTGGCCCCGAATAGTTACCGCCGGACTTGCCGACTCGCAGTTGCCACACCGTCGTCCCCTTCGCGCGATCGATGCCGAAGAGGAAGCAATCCTTCCCCACGTCGCCCATCGTGAAGACACGGTTGCCCATCACCGAGACGCTGGAGAAGCCGACGCCCAACCCTTCGCCCTTCCAGACGAGCGGAGGCCCCTTTTCGGGCCACGATTGAAGTAATCCGGTTTCCTTCGAGACACCGGTGCGGTCTGCGCCGCGGAACATCGGCCAGTCCGATTCCGCGGCCGGGAGTGACGTGGCCGCGAGCGCGAGCAGGCCGAGTGCGATCAGGGAGCGATGCATGACAGGCTCCGAGGTGGAGGGGAAAGTGGGCGGGTGAGAAAAGGCAGTGCGACACCAGGATCGTCCGATGTCCTGTCAGGTGATGTACGAACTGGGCGGTCAATCGGCGTCGGCATCCAGCCAGTGCGCCACGTCCAGGCGTGAGTGTGGGGAGCACTGGGTGGTTTCGGGCATCGTGTCGTAGGCGGCCGCGGCGCTGGGTCCAAGTTGTGGGAGAACCGATAACGGCACGGCGGGCCACTCGCGGTAGATGGTCAGATCGTCGCGGCTGTTGGACACCAACAAATCAGCCACGGGAATCGCACGTCGTGCCACGTCGCGCAGCGGTTCATCGGCCTCACTGGCCGGACATGCCAGCACCGCGATCTCGCCGGCTGCCCATGGCCCGCCACCGATCCACGATGGCTCCGCTTCCTGATACGCCTGCTCGATGACACGCTCGGCTTGCTGCGGCGTACGGAAGCGTTCCGCGAACATCGACGCCAGCCCCACCTCACCCAGCCGCACATCAAGATATGCACGCGTCTCCTCGAACAGTATCGCCACCACACCACCGACCCCCATCGACGAGCTCAGACAGATGTGGATCAGCCCGCCGGCCTCAGGTTCCAGCACTGCCTGCACGCGCTGGTCGATCTCCAACAAGTCCGCATCGTTCAGCACATTCATGAAGCGTTCCACCGCTTCACTGATGGTGGTACAACCTGGCGGCATCAACCGGCGCGGCGGCACCGCGGTCCTGTCCGTATCGGCGTCGGGCATCTCCGCGGCCGCGCCGGCCATCTTCTGCCGTGCCACGGTTACCTCTGTCAGGAGCGGCACCAGAGCCTCTTGCATCCGTTCGTAGACTGTGGCCAGTTGCTTGTGCAGGAGTGATTGAAATCGCGCGCGCGGGTACTGCCGCAGCGCGTCGGTCAGTTCGGCCGCAGCGGGCTTGCGCATCCCCTTCTGAAAGTGCGCGTACTGCGAGAGGCTGTCGAAGCCGGTCATCGCTTTCGCTTCCAGTACCGCCGCCGACGTCGCGAACCGCTCGATCAGTTGCTCGACCATCGACTGAAACTGTCGGTAGAGTTCCTCGGCACCTGCCAGTCGAAAAATCGGATCGTCCGCGAGTGTGGGCAGGAGATGTTCCAGGTCTGCGGCGAAGGCGTTGGCGATCTCGCTTGCGGTCTTCGCCAGCGCCTCCTCGGCGACCGTCGGCGGACGCTTGATCGTGGAGGCCGGCGGTCCAACGAGCAGGTTGAGCGATTCCAGGGCCACTCCCACCTGCGACGGTTCCGGCAATCGAGCGAGCCACCCACGCGGCACCAGTGGCTCCGTGATCGCGCCGATCAGTTCCTCGATCTTCCCGCCAGCGGCGTGATCGGCGACCTGCTGGAAGCGACTCTGTACCACGTCTGGCTCAAACCCGAGCTGCGCCCAACGATCGGTAGCCAGTCCTGGCATGATGTCGTGAAACCGCTTCGGATCGGGCATGACCCAGCGGTGGAGCAACTTACGGCACACCTGCGTTGCCGTACGGCCAACCACCTCGCCCCGCGGCCAGTTGAAACTGGCGAGGCCAAAGGCAGAGATCGTGACTGGTCCACGTTGCGGGCGGCCGTTCTCCTGCGCCTGCGCGTCACGCAGATCGCGCACCGCGTCGGTGGCCCGACCGACCGTGGCGAAGAGGTCGAGCCGGATGCGTTCGGCGGCATCGCTGAAGACTCTCCGCGCATCGTCGCTGTCGCCAGGATCGGTCGTGTGCTGCGTGAGATTGTAATTGATGATGCGTGAACCTGGCTTACTCACCGCACCTGACCCACGGACGCGCGCACCTGGCGGCGCAACCGAGGGCGGCGTGTGCCGCGATGAGAGCATCGCACCGGCCGTACCAGGCAGCAGGAAACAGCGTGTGAATGGCGCGTCCTTGTCCTTCACATATCCGTTGCGTTCGTCGTAATGCGCGGCGAAGAGCGTGTCGGGCCGGCTGAAGTGATTCAACTCGGTCAGCGCTGCGAAGGCGTTGCCGAGTTGCTGCGGCGGCGTGAGCGTTGCATCGGCCGATGGCAACACGAACAAGCCCACCACATCAGGTACGTCGTAGCCCATCCGTTTCAAACGGCTGCGAACTGCGTAAGCCACGTCGAGGAACATTCCGCCACAGGTCGCGCCTGCCAGACTGCCAACGACATAGACGCGCGGCCGGTTCGTCCGCCGCGCCAGGCCAGTGCGCGTCTCCGTCAGTGCCAGCGCCTCAGGCGCCAGAACTGCTTCAAGTCCCGCCTGCACCTTCGCCATCAGTGGGCGATAGTGATCGAGGAACGCCAGCCGTCCCAGTGGGCGCAACCCCAATGTCTGCGGGGCGCGCGGCAACCGGTAGAGTAACTGCGGGTCGAACCACCCATCCGTGAGCGTGTGGCCGTTGAGCCGCGGCTTCAGGTAGTGCGTGGCTCGGTTGAGTTTCGCGGCGAACACCTCATCGGACGACAGTGCCGCAAGCCGGGTCCGCCGACGTCCGCGACCGGCCGCCTCGATCGCCTCCGGGTCGGTATCGACGACCAGAGTACGGATGGCCGGCGTCATGCTCGCGGGGCCGAATCGCTCGGTCATCTCGAAGCGCAATCGCTGGACGATACGTAACCCACCCTGCCCCAGCCCAATGACGAGGGCGGGCTGAAGAGGACCAGAACCACTCAGTTCCGGCGGCGCCGGCGTGAAGATCGGGGCGAAGAGTTCCGCGACCTGTGAGGGGGTATCGTCGGCAGGCAGCGGCACGGGCGACGGCGACGGTGATACCGGGACGGATTCCGATTCGGTCGCTGGCAAAATCGCCTGAGGCGTGTCGGCTTCGTTCGAGGGAGCGCCGAGCCGAACATGGATCGCGGACCCAGTCGACCCGCCAGCGAGCGCGCGAACGAATGACATCACATTCGGCCAGCGATCGTCAGGCCGCTTCGCCAGCGCCCGGAGGAGCGCCGGACGATCGGCCGGTGGGCTGGGTTCGAGATTCGGCGGCAGATTCAGATGCTGCATGAGAAGCTGATTCAGGCTACATCCATCGAATGGACGCACTCCTGTCAGCAACTCCTGATAAACACACGCAAGACTATATTGATCGCAATACCGTGTAATGATTCCGTCGAATGTTTCTGGGGCTGCGTATACCGGCGTGATGCCGCCGGTGACCTGGGCGAATAGCCCCTGCAAGTCCTTTACCTGTCCGAAGTCCGCAACCTTGACGTGGTTGTGGAGCATGAACAGGTTCTGTGGCTTGATGTCGAGGTGTTGAAGCTGAAACTGATCGTTAAACAGGTCGAGCACTTCGGCGGTCTCGGCCATGTACTGCAACAATTCGTCACGCGGGATGCCTGGCAGTCCCCTGTCGTGGCAGGCGCGGAAGCGGTCCCAGAGGTTGCAGTCGGCCAGCTCCATGACGATCATGAGCCGCCCGTCAACGATGTCGTAGCGGTCGAGCGTCAGCAGGTAAGGGTGGCGGACCTGCTTGACACGCTTGAGTGCCTTCAACTCCTGTTCGGCATAGCGGACGAGGTCGTTATCCTGAGAGCGCAAGTCGCCGTGGATCACCTTCACTGCCTTGAAGATGCCGCCTGGCGCCTCGCACCGCCAGACCTCGCCGAAGCCGCCGGCGCCGAGACGATCCAGCAGCCGGTAACCCGGAATCGGTTCGGCCTGAACGTCGAAGCGGACGGACATCGGACGGTCCCGGCGCAAGGTGTGCGGGTGCGTAGTCATCAACCGTAGCACAGCTTTGCGGCCGAGGCTGAAGCACAGTCATGGGGCTGGAATTACTCTGGAAGTGAAAGAATTCGCTGGGAGTCGCAACACTTCCGCTCGCAGCCGAATCGCTGCGCGAGTGGAAACACCCACTTCGACCGCAGCACATCTCCGCCGGGCATCCCGCTTGCTGATCCCAACTCATCAGCAAGCGGAAATACCAGGAGCGAGAAGCGATTGAGAGCCAGTCGCAATCCACGGATCGGCATTCATCCAGGGAGCACTTCCGGGCCGACTACTTCGCCCCAGGCAGATCGAAGGCGACCATCTCGGTGGCGTTGCGGAAGTACAATCGGCCACGGGCGATGACGGGGTGGTTCCACGTCTTCCCTTTGACCACATCCACCTTCCAGAGCTCCTCATATTCATCCGGTGTGGCGGCCACGCACGCCAACCGCCCTGGTTGTTCGCTCGCGATCAGCAGCTTATCCCCGACGAGGAGCAGTTGCCCCGCACCGTAGTTCCCTTCCTTCCAGAGGACGGTGCCGTTCTTCAGCTCGAGGCAGATCAGCCGCTGGCTGTCCAGCCCGAAGAGGTGATCACCAACGCGAACGACATCGTTGAACTTGGGCGTGAAACGTGTGGTCTTCCACGCTTCTGACACGCTCCACGTCTCGCCCTCGCGCCTCACCTTCACGCAGCGTGTGCCGACACCCACGTTGCCACCGCCAACCACCACCCGGCCATCGGGTAGTACGAGTGGCTGCACGGCTGTTGGCTCGATGACCTTCACTGGCCAGTCATACCGCCACAGCTCACGCCCGGATTGGGGATCGTGTGCGAACAGTCCGTTCCCGTTGAAGATCAATACCTGAGCGATGCCCGCAATTGTCGCCGGGTGCGGTGAAGAGTAGCCATCGGTCCCGTTCTCGGACGTCTTCCAGAGCGTTGTCCCGGTTGCGCTGTCCACTGCCACAAGACGTGGCGCAGTCGAGGAGCCTGGGTTGATGATCACCAGATTGCCAACCACCAGTGGCGAGGTGGCCAGCCCGAAATTGGGCTTGGTCGCACCAAAGCGTTCGGCGAGATTCACCGTCCAGACGGGTTCACCATTGCTGGCACGAAGGCAAGACACCGAACCACTGGCGCTGGTGGCGAACAGACGACCGTCTGCGAAGGTGGGGGTTGCGCGCGGGCCGAGGCCACTCTGTCCGTCAGCGTGCTTGCCGGGTTGCCCACGCGACCAGACTTCCTTACCGGAATCGGCTCGGTAGCAGACTACCGATTCGGAGTCGCCACGTTGTTCCTGGGTGAAGAGAAAGTCGCCGACGACACAGAACGAGGACCACGCCGGGCCAACGGGATTGTTCCGCCAGCGTTCGCGGGGTGCGGTTCCATCCCAACCCCGATACGCCGCTTTCGAGACTTCCCCAGTCCGGTTCGCGCCGCGGAACCCTGGCCAGTCTGCCTCGGTTGCGGGTGCGAGATCGGCAACAGTTCCGGTGGGTGCGGTCGTTGCCCGGTCAGCGAGTTGCTCCGATGCCGCTTCCGTCACCGACTTCTTCCACCGATACGAGGTGTGCATCTCATACACGCCATTCACGCCGTCCACTCGTAGCAACAGCCACGGTGACACGGCGACCAGGCCGATCAGTCCCGCGATGGGCCAGCGCCGAAACGCCGGGACCACAGCGAGAATCAATCCCGTTACACCAACCGCCAGCGGAATCCCCCACCCCAACACGAACTGACGCATCGACGAATCGGCAGCAACCATAACCCCGCCGGCCGCCAACGCCACCGCGACCACTCCCAGAATGCGTTTCCCCCGGCGACCATCTCCCAGCAGTACCCACCAGCCAGCAAACCCGAGCAGCGCCAAAAGCGGACCGAGCATGACCGACAGCACCATCATGATCGTCGAGACGGCGCCCGAATCATCCTGGGCAGCCCAGACACCTAATCCGTAGCAGGTGGCTCCGAGCAAGGTGAACATCACCAGTGCCCGGCGCCAGCCAGAACGCGCCGCCGTGGCTTCGTGGAGCAGAGTTGCGGTTGATTCCATCATGGCTCCCTCGATGGGTAATGCGATAGAATGGAGGCATCCTGCCTCGCGGGTTCAGCGACTCGCAAAGTCGTGTATTACTGCATAATGAATAGGTTCAGCAATGTCAAGAGAGGTTGACGCGGTTGACGACGTGGCGTTGCAACTGGCCCAGGCGTTTGCTGGGTTCGGGCCGGCGTACTTCAAGTGGATTCAAAGCCGGTTCGCCGAGAGCGGAGTGAGCTTCGCACGAATGAAGTTGCTTGGGGCGTTGCACAGGGGCGGGCCGCGGATCATGAGCGAACTGAGTGAAGAACTCGGCGTCACGGCCCGGAACATCACGACACTTGTGGATGCTCTGGAAGCGGAAGGACTGGTTCAGCGTGTACCTCATGCGACCGACCGCCGGGCAACCGTGATCGAACTGACTACCACAGGTGCTCGATACGGGCGACAGATGGCATCAGGTAGCCACATGGCTGCAATCGCGGAACTGTTCCGCTCGCTATCGGGAACCGAACAGCAACAATTGCTGGAAGTCATCACGAAGCTCCAGGGATTCCTCGCTGCCCGCGGCTACTCGGGTGGCTGCTTCGCACTCGAAACGAATGAACCAGACGAGGCAGGATGACTGGTTCGGGATCGTCGAAGCCTGTACCGAGTGCGTGGTCAAGTTCCTTGACGTGGCCCGCGATTCTCATCGCCCCCCCTCCGCAGGCCCATGTCCCTCGACCAACAATCGACGCTTCGAGAGAAGCCCGCAAGATAACCCAACGCGACTGGAGGTTCGGAGCCTGATTGGGGCCTGGCCGCGATCGCGAATACGCAACTGACGTGCTCACAGCAATCGGCGCGCGATCGAGAAACGCAGAAACCCCGGCTTCCGCCGGGGTTTCTGCGTTTCTGCATAAAGCGGGAGTGTATCGGAATCGAACCGACTGCGAGCGTTGTTCACACCCGCCACAGGTTTTGAAGACCTGGGCCATCACCAGATGTGCAAACACTCCCGGAGGGTGCGGAACATGCCGCAACTCTTCACCCAGCGTATCGACCGACCCACGCAGCAACAAGACCACAAGCCCTCGATTGCGTGTGAAACGTGAAGCAGGATCGCGGACGTGGACTCGACTCCCGACACGCAGTAGTATCGGGCCGAGACACGCCCGCGATTCTACACGGCTCTCGCCTGCCGGCCCGACACCGAGTCATTCATGCTCACAACGGACCCCGTCCTCCCGTTGGTCGTGGGTGTGATTTTCCTGGCCACTCTGGTTCGCTCCACATTCGGTTTCGGCGAAGCGCTCGTCTCGGTCCCGCTGTTGGCGCTCGTGATCCCTGTCCAGATTGCGGTTCCGCTCGCGACTCTTCTGTCGATCACCGTCGCGGGGTTGATTCTCGCCCAGGACTGGCGGCACGTTCACGCACGCAGCGCGTGGTGGCTGGTGTTGCCCACGCTCCTGGGTATCCCGCTGGGGTTGCTCGTGCTGGCTGAGGTATCGCCACCTGTGGTGAAGGTCGCGATGGCAACCATCATTATCGCGTTCTCGTGTTACTGTCTGTTCGGGCGGTGGAAGCCGCAACTGACGGACGACCGGTTCGCATGGTTGTTCGGCTTCGGGGCAGGTGTGCTGGGCGGCGCGTACGGCATGAACGCCCCACCGTTGGTGGTCTACGCGGCCATGCGCGGATGGGCACCTGAGCAATTCCGCGCCACGCTCCAGGGCTACTTCCTGCCCGCGAGCGCCGCGGGCTTGCTCGGATTCTGGGCGGCAGGGTTGTGGACGCACGATGTCACACGCTACTACTTCTGGGCACTGGTGCCGGCAGCGATTGCGGTCCTCATTGGCCGCGCGGCCAACAGGCGAATGCATCCGCAGACATTCGTCCGCTACGTTCACCTGGGGCTGATCGCGATTGGCATACTCCTGCTGAGCCAGTCGTTCTGGAGTGTCTCTCAGGTGCAACCCTGAGAAGTTGAAGTGTTCCGCGTGATCTCGATTCGACCGAGTACGCCGATGCGAAACGACAATCGAGCGCGATCGCGAGCGAGTGCCCTTCGTGGGCGAATCTCACACGAGCGGGAATACCGACTTCCCATGCCGAGGCATCACTTCATCCTCCTCGCTGCCACCGGCTTCACCAGAACACCTCGCGGTTACAGCAGGTTGAGCGTACCGCGGGTGACGCCGAGTTGGTTCAGTGCCCGGAGTTGCTTCCACGTCTGCTTGCCGTCATCCGGGCCGTGGATCACGCGCGCGTATCGTTCGATCAACCGCACGGCTTCTTCGGGCGTCTCGCGCAGAAGATCGACGCGGAACCGGGTGATACCAAGCTCGCGCATCCGCCCCACATACTCCGCGCCGCTCTGGGGAACGGAGTTGAAGACCGTGTTCCGGCAGCCGGTATCAGGTAGCACTGGAAAGTTCGCACCGACACGATCTCTCAGTTCCACCTTGTGAACCTCGCACGGCCGGCCACAGTCGCGGTGGTCCTTCCCATTACTGAGGAACGCCGCGAAGACGCAATGTTCCATGTGAAACATGGGCATGTGCTGATGGACGACCGGTTCGTACCACGCCGGCGATGATCGCCGCACCATCGACGCGAGTTGCTCCCAGTTCAGGTCGTAGCTCGGGACGAGTCGTTCCAGACCGGCTGTCATCAACACACCTGCGGCGAGTTCGTTGGTGACGTTCAGGCTGAAATCACCGATGAGCCACGCGTGCGGCAACTGCTCGCGGAAGTAACCGATGGAGGCGAGATTCCGCACCAGCACCATGTCCGGTTCCGCGCGGGCAACGAGCGACTGGAAACCGTTTTCGCCCGGCTTCCAAATTCGGAGAGATGCCAGCCCGACAGGCATATTGGCCGCACGAGCATGCGTCACTGCCTTCTCGTAGCGGCGGAGATCCTCGAAGTCGCAGTAGAGAGCCGCAGGCTTCGGTAACCCCTCGGGCGGCTGCCACGCAAGCACTGCGTCGAGTTGTTCGGGAGTGCGAACGAGGAGCGTCATCGCTGGCCGTTCCGCGTGTAAAGCATCCGCCGTGGAGCGAGACGCCATGCAAGCCCGGCGGGCCGCTGGGAGTTCCACACGCATCTGTTCCAGCGTGTCATCTTCGTTGACCATGTGCCTGCGCGATTCCATCCGCCGCGCGGCGAGATCGCCGGCCGCCTGGCGACGCAGATCGTTCAGCACACTGCGTGGAACGAGCACACTCGGCGGAAGTTCCACGGTCACTTCGCCCAGCGTAAACGGTGTGTCGCCGAGGCGCGAGAGTTGCTCACGTACCTCCTCGACGGTCGTTGGTTGCTTGCGGGCCAGTTCCAGTGGACCGGGCCACGTTGCGGTGGATTCGCGAACACCATCGGAGAGTACGAGCGTCAGCGTTCCATCAAGTGTGCCGCAGACACGTCCGGTCAGCGTGATGCGGCGAGCGGGCCTGTCCTGGACATAGCTCTGCTCGAGCCGCTTTCGGAGCGTGGGGTCGTCGGTCTTGTACACATCACAGCCGACGCGCACCTGGGCGAAGTCGATCGCGCCGGGCTCAAACTGAAGCTGCACCTCGCGCGGTCCCTGAGCCGGCATCGCGACGGGCCTGATGCTCCACACCCGTCCGCCTGGCTCCTTCTCCTCCGGTTTGCCAATGTCGAAGAGAATGCCATCTCCGTTCTTCACGAGGTCATCGATTGCTTCGCAAAGTTCAACGCGCACGCCCAGCTTCGTGAAGCCAACCACACGACCCACGCGGATGCCGCGGCTCTTGGGGAAGCGCCCACGGACGAGCTTCTGATGGTTCACGCCTTCCAGGAAGCCTGGTGTAAGACCGCGGCTGAAAGTCTGTGCGAGGTCGAGTTGCTCGTGGCGCGGCAGGGTGAAGTCGCGTGAAGCGAGCTTGGCGTCGATGGCCTTACGATAGGTTTGCGTCGTCGCGGCGACATAGGGTCCGCCCTTCAATCGCCCTTCGATCTTGAACGAGATTACGCCTGCGTCGATCAGTGGTTCGATGAGGTCATACGCCGCGAGGTCTTGCGGGCTGAGGAGGTATGCCCGGTCGCCGAGGTCGCGCGGCACGCCGTCCACGATCATCTCATACGGCAGCCGGCACGCCTGCGCGCACTGCCCGCGATTGGCGCTGCGCCCGCCAAGTGCTTCCGATGTGAGGCACTGCCCGCTATACGCGACACACAACGCACCGTGAACGAATACCTCAACCGGCGTCGCACTGCGTGCGGTGATTGTCTGAATATCCGCCAGAGAGAGTTCGCGCGCGAGGACGACTCGCTCGATACCGAGCTGCGTCACGAAGTCGATACCGAGCGACTCCGTGAGCGTCATCTGCGTGGATGCATGGACCGGCAGCGTCGGCGCGATCCGCTTGATGAGCCGCACCAAACCGAGGTCTTGCACGATGACGGCATCCGCGCCGGCCGTGGCAACGGACTTTACGAACGCAGCAACTTCTGGCAACTCATCCGAGAAGATGAGCGTATTGAGCGTGACGAAGCCCTTCACGTTGCGAGCGTGCAGGAACCGCATCACCTCTGGCAACTCGTCAGGGGCGAAGTTCGCGGCGCGCGCGCGGGCGTTGAAGTTGGAGAGGCCGAAGTAGACCGCGTCGGCCCCGTTGGCCACCGCGGCACGCATCGCCTCCCAGTCTCCAGCGGGAGCCAGAAGTTCGGGCGGATGAGAGAGAGACATGGGAACGGTGGCTCGCGGATTTGGGGACGGCGAACAGTCTTTCAATCGTGAATCCGAAATCCGCGATCCGCAAGATGCTACTTCCCTTCCTTCGCGCGGCGGAGGTACTTGCCGTCTTCGGTTTGCACCACGATCATCTCGCCCTCGGTGATGAACGACGGCACCTGCACGATGAGGCCCGTATCGAGCGTGGCCGGCTTGGTCTGCGCCGCAGCCGTTGCGCCCTTGATGCCAGGTTCCGTCTCGGTCACCTTCAGCGTTACCGTTTGCGGCAGTTCCATCGACAGCGCGCGGCCATCATAGAACGTGATCTTCACGTCATCGTTTTCACGCAGGTACTTCATCATGTCGCCGACCATGTCGCCGCTGAGCGTGACTGGTTCGAACGATTCCTTATCGACGAACACATAGTCGGCGCCGTCCTGGTACGAGTACGAGTAGTCCTTCGTATCGAGGAACACCACGTCCACCTTGTCGTCCGGGTGGACTCGCTCGTCGGTGATCGAGCCGGTGGTCATGTTCTTGAGCTTGAGGTACAGAATCGCCCGCCAGTTGCCTGGCGTGTTCAGGTCGCGGTCGAGGCAGTAGAAGAGGGTGCCGTTCATGTTCAGCACCATGCCCCTGCGGATGTCGATCATTTTCGTTGACGCCATTGGAAGCCTCTCATTGGGGGACTCTGCATCCTGCGGAATGTCCCGGTCGGGTGAAACGTTCCACGTCATTCTAGTGGTGTGAAGAACACGGAGAAGGGCAAAGGCCAGGCCACGAACATGTCGCACCTGTTGGTACTTTCGCCGCTGTCGGGCTTCTGGTCACATCTTGTGCAGGAGGGCTGACGCCACCCCCCTGCTCGCTTACATTGCCCTACACTCACGACACCCCGGAGGGTTCCCCATGTTCGCGCTGCCTCGCGTTCTGGCCGCCGCGATCTTCGCCGCGACGCTCGCCACCTTCGCCATACTGCCGGCTTCCTCATCGCGTGCCGACGGGCCAAGAGACAACATCGTTGATAACGTGCGACCGGTTCCGCCCAGAGGGAACACGGTCGCGCCAGAAGACCTGGCTGCGATCAAGAAGGGCCTCGCGGAACTCCAGCAACTCGTCAAGGAAATCGGCACACACGAACTTCTGCCCGACGTGCAGGTGTACGAGAAAGCGGTGCGATGGGCCATCGACTACGGAGAGGTGTACGATGGTCCGCGCGGTAAGGCAAAGGGGCCGAAGCCAGGGACGAACGTGAAAAAGGTGCTCGCCGTTGGGCTGGAACGCGCGAAGGCTCTGAAGAACGGAACGACACCCTGGACAACACAGACCGGCGCGGTGGTACGCGGTTACCGGTCGAAGATCGACGGCAGCGTGCAACCATACTGGCTGCTCATTCCGAAGGATTACGACTTCAAGGGAAAGGACAAACACCGGCTCGACTTCTGGTGGCATGGCCGCGGCGAGACACTCAGCGAGTCGCAGTTCATGGCGAACTCGCCCGGCACGGGCGGCATCATCCCTGCGCCCGGCGCGCTGATCCTTCATCCGTATGGCCGTTACTGCAATGCCAACAAGTTCGCCGGCGAGGTGGATACCTTCGAGTGCCTCGCTCACGCCCGGAAGCAGTACCGCATCGACGAGTCGCGGCTGGTCGCGCGCGGCTTCAGCATGGGTGGCGCCGCATGCTGGCAGTATGGCGCGCACTTCCCCTGCCTCTGGGTGGCATGCGCACCTGGCGCAGGTTTCAGTGAGACACCGGAATTCCTCAAGGTCTTCCAGCGGGAAAAGCTGGTGCCGACGTGGTACGAACAGAAACTCTGGCACCTCTACAACTCCAGCGATTACGCGCTCAACTTCTTCAACTTGCCCACGGTGGCCTACAGCGGCGAGATCGACTCGCAGAAGCAAGCCGCCGATGTAATGGAACGCGAGATGAAGAAGGTTGGCCTCACCCTCAAACACATCATCGGCCCGAAGACGGCACACGCCTATGAGAAGAACGCCAAGGTCGAGGTCAACAAGCTCATCGACGAGATCGTGGCGAAGGGGAAGCCAAACATGTGGGATCGGAAGGAGATCAAGTTCGTTACATACACACTGCGCTACAACCGCTGCGCGTGGCTGGCGATTGAGGGAATGGAGAAACACTGGTCGCCTTCCTCCGTAACAGGCAAGGTCGATGCGGACGGGAAACACTTCACGATCCAGACCAGCGGCGTGACGCGCCTGCGGATCACCGTTCCGGCGGAGTCACCAGAAACGGTGCAGATCGATGGCCAGATCGTCAAAACGGAACGCCCACGCGGAACAACCCTGGCCAGCCTGGTGTTCGAGAAAAACCCGGAGGGAAAGTGGAAGCGAGCCTACGAACTGCTTGCACCAGGCGAAAAGCCCCGAGGGATCGCCAAACAGCACGGGCTGCAAGGTCCCATTGACGATGCCTTCATGAACTCGTTCGTCATGGTGAAGCCAAGCGGCGAGCCAGTGAACGCCAAGGTAGGCGCGTGGGCCGAGCAGGAGATGAAGTACGCGGTGACACACTGGCGGAAGCAGTTCCGCGGCGACGCACCCGTGAAGCAGGATACGGAGATCACCGAGGCCGACATCAAGAACAGCAACCTCGTACTCTGGGGCGATCCGAAAAGCAACGCGGTCCTCGCGAAGATCGCGGACAGGTTGCCGATCAAGTGGACCACCAAGGGCGTGACAATCGGCGGCAAGACCTACGAGGCAGGCACGCACGCTCCTGTACTGATCTACCCGAACCCGCTGAATCCGCGGAAGTACGTCGTACTCAATAGCGGTTTCACCTTCCGTGAGTACGACCAACTCAATAACGCTCGCCAGGTGCCGAAGCTGCCCGACTATGCCGTGATCGACATCACGACACCGTCGAACTCACGTTTCCCTGGCAAGGTGGTGCGTGCTGGCTTCTTCGGCGAACACTGGGAACTACTCCCCATGGACGGTAAGTAACGCCCACGCGATACGAGGAGCAGGTGCGTGCCTGCTCCTCGATTCTTCGTCGCCACTACGACTCACGGACATGCAACTGGAGTTCCCCATGCCGCGCGTGCTCCTCTACCTGATACCGCTGTTGCTCGCAGGCGCACTCGTCGGCGGTTACCTCGCACTCAGCCCCAAACCCGAACTAGCTCCACAACCGCAGCAGTCGCAGCAGCAGAAGAAGCGCGAGCCGAAGAAGCCATCGAACAATTCTTCACCATCGCCGAATGCGAAACCGAAACTTGTTGTGCTGATGGTCTTCGATCAGATGCGCGGCGACTATCTCACACGCTGGAGCGAGCTCTTCAGCACGGGTGGATTCGAGCGTATGAAGAAGGGCGGCATCTGGTTCAGCGAGTGCCACGTTCCTTACATGTGTACTCTCACCGCGCCAGGGCATGCTTCACTCTCCACTGGAGCGACGCCCTCGGTTCACGGCATAGTCGGCAACGAGTGGTACGACCGCAAGTCGCACGCGGAGGTCTACTGCTGTCAGCCGAGCCGCACATACGAACTGATCCCGCCGCCACCTGCAACCAAGGAATCACTCACCCGCGGCAGCGCGCGTGGCTTCTCCCCGGAGAAACTCCTCGCGCCGACGGTTGCGGATTCGCTCAACGAGGCAACCAACAGAACAAGCCGCGTCTTCTCGCTCTCGATCAAGGATCGCACTGCGGTGCTGATGGGCGGCCAGAAACCAACAGGTGTCTATTGCTTCGACACACGCGATGGACAGTTTCACACAGGTGCGTATTATGGTCGCGACGTGGCACATCCCTGGGTCACCGAACTGAACAAGTCCGGGCTGGCGAACTCCTGGTTCGACAAGAAATGGGAGCGATTCCGCGGCGACCTCGGCTACACGCGATTCAGCGGCCCGGACGACGTGCTGGATGAGGCTCCAGGCATCAACGGGCAGGGCCGCACTTTCCCGCATCCATTCAAGGGGAACCTCACTGCCCCCGCGCAGCCCTACTACGCCGCGCTGGAAGCCTCGCCGGCTGGTAATGAACTACTTCTTGCACTTGCGAAGAAGTGTGTGGCGTCGGAGAGGCTCGGCCACAACGACGTACCAGACCTGCTCTGCCTCAGCTTCTCCTCGAACGATCTCGTCGGCCACCTCTACGGCCCCGACTCGCAGGAGGTGCTCGACATGACGCTACGCGCCGACCAACTCGTGGCCGACTTCCTCACCTTCCTCGATCAGGAAGTGGGGCGTGACCGCTACGTTGTCGTATTCTCTGCCGATCATGGCGCGTGCCCCATGCCCGAACTCGCCAGCACGAAATCAAAGTACCCCGCGGCGCAGCGAGTCTCGCTGGCGGAACTCGCAAATGGGCTACTGGAAGCACTCACGGCGATCTACGGTTCCGAGCCAACCGGACCAACGAGGTGGATCGAGTACTTCGACGGCAACGTGTGCCCCTGGGTCTATCTCAACGAGCAAGCCATCGTGGCGCGGAAATTGAAGGTACAGGATGTGGCTGTAACGGCCCGCGACTGGCTCGCTGGTCGCGGCTTCATGGAGACGGCGTTCACACGTCAGGAACTCGAAAGCGGCAGCGCGAAGGACAGGCGGTTTGGTCCTGAGGCGATGCTCGCATACCAGCGTGACCGCAGTGGTGATGTGGTTGCGATTCCGAAAGCCGGCGTGTTGATTACCCAGTACAAGACAGGCACGACCCACGGCACCCCCTGGCCATACGATTCGAACATCCCGTTCGTGGTCTACGGCGCCGGCGTGCCCGCACTGGGGAAGCAATCGGAGAAGGTATCGTCGCTCTCGGTCGCGCCAACGCTGACCTGGGCACTGGGCATTCCTGTGCCAGCGAAGGCCTCGCTTCCGCGTCCCGAGGTGCTTCCTGTGCGGAAGTGAGTCGGTGTGAGGTTCGCCCGTTCCGTGCGGAGCGAGCGAGCCACGCTCACCATCCTGTTCCGTTTATCGCCGCAGGAACTCATACGCGCCCGCGGGGTACGCCCCGTAGGCGGTCGAGTTCACATTGTGGCGAAAGGTCGAGACGAACTGCGGCGGCGGATGCATGATGCGCACTGTGAGCACCGCGGATTCGCCTGGCCGGGCCAGCCCCGCGTGAACGGCCGCCGCCGCGAGGTTCGAGTCGAGCGTGTACACGTCGGTACCCCAGAGGTTTGCATTCGCACCAGGAGTCGGCGTGTAGCCCGTCACGGCAAACGTCAGTTCCTTCCCCCACTGTTGTTGGTAAGCCGAGAGATTCACGGGAGCCTGCGCCACCGTCGCTGTCGCTTCGGTGGTCGAGCCAGTCAGCGATCGGAGCGAACGCACGTCGGCGAGCTTCAACTGTTGTTCACCAAACTGGAACGTGTTAACGCGGAGCATATCGGCCGAGAGCCGGCCGGTGATCTTCGAGTCATCGGTTTGCACAACGTCACTCTCGCGGGTCTGCAGATGCGCCGCAGGAACGTGCGACTGAATGTACTTCACCACTTCGTCGGCGCGGCGACTCACCTCCGGATCGTCGCTCTTGAGTGCTTTCAGCGCGAAGGGGTAGGCTCTCTCGCGGAACGCCTTCAATTCGGCGGTTGCGGCCTCGCGTGTGCGGAAGTCCGAGTTATTGAGTTTCGAGACGGCCACGGTCACCTTCTCGGCAACAGCAGGCGAAACGCGACTGGCGAAGTCGATCCGCCGGATGTCGGTGACTGCGACATGAAGCACGCCGTGTCGAGTGGAGAGTTCGAGCTTGTCGTCGAGTAACTTCATTTTCATGACGCTGTCGTCAACGAACTTCACCTCCACGTCCACGGAGATCTTTTGTTTGACGCGCTGAGAGGCCAATTGCCGAGGCTGCGGCCCTTTCGCGCCGACGATGTTGGCGGGAACGAGAATGAGCGCAGCAGACAGAGCGACCGGGGCGACCCATACGGACCTGAACCTGACGACGGGCATGTGATGCCCTCCCGGAATGTGGAATCGGTCCTCGATTCTCAAGTAAGGAAGTGCTCCGGCATTCCTTGCCGGGGGAGAGGACGGGCGGTACACTAGCCGATTCCGCGCCGGGTGGGGAAGCCCAACTTTGACGATTCGGCCGGCAGCGTGAAACCTCTTATTTCAGCATGGCGGATCATTGCTCGCTTGTCAAAGCCAGCAGGGGCCGGAACCCCTCTGGATTGAGGCTGGTCCATACTATTTCTTCTCGATCCGATAGAGCGCCTTCTCGGTGCGCAACAACAGTGCGTTGCCATCCACGCCGAAGCTCGCCAGCGATTTCTCATTGAGTTTGTTCGTCGCCACGGGGTCGTAGCTGTCGCCCGGCTTGAAGACGGTGGCCGTGCCCACTTCGTCTAGCGCAAACACCAGGCCACCCGCATAGATCGGCGAAGCGGAGTAGGCTTTCCCGACACGCTCATTCCAGCGCTCCACGCCGGTTTTCGCGTCGACGCAACTCAGGATACCGTTGTCGGCGAAGAGGTAGAGGGAGTTGCCCACAACCAGTGGCGACGCATTCCGCGGCGCGTGCTTCTTCACGATGAACGCAACGTGCGTCTTCGTCACATCGCTCTTGCCATCGGGTCGAATTGCGAGCACCGTGGGTGCATCGTAGCCGCTGCTGAGATAGACCAGGCCGTTGGCGAACACGGGCTTGGGCACCACGGAATAACCACTACCGTAGGTCGCGCGCCAGACCTCCTTGCCTGTCTTTGGCTCCAGCGCCACCACTGTACCACTGCCGGCCGAGATTACCTGCGACTGCCCATTCACTTCGATCAACAACGGTGTGCTGAATGAGAATGGCTTGGCGCCAGTCGAGTTGTTACGCGGCGTCTTCCACGCAACCTTGCCTGTGGTCTTGTCGAGGGCCACGACCTGTTGCAGGTCGGTGCCGTCGATGCTGAAGATGAGATGATTGCCCGCGATGATCGGCGAGCCACCATTGCCGTGAACTGGCTTGTATGTCAGTTCCTGCGTCGCCCACACTTTCGTGCCATTGCTGGCCTTCAGGCACGCGGTGCCCAGATGGCCGAAGTGGAGGTAGACGTTGCCATTCTCCACCACGGGCGTTGGGCTGGCGTGGCTGTTCTTACTGTGCGGCCTCGGTGCGCCGGGCCGTTCCTGGAACACTTCCTTGTTCCACAGGATCGCACCCGTCTTCGCCTGAAGGCAGAGTGCGCGGAGAGAATATCCGCCGCCCTGCGGCACCGCAGTCGTGAGGTAAATCTTTCCCGCCACCGCGACTGGCGACGACCAGCCCAGTCCCGGAATCTCCTTTCGCCATGTCACGTTCTTCCGCGGTCCCCATTCGGATGGAAGTTTTGCATCTGCATGTCCGTCGCCATGCGGCCCGCGAAACTGATACCAGTCGGCCGCTGAGAGAGTGAGTGCGAGTACAAGACCGAGTGCGAAGCGGTGCATGACAATGGCTCCAGCGGTGGGGCTGAGGAGGAGGGAGATGCTAGTTTACAGGCGGCGAAGGCGGCTGCGAAGCGGCATTCGGGCGCGTCTTTCAGGCGCTGTGCCGCACATGCGCGATGAGCGAATGCTCACCGATGAACTGGTCGAGCGCCGGCGCGATTTTCGCAAACATCGCCTCGCTGGCCACGAACGTGATCTCGACTCGCCTCGACGGTGACTCTGGCGTGCCAGACTCAGCAGGCTTCAGATGGAAGGCCGCCAGGGCACTGTGGTCGAAGCCGGTGAACGCGAACTCAGGTCGCCCCGCGAGGTCGGCGAGAAGCGCGCCGAGTTTCGTTGTGTCGTACCGACCCTGTGCCTTCGTGTTGTTCAATACCAGATGAAGAGCCTTCTCGTGAGCCTCGGAAAGCCGCACCACCGATACCGGCACTTCGGTGCGACCCAGTTCCGTCAGGAGGTCGCGGCGTGCGTTCCCTCCGACAAGACGCCCGGTCGTCTCATTCCAGACGACCGGTTCAACGACTCCGTACGCCATCAGGCTCCCACGTAACGCCCTCCGCGCAGGGAGTGTGAGGGGGCGCCGCGCATGGTAAGCCGCTGGCGTCAGTTCCGAGAGCGGAAGCATCCGCAGTTCAAACGCGGACATGTTGCATCCTCCAGTAATGTGAAGCGAGAGATGCGGCGGAAGTGATCGTCTGTATACAATACTGGGTGATGTTTGAACGGAAGTCAAACAGGAATAGTGGAAATATGTGCGCTTTGTACGGCGCATCCTCGGACGCTGTAGAAGTGCGTGTGGGCCACGACCGATCAGGCGAAGGTGGTCGTGGCGGTGGATTGACTCTCGACCAGGAACCTCGTGCAGCGCACGATTCCACTCAGTGCATCACCAGCACCGTGTACGTATACTTCAGCGTTTTCTCTTCGCCACCCTTGAGCAGAACCGACCACACCAACTCCTGCCGTTTGTTGACGGAGTAAATACCCTCTTCGCGTAGTTGCTGCCTGGGTTCGCCCTCCGTCTTCACCAGATCACCCGAAAGCCGACGGCGGATCAGCACCGGCACTGTTTCCTTGCGGTGATTGCTGACGGTCAGTTCGCCCTCCACTGTCACCTTGCGATACTGCCGCCCACCGAGCCATGTGAAAGTTCGGGTGTCATCGCCGTTCTTCTGTTGCTCATACTCGGTCGCGCGTGTACGGATACTCAACGCTTTCTCGACGTGCAGAATCATTTCTTCGCCGGAATTGACCCAGTAACTCGTTCGCTGACCGTTGAACTGACCATTGGCGGTAACCATAGCTGGCGCAGTTGTCATGGGGAATGCCAGTGGATTCTTGAATCGCAGCGCGTCCCAGGCCACGCCGGGCTGATCGTTCCGCTCTGGCTGGCCGTAAGCATTCCGCATGTCCGGGACGATCCATTCCACAATGCGCTGATAGTCGGCTTTCCCTTTCGCCACGCTCAGCGAGAGCGATTCTCCGCTGGCCAGAGTTCGCTTGCCGATGGGCTGATAGTGCAAGTCCACGCCTTCGCCCGCAGGAGTGGCACCCAGTGACACAGTCGCTGGGCCGCGAGCATTGAAGGTGATAACCTGTTGCGAAACGATGGAGTTGCCCAGCGCGTCGATCTCCTGCTGCCCGAGCGTACTGCTGGCCAGTTCGGCGAAGAAACTCGCCCAGCTTGTACGGGGCGAGAGCGGCGATCGGACGCGGGCATATTGCACGCTGGGATAACCTGAGATGAGCCGCACCTCGGCGCCGTCCAGATCGGCCAGTTCGTTGCGAATCACCGCGCGCTGCTCCAGAAGGAGCGTCCTGGGGTTGGTGATGTCAAGGCGGTAGCTCGGCGCCCACGACAGCCCGTTTGCGATGTAGCGAATCGTCACCTTCGCTGCCCCCTTCGCTTCGGCCGGTTTGCCCGCGTGAAGTGTGAACACCAGTTGGGGGCGGCGGCGGGGCACGGTGTCGCCCGCTGCATTCACTTCCACCGAACCGACCTCGGACTGATCGACGTAAACACGCCCCTTGCCGGACTGAATCACGAGAAAACGCGAAGTGTATTGCCCGACGGTTTCGTCATCCTTCACCGGCTTCATCTTCACCATTGTGCCAGTCACCGGAGCGCGTTTGTCGCTCCTGAAGTGAACCGTCACATTTTTCCCTGCGAGGTCGCCTTGCAGATTCCCTGGCGTTGTCTCGGACAGAGGTACTTCCACATCGCGCATCCGCGAGGTTATGTCCACCGCGCCGCCAGTGCTATCGATCCAGAGTGTGCCATGAACCGGCGCGGGCACATCGTCCACGGTGTAGCGCCCAGGTCCGGCGAGTGTCACCTCACGCCGCACAACTGCGAGGCCGTTCTTGAAGAGATCAACGCCGACGATCTTGCTCTTCACGGGTAAATCGGCGGCAATCGCAGGCGAACCAGCCAGTAGGGCGGCGAACGCCAGCGCCACGATACGGAGGATGCGCATGGGGAACTCCTGTGAAGAGAGTGGTGAACAGTGAGCCGACGGCACTATAGCCATGACTAACCTGATGAGGAACCCGGCGCGCCTCCGGCAATTACAGAGGTGTTACACGGGCGGCGGTGCCTCGGAGGGCGGTGACGCGTTCTGCTTGAGGAGATCGCGAATCTCGGCGAGGAGTTTCTCCGAGGGCGTTGGCTCGGCTGGCTTGGCCGGCTCGTTGTCCTTCAGGACATACTTGTTCAGCGTGTTAAATCCCTTCACCACAAGGAACATGCAGAACCCAATGATGAGAAAGTTCACCACGGTTTGAAGGAACTGACCCCATTCCAGCATTGCTCCGCCAGGCAGATGCGTTGAGCGTGCCGAAATGCTGACGCCGCCAGTCGCCAGTCCGACAACGGGCATGAAGATGTTCTTGACCAGCGCCGCGACGACACCACTGAACGCGGTGCCGATCACGATGCCGACCGCCAGGTCCACCACGTTGCCGCGGAGAATGAACTTCTTGAACTCTTCGAGAAACGAACGCATGGCAGGGTGCTCCAGAAGTGACAAAACGACGGACGATAATACGTTCCTCGCCTCACAGCGACTGTGGTTCTCGCGCGGTGCGAGTAGTCCACGTTGAAGCCGTTTCTACGACTCGTCGAAGTCGCGGTCCGCTCGCGGTACGAACAGAAGGGCCACGACTTGCGGGCTGTCGCAGACAGCGCGCGTGACAGCAGGATGGTCATCATTTTTTACGATTTTGTTTTTTCGCGCGGGAGTGAGCGACTCACGCCGGCGCAATTCTTCGCCAGAATTCCCGCCGGAAACAATCGGTGCAAGTAATTGTTTGGCTGAAAGTTACGGAAACTCTATTGGGTTCGTGTCGGGCGCGATTAGCGGCCTGAACAACACCGGCTGAGTCCGAGGCTCACGCAAAAAATTGACGGCGTGCGCGCCGCGTACTACACGCAGTGTTACTTGCGGACACAACACTTCCGCGAGTTAACCCGCCGGCACCCCCGCCAACCCCCAAGTCGGTCTCTGGCCCCGCACCGGTGACCGCCCACGCGAGATTCCCATGAAGTCGCCCACCCGCTCCACCCGCCTTGGTCTCGAACAACTCGACGCCCGCATCGTTCCCGCCGCCGTTCTCGATCTGACGCATCACGGCGACCAGGTCGCCACCGCGGGCTTCATCGCTCAGCAGATCGACGCACTCCCGGCTTCACAGCTCACGCCGTTCTCCCGCCTCCAGGATAACGGCGTCGAACGCGGTTACAACACGACCGCTCGCCACCTTCGTATGGACTCCGAGCGTATTCCGCACTTCCGCGGCCTGACGCTCGACCAGGTGCCCGTCGTGATGGTCGATGGCGTCGCCTATCGCGAGTTCATCCTGGACATCAAGCAGACCGCAGGCTCACCGCGTCTGTCCGTCGATCAGGTCAGCATCTACCTGGGCGGCCGCCCCAACCTGACCGGCTACAACCCATCCACCAAGACGCTGGCGGGCCACTCTCCGGTGTTCGATCTCGACGCGGGCGGCAACGTGTCGCTAATGCTCAACGCACGGCTGAATCGGCATGGCGCCGGTGACATGGCGTTGCTGGTTCCAGATGCTGCGTTCGCCAACGGCAGCCCGGACTCGTTCGTCTATCTCTACTCAAAGATGGGCGGGGTACACGGCGCGCGGGCCAACGGCGGCTTCGAGCAGTGGTCGGTTCGCCCCGTGCAGCCGACAACCCCACCCACCGATCCAACCGACCCGACAGACCCGACAGACCCGACAGACCCGGCCACATCGTCCCTCAGCGGTTATGTCTTCGTGGACAACGCGCAGGATGGCTCGCGCGACGATGGCGACCAGGGTCTCTTCGGCATCACGGTTCAACTCCAGGGCACTGACGCTCAGGGCAATGCGGTTGCGATGACGACGACGACCGACAACAACGGCTTCTACCAGTTCAGTGGTCTCCGCGCCGGGACATACACGGTCACTGAAACCCAGCCAGCAGACATCACCTACGTTGATGGGAACGACTACGCCGGCTCGCTGGGCGGCGCAGTCTCCGACGATTCCTCTCTGGACTACATCGGCGGAATCGCAGTGGGTGCGAACCAGCAAGGGACGGACTACAACTTCACCGAGCGTATCGTTGTGGCGGATTGACCGCGAATCATCTGCCGAGTACAAGCGGGCCGGGGGGACTTCCCCCGGCCCGTGCTATTGGCAATACCTACCCCGTTCACTGCACCTGTGAGGCATCTCATGCGTCTGCTCTGCTGCACCCTCCTGCTCACGGCGAGCGCGTTCGGCGTCGCCGCCGATGTCGCGCAACCCGAGGCTGGTTTCACGCGACTCTTCAACGGACAGAATCTCGACGGCTGGCAAACACGCGCCACCGGCAAGACCAAGCCACAAGTGCTGAATGGAAAGACGACTGCGTACAACGGCCGGTTCGTAGTCAAAGATGGGGCGCTCGTGATCGATCCGAAGGTGAAAGGCGACCGCTACATCGAAACCACACAATCATTCACTGGCGACTTCACCATTCGATACGACTTCAAACCCGAAAGTGGCTGCAATAACGACACGCTCTTGCTGGGCACAAAGTTCGACATCCGCGCGGGTGGGAAGGACCCCATCAAGAGTGTTCAAGCGGGCGAATGGAATACGATGGAGATCGTTGTGAAGGGCAGTTCCGCGGACTTTCTCATTAACGGGAGGAAGACCGCGACGCAGAAGGCGAAGGCCAGGAAAGGGTCGCTCGTCCTGCGTGCGGAGTTCGGCGCGATTGCTTACAGGAACATCCGCGTCTCGATGTCGAAGTAATTTTACGCCGCTTCCTTGCGAGCCACACGCAGCGGCGGGAAGAGCCAGCCGGCCGGTGTGGGTGGCGTCATCGGGCCATGCGGACCAGCCGCGTTCCCTTCCCAGGCATGCTCGCGGAGCGCCGTGAGTACGCGCTCGGCCAGTTCCAGCGCGTCGCGGCCGTCGGAGCCACTAACCCGCGGATTCGATCCAGTTCGCACGCACTCGATGAAGTGACGCAGTTCGGACGTGAGTTGATCGAACTTTCGGTCGGAATCGACGTTGAGCACTTGCAGATAGCGGCCGAACACCTCGTCCTTGAGGCGTGCCTTCGACCCGGCGTCCATCTCATCGGCGCGCAGACCGTGTTCGCGTAACTCCTCGCTCTGCTGCACCAGTGTGAGCTTCCGCGTCACGAAGTCGATGCCTGCGTAGCCCTCTGGCGCCCAGACACGCAATCGGCGTTTCGGAGCGCGGGTAATGCGGCTGGCCGTGACGTGAGCAACGCAGCCGTTCTCGAACTCCAACCGGGCGTTGACCATATCCTCGTGGCCGCCGAACACCGCAGCTCCCACTGCGGAGACGCGATTCACCGGACCACCGACAAGCGCGAGCAACAGATCGAGATCGTGAATCATCAGGTCGAGAACCGCGCCAATGTCGATGGAGCGGCCCGTGAACGGCCCGTGCCGTTCGGCTTCCACGAACTTGGGCCGGATCGGTCGGCGTGCGAGTTCCTCAAACGCCGGGTTGAAGCGCTCGATGTGCCCGACCTGCAACGGCACTCCGGAACGGGCAGCCAGCGCGATCAGTTCGTCTGCCTCGGCCACGGTGCGGCAGATTGGTTTCTCGACAAGCGTTGGGACACCGGCGCTCAGGAAAGTAGCAGCAACGGCGTGATGGTAAAGTGTGGGTGTGACAACACTGACGGCATCAACGTGGCCAACGAGTGGCTCGTAATGCTCGAACGCCCGCGTTCCGAGCTTCTCGGCCACGGCACGGGCCTGGTTCAGGTTGGCATCCACGACACCCACCAGGTCCACATCCGGCTGGTTTGCCAGGATGCGTGCGTGGTGCTGCCCCAGATGCCCAACGCCGATCACAGCCATCCGCAAGCGAGTCATGTCAATTCCATCAAAGTCGGAAGTCGTTTAGTCGAACGTTTCAGAGTCAGGCAGCCTGCCGCGAGAGCTTCCCGGCCCGGCGTCCGGGTGCTTTCTGGCTGCGTGCAGCCCGTTCTGCCAGTTGGAGCGCAAGTTCCGCATTGAGCGAGTGGCCCGACCTGTAGGCGACGAGGTGCCCCGCGAGATCGAATCCGCAGAGCGCGAGGTCGCCGATGAGGTCGAGGAGCTTGTGCCTGGCCGGTTCGTCGGCGAACCGCGTGCGGTTCGCGATTGGGCCGCGCGGACCGAACACGACCAGGTCGGCCGGCCCCAGATGGCGGCCAATGCCCTGTGCCCGCAGTGCGGCGGCTTCGGGTTCGGTGAGGAACGTGCGGCACTTCGCGAGTTCCGATGCGAACGTCGCTGGCGTAACAGGTAACGTCAGTGCCTGGGGCGAGAGTGGCGCGCCGTGGCCGTAGTCGAGTCGGTAGCTGGCACGAAGTTCGGTGCAACCGTGGTCCAGTGGCGGATGGAGGGCCAGCGTCGCACCCGGGGCGCGAACGACAACCGATTGCTCTACGGCATAAATCGGGCGCCGCGCCGGCTGCTGAACTGCGCCAAGCCGCAAGAGTGCCTGAACGAAGCAACCCGCTGAGCCGTCGAGACCAGGCGGCTCGGGGCCGTCGAGTTCGACGATGCAATTATCGATGCGGAGGCCAGCGAGCGATGCGAGAACGTGTTCGACGAGCGTGACGCCCGTTTCGGGAGGGCCAAGTGTTGTGCGTCGCTGTGTGTTGGTGACCGATTCTGCCCGTGCGACCACCTCGGGCGCGCCTGGCAGGTCTACGCGGCGGAAGACGACGCCCGTGTTCGCCGCAGCCGGCAGGAAGCGAGCGGTTACTCGCGCGCCGGTGATGAAGCCCGTTCCTGGCACACTGGCAGTGCCGGCAAGGGTTCGCTGGTGTCGGTATCCGATGACTCGCACGGTGTGGGCCTTCCTGGCGGACCGTTTCGGAGTGGCTGGCACATTCCCTTGTGCCAGCCGGACGCCTCCGGTCGCGCGTCCTTTATCGGCTTTGCGACCGGGTAGGGTTTACATCTTCCAGCAGCCTAGCGCTTACCAGGAATCGCCGTTCCGGGAACGCCAGGAGCAACACCGGGGCGCGGGCTTCCGCCAGGGACTGGCGTGGTGGTCGGCGTCGCGTCCTTCGGAATGTCCAGCTTACTCACATCGATCACCTGCTTGGTGACCGGATCCACCGGGGGGTACCACTTGTTGAGCGTCTGGACGATGACCGCGGTGATGTCCGCGTGCGGGGCGACATAGAAGGGCTGAGCCGCAGGCGGCTTGAGTTTCAATTCCTTGATGTAAGGGCTTTTCAGTTCCTCAGCGCTCACCGCGTCGGGATACGCGAAAACGATGTGATAACCATTCATCTCAGCGGTCTTGTCCACCACAACCTTCATCTTGTCGTAGAGGCCGCTGATGATGGAACTGGCCGATTCGTTCAGAGTCTTGTTGATCCGGCGGTCTTCATCCTCGATGGCGCGGACCAGTTGGAGTCGACGGGCTTCCTTCGCGTCCTTATCCGGAGCGTTGGGAACCTTCTGGAGGTCCTGCGTGATCTGGATGTATTCCCCCCTCATTTTGAGGAGGTTCTCGGACATCTTGGTCTTCTCCTTGTTCAGCACCCAGACTTGATACTTCGCCTGGCCGAACTCGCGCATGACGGCGGCCATATTGAAGACGGCGATGGTGGGCCGTGTGGGGGCCGGGGCCGAGGGCGGCGCTCCGACAGGGGGCGCGCCGGGCTGCGTGTACGCCACGCCGGCGAAGGACAGCAGGCCGGCCGCGCCCAGCGCCGCCGACAGGAACATCCACCGTTTACTACGGCCAACTGTTAACGTGCGACTCACTCCATGCCCTCCTCTGGTCCGCTCCGGTCGCACCGAGGGTTCCGGTCCTCGGCGCACACACCGGCCCGCGACGCGGGCTACAGGCAGCATTCGCGGTTCAGCGAGATGTTCGCCGCTGCCGCTTCTGCCCCCGTTCCCCTCGGTGCCGTGGCGAGCGTAGATACCCAATGCCTCGGAAAGCGTCAATGCGAAGGAGTGAGCGAGAAGGCGCGAACCACCAATCTGGACAAGTATTGAACTCACGTATACTATCCCCTCGGCTTACCACCCGGGTGTGGGTGAGCGCAAGACGGAGATTCCACGATGGTCACAGACCTGTGGTCCAGACACGAGCATGTGAATTGACAACTCCCACTTGAGTTGGCCTGGGCCAGAAGGCCGATAACAGGAGGTGCGAGATACCGCGCCAGGATGGCACGCCATGAAGACTCTGCTTCGACTGGTCGTTCCCGTTGTGATACTGACTGCGGTTGTCGCGGCCGTGTCACTGACAGGCGGTTGCGGCTCGAAAACGCCGTCGCCTGCTCCCACAACAGTTCGCGGCACGCTCACGTTCAATGACGTGCCAGTCGAGGGCGGGTTGGTGGTGTTCACCCCTGATCCCCAGCGCGGCGGCAGCGGCAAGCCGGCGCATGGCGTCACGGCGGCCGATGGCAGTTTCTCGCTTGCGCTGGGCAACTCGACGGAGATTCCGCCGGGGTGGTATCGCGTGTCACTGGCGGCATCCCCGGGTCGGCGCGATTCCCGTTCAGCATCTCTCAGTTTCCCCACAAAACTGGCGCGGCCAGACATGTCGGGAATCGAGCGTGAGGTACTCGTCGGCCACAACCATGTCTTCGCGTTCGCGGTGGAAGTGCCCACGAATTGACTCGTTGCGTTCGCCATTGACCGCGGTTACGCGAAAGTGGTAGCCTTCTTCGCCGAAGGAAACCAACGACGCAGGACGCGATCATGGCCCAGGTGCTCACCGCACCGAAGAGCGCCGCTCAACTTCAGCGCACACCCGCGCCGGAGGTGTCGGTTTGCATCGCTAATTGGAACTGTGTCGAAGTGTTGCGGCGCTGCCTGCAATCGCTCTTCGAGCAACCACAGGGAGCCGCGTTCGAGGTGGTGATCGCCGATAACGGTTCGATCGACGGCACGCCCGAGATGGTGGCTGCCGAGTTCCCCCAGGTCACGCTGATCCGCAACGGAACGAACCTCGGCTTCGCGCGAGCGAGCAACCAGGCCGCCGCCGTCTCGCGCGGCCGTTTCCTCTTTTTTCTGAATAACGACACGCTCGTTCCGGCGAACACGCTGCGCCAGTTTGTGGAACTGGCCGAGGCGAACCCGGCCGCGGGTATGTTCGGCCCACGATTGCGCGGTTCGGATGGCCACTTCCAGATCTCGTATCGTCGCCGCCCGACGCTCGCTGCGTTACTTCACAAGGTGAGCCTGCTCCGCTGGACGGGCTTCTTCCGTCGCGCATATGTCGAGTATCGACGCGCGTCTTTCGATCCGACGCAGTTGCGCGCGGTGGAAGTGCTGATGGGCGCAGCAGTGTTCCTCTCGCGCGAAGCGTTCGAGGATGCCGGCCGGTGGGACGAGGGATACGGCTTCGGCGTGGAGGACATCGACCTCTCGGCTCAGGTGGGTCGGCGTGGGCCGCTCGTGTTCGCCTCGCAGGTTGAAGTGGTCCATTACGGCCGCGTCGCGGGGCGGAGCAACATCCACTTCGCCGCGCCGAATGTAGCGATCGGCTTCGTTCGCTACTTCCGCAAGATGGGCGCCGGTCGCTGGACACTGCGGGCTTACAAGGCGCTCGTCACCCTCGACGCGCCCGTGCAGATCGGGCTCAAGCTGTTCGAGGCTGTCTGTCGGTACGCGACTGGCAGGCCGGCGAAAGCGAATAAGAGCCTCGCCGCGGCCCGCGGACTGTGGGCGTTCCTCAGGCACGAACTCGTGCGATTCTGGAAAGCGTAGTAGGCCCTTTCCGCCTGTCCTCCAAAGGGCACCCATGCGAACGCGAAACCTCCTCCGTCTGATTCCAGGCATGTCGCGACTGGCGCACGTTCTCGATGCGCGTGAGCGCGAGAGCCAGTTGCTCACCGAGGAATGCTGGCGGCTGGCGCACGAGAATCACCAGCTCAAGGCGGCCACTCGGGATCGCCGCTCGGCACGCATTCCGCACGCCGGTGAGCCACCGATGCCACCGGAGGTGCTGCGACTGCTGGTCGCAGGCACCGACGATGCGAACTGGTTCTTCGAAGCAGGCCGGCGCGCCGCGGAGTCGCTCGCGGCACTCTGCACGAAGCACGACACACCGCTGGAAACGTGTACCCGCATCCTGGACTTCGGGTGTGGCTGCGGCCGGGTGATCCGTCATCTGCGGCACCTTCCCGCGGAACTGCACGGTTGCGACTCCAATCCGGTGGGGTTGGACTGGTGCGCGGACAACCTCCCCTTCGCACAGTTCGCGGTCAACGCGCTCGAATCGCCGCTCGACTACGACCGCGAGAGTTTCGATGTCGTCTATGCGCTCTCCGTCTTCACACACTTGCCCGCGCGACTGCAGACACACTGGATGAGCGAGATGCGCCGCGTGTTGAAACCTGGCGGATTGCTCGTGATGTCGCTGCATGGCGATGCCCTCACAGGCAAACTGACGCGCGCGGAGCGCGCCGACTACCGCGCCGGGCGGTTCATCGTGCGTGTCGGAGATCTGGCGGGAACGAATCACTGCGCCGCGTTCCACCCAGCGGCGTTCGTACGCGGCACGATGGCGGATGGCTTTGCGGTGCTGGAACAGGTGCCGCAGGGCGCCACCGGTAATCCGCCGCAGGATGCGTGGGTGCTGCGGAAGCAGTAAACCTCGCTCTTTGGGCGCGTCGTGCTATGCTGTTCTGCGGTCCCTCTCACCAGGAATCGCACCATGTCGCTTCCGCATCGCCACGCCTTCACGCTGCTTCTGGTCGCCACAGTCTGCGTCTCGCTCTGTGCCGCGGAGCCTGCACGCATCGACCCACGCGGCCTGCCGGGGCCACTCGTCATCGCCGGGGAGGAGAAACCCACCGATGCTCGCGATGCCATTCTGGCGCTGGCCGGGAAGGAGAAGGCGCGGATCGTGGTCCTCAGTTCCGACCCGAAGCTGGGACGCGAGACACGCGCGTACTGGGAGCGATCCAAACCGGCATCGGTCGAGTTGCTCACCGCGTCCAGCAGCAAGGAAGCCAACGATGCGAAGTTCGTCAAACCACTGGCCGATGCGACTGCGATATGGCTGGAGGGGCACGATGCGGCGACGTTCCTCAAGCGTTACGCCAGCACGCTCACGGAGAAGGAGTTGAAGAAAGCACACGGCCGCGGCGTGGCGGTTGGGGCGGCAGGTTCGTGCGCGGATCTGATCGGGATCGGCGGTCTCAATCTGCTCCCTGGCTACACGCTCGGCGAGCGCCACGGCGTCAATGCCGCGATGAAGGCGAACCCGGCCTGCGTGGGCTTCCGGCTGGGGGAAAAGTCTGGGGTTATCATTCGTGGACGGGTCGCGCGGGTTATTGGCGATTCGCCCATCACAGTTTGTGTGACAAAGGGCGCGGGCAAGCCAGCGGCCGACGATCGGTACGAGGCCGGTTCCCTGCTGGACATCGTGCAACTCCAGCGCGCCGCGTTCAACCGTGCCTCGAAGACACCGTTCCCACCCGCAAGGCCGACCGCGCCGAACGTGCCGCACGGGGCACTGGTCATCGTCGGTGGAGGCGGCGCATCCGCGGCGATCTGGAAACGCTTCATCGAACTGGCCGGCGGGCCAGACGCCACCATAGTCGTTGTCACAAGCGCGATGGGCGACCCACTCGCACCGGAATCGGTGGAGGAGAAGATCCTCAAGCGGTACGGCGCGAAGAACGTGGTGCCGTTGCACACGCGCGACCGCAAGAAGGCCAACGATCCCAAGTTCAGCGAGATTCTCACGAAGGCCGGTGGCGTGTGGTTCAGTGGCGGCCGGCAGTGGCGATTCGTCGATTCTTACGAAGGGACGTTGACGGAGAAGCGATTTCGCGAGGTACTGGCACGCGGTGGCGTGATCGGTGGCAGTTCAGCCGGCGCGAGCATCCAGAGCGAGTTCATGCCGCGTGGGCATCCGCTGGGTAACATCGTGATGGCTGCGGAAGGATACGAGCGCGGATTCGGCTTCCTCCCGGGCTGCGCGGTCGATCAGCACTTCTTCGCACGCAAGCGACTGAGCGACATGACCGCGCTGATGAAGCAGTATCCACAGTTCCTGGGTATTGGTATCGACGAGGGAACCGCCATCGTGGTGACAGGCAGCATCGCGCAGGTGATCGGCAAGAGTAAGGTCGCCTTCTACGACACCAGAACGAAGCACGATGGCGACAAGGACTACGAGGAGGTATTCCCGAACGAGAAGTACGACTTGAAAGAGCGGAAGAAGGTGAAGTGAGCCTGACGCGTGGAATGCGTAATGCGTGTGCTGGCTTCAGCATCCAGGAGCATCGTGCATTCCACGCGTCAGAGGTTGTTACTTCTTCATCGGCTTGGTCACCATCGGTGGGCCGCCGGCCTCATTGATGATGTGGTTGACACCTTCGCGGAACTCGGCGGCGCTCGGCGGCCCTGTGAGAATCATGTTCGGGGCCGCGGCCTTCCGCATCTCGTGGAAGAACTTCGGAATCTCCTGCTCCAGTTTCTTCTGGAATAGCTGAGCCTGAAACGCCGACTTCGCCTTCTCGTCAAGCTTCACGTTCGGATCGGGAGGGAGAATCGCAACGCACTTCACACACATCAGCCCCGCACCAG
The DNA here is from genome assembly GCA_964422915.1 of uncultured Frigoriglobus sp. Classification (GTDB taxonomy): domain Bacteria; phylum Planctomycetota; class Planctomycetia; order Gemmatales; family Gemmataceae; genus Gemmata. Next base: position 27,553 of record CAYRDG010000010.1, on the reverse strand, counting down.
GCACTTCGATGATGCCGCTCATCTCGCCGACTTTCAGCCCAAAAAGTGTCTTGGCCAGCGCCGCATCCTTCTCACCTTCGAGGTGGCGACCGACAGGCTTGGTCAGTCCGCACGCCGCCGCGAGGTTCGGGTCGGCCTGCGTTCGGGCCACCGCGTCGAACTCCGCATCACCCTTGCGAGCCTCTTCCCACTGCTTGAGTGCGATCTTGGTGTCGTCCTTGCTCCAGCAGATGATCTTTGCCTGCCGTCGCTCGCCGAAGCGATTCTCGAATGCCTTCTGGATGTCCTCGTCGGCCACCTTCACGCGGTCGCGGCACATCTTGGTCATCAGCAGTTCCGGGCGAATCACGTCCTCGACGTACTCATAGAGGCTCTTGTTGTAACGCTTGAGTACCTTCTCCTCGAAGTCCTTCTGGTTCACGCCGAGCGTCCGGAGGCTTTCCTCCAACTTGGCCTTGATCTCGACGGTGGTAACCGTGACCTTGCGACGCTGTGCCTCGATCTCGATGATCCGCTTGTTCACAAGCAGGTCGAGTTTCTCGTGGCCGCCGCGAGCGATGAGAAAGTCGCCGAGTTCATCTCGTGTGATCGGGATGTTGCCGTAGATGTAGCCAACGACGCGGCGATCGGTGTCGGCCCTGGGCGACACTGCGGCTGCCGGTTGCACCATTCCGGGCGGTGGCATCATTGGCGGAGCCGGCTGCGCCGTCGCCGTATCGGTCGTGATCCCGAACGCATACCCGCCGGCGGCAACGCCCGCGAACGCCAGCCCACGCAACACTCGACCGCTGGAAAGCCTCATCCCGATTCCCTCCGCGAACGCGAACATGGTGAGATTCGCGAAGGCTTATAGCGTACGTCACAGCCGCTGCAAGGGAACTTGAGGAAAAAGGGAAAGAACGGACAAATTCCGTGTGGTCTGCTCGTTCGGTGAGCGGACCACGGTTGATGTGCCCCGCTTTTCTCAGCGCCGGCCGCCGCGGTTCTCGTTCCTTCTTCCGCCGCTTCCACCTGGCCCGCCACGGGATGGCTTCGGCTTCCGCTGCGCGTGGCCGACCCCATGTCCCTGCCTGTGCGAGCGACCATCACCGTGGTCGCCCGTGGCTTTCGGCGGTGCGGCGGCCTTGTAGTCGAACTCGGGCAGCGTTACGCGCGGCAGGCGCTGCCCCACCTGCCGCTCGATGCGTGCCAGTGCGGCTTCCTCCTCACGCGATACCAGGATGAAGGCATCGCCGGTCGCTCCGGCGCGTCCAGTCCGACCGATGCGGTGAACGTAGTCTTCCGGCACATCGGGCACGTCGGTGCTGATGACGTGCGTGATGTGATCCACGTCCAGCCCGCGTGCCGCGATGTTTGTCGCGACCATCACCTGAAAGTCGCCCCGGCGGAAGCCTTCCATCGCCTTCGTGCGCTGCGCGGGCGTGCGATTGCTGTGCAGTTCCGCCACGCGGAAGCCATCGGCGGCGATCGCACGGGCCACCTTCTTCGCGTTGTGCTTCGTTCGTGTGAACACCAGAACCGATGGCATCTCGGTTTCGCCCAACAGATGCCGCAAGAGGGCCGTCTTCAGGTGCATCGGCACCGGATAAGCCGCCTGCGTGATTCCCACCGCAGTCGCGCTGCGTCGACCAATCTGTACCTCGGCAGGGTTACGCACCAGTTCATGCGCGAGTTTCGCGATGACTGGCGGCATCGTCGCGGAGAAGAACAGCGTGTGGCTTCGCGCTGGCAACCGAGCGATGATGCGCCGCACGTCCGGGAGGAAGCCCATGTCGAACATGCTGTCGGCCTCGTCGAGTACGAGCGTTGTTACCTTGTCGAAACGGGCCGTGCCGCGCTGAAGGTGATCGAGTAGTCGGCCCGGAGTCGCCACGACTAGCTCAACGCCGGCACGTAGCGCCCGCTCCTGTGGCCCCATCGGGCGACCACCGACGATGAGTGCGGACTGAATCTTCGTGTGGCGAGCCAGTCCGCGGCACACGTCGCCAATCTGTTCGGCAAGTTCGCGCGTCGGCGAGAGGATGAGTGCGTGGATCGCGCCGCGCGGCTGGTCGATGAGGCGGTGCAACAGCGGCAGCAGGAACGCGGCGGTCTTACCAGTGCCTGTCTGAGCGGTGGCGATCACGTCGCGGCCCGCCAGGGCCGGCGGGATCGCGCCGGCCTGTACCGGTGTTGGTTGCTTGTAGTCGAGGTCTTGCGTGGCGCGAATGAGTGAGGGATGAAGGCCCAAAGACTTGAACGGCATGGAGGCTCCGAATGAGGCGAGACGGCCCGAGAGGTATAGTGTACGTCTTCCAGGCCGGACGCATCAGGAATCATGCCTTCGGTCGGCGGTAGAAGCGATTGGCGGTCAGTCCTTCCGCAACAAACAGTATCAGCACGGCTATGAGCAGCCAGGGGAAGAGGTCTACCGGTTGACCAATGGCGATGGTGAGCCAGTCCTGAAGCGTGCTCTTGCGGTCGATGGCAAAGACACGCCCCTTGCCAGTCAACTCCTCGATGGCCTCCACCGGTGTCTTGGCCAGATTGCTCTCCTCCGGCGGAGCGTTGATGCTGAAGCCGTCCTTCCAGAGCGGCGAATGGTCGGGCCGTTCTGCCGAGAGGGTGAAGTTGCCGGGCAGGTTCGTCTTCGGAGGGCCGATGCGGATTTCGGTCTGCGTATCCGTTGGACGGATGATCGCCTCGTTGCCCATGATGCCAGGCCCGTCGAGGTTCACTTGCGTATCGCGCGGGATACGCGAGCGAGGCAGTGGAACGACCACGGTGGAGCCAGTGGCAAAGTTGAAGTTCGCGTCGGCCGTGTCGCCCGCGAGATAGCGCACCAGCAGGTACGGGAACGCCGCGAACCAGGTCGAATCACCTTCCCAGTAGTTGTTCCAGAGGTCGTCGTTGGGCATCACGTCCATACGAGTCGTGAGGAGAACAACTTTCCCTTTCGGCTTGCCGGAAGCATCGAGGACGGATCGCTCCAGCACAGCCGGGTGGCGATCGGCTTCCTTCACGGCATCGAGATAGCGCGCGATGATGGTCGCGGACCCGGCAGGTTCGACGTTCCAGAATTTCCGCACTGTGCGTGGGTTGGCGAGGATGTCGAGGTTTGCCTTCTGCTGCTTCCAGTCTTCGATGATCTTGAGCATCGGATGCCGGAGCATCTTTTCGTCGAAGGCCCAGCTCACACCGTTCTTGCCATCGCGCGGCGCGGGCCAACTCGACGCCTTCTGCTCGGGAGGCGCCGGGTTCATCTTGCGCGTGTCGATGATCGGCAACTTCAGCCTGCCTGGCATCAGATCGCTGGCGACGTTGTAGCCGGCCAGGCCATCCGGCCCGAGGAACGTATCCGGTGGTGGCATCACGACGAGCTTGCCGCCCGACTGGAGATAGGGCCGGAGCCGGTCCCAGAGTGTCCGATCGGCGGGGCGGAGTGGGTTGGTGGCGTGCGGGTTCGCGACATTCAGGAGAGCGACTACTTCGAAGGCGCGGAGGTCTTCGGGCGGCTTGTCAGCGGCATAGCGAACGACAGGCACGCCGCCATTGCCCAACTCCACCTGGCCAGGAGTGACGACGAGGCAACTGAACTCCTTCGTCGGCGTTGCTTCGTGAGCGGCTTGCCAGAACGCCGCGGCACCTGGGTCGTCGCTGATCGTCAGAATCCTCCGCGCTTCACCCACCTTGAACGTGAAGAACCGCTTGTTGTCGAACTCCAGCTTGTCGGGCGGCGTGAGCGTGAACTCAACCTGATGTAATCCGGGTTTGAGGTCGCGGAACTCGAAGGTGGCTGTTCGCGTTTGTCCCGCAGGGAGCGACACGTTGCGGCTGACCGTGAAGTGTTCGGGTTTGGTATCCCACAGTGGCTTCGCGCCGACTGTCGCATTCACAGTGATGCCATCGCCGCCAGTTGCACCGACGGAAACCGTGATACTCGCCATCTGGTTCGCCGGAATGATCTGCGGCTTCATGTCGACCGAGAGGATGCCGACGTTGGACGGTGCATCGGTGCCGAAGTCGATGACAACGTGGACCGGCTTGGGGTCGGGCACGCTATCGCGGAGTTTCTTCAGATCCTCGATTCGCCCGGCATCCCACGACGCGACCGTGCGATCGGAAAACACCGCTACGAGCTTTGGTAGCGGGTCGGCGGACTCCGTTTCCTGATCGACCTTCGCGAGCAACTGATAGGCCACGGCGATACCCGACGTGACCGGCTGACCGCCGCGTGGCTCCTTCAGTTCCTCCAGTCGCCGCCGGGCCGCACCAACATCCGGGAGCCAGTAACCGGTCAGGTCGGCTGTATCCACGATGGCGACCGGCGACTTCTCCGGCAACTCGCTGAGTAACTCGCTCGCGCGCTGCGCGGCTTCCTTCAGTCGTGTCTTGTCGCTGGAAGTGTAGCCCATGCTCGGGGTGGTATCGATGACGAGTACAGTGGCGATGGGTTGCTCGCCGCGGATGTTCAGCCGGTCGCTCTTGAAGGTGGGCTGATAGAGTGTGAGGCAGAACAGAGCGATGAGGAGCATTCGCAGAGCGAGCAGAACGAAATGCCGCAACCGGAGCTTGCGCTGGTTGGTTTTGAGCTTCTGCTTGAGAAATCGAAACGCCGGGAAGGTGAGCCGCTTCGGCTCCTGCTTCATGATGAGATGCAGAAGAATCGGCAATCCGACCAGCGCCGCCCCGGCAATGAGGATCGTGTGCATGATGCCATTGTAAACAGACCGGGGCCGGCGCGTGTTGGCGCTCTGTGGCTTTCGCTCGGCCGAACTCGTCCAGCCCCGTCCTGTGTACTGATTCTGACATCGCCCAAACGCCTTCCACGAAGGCGGATTCTCGAGATCGGAGCCGCTCGCGGTTGTCTCAAAAATCGAGCCGCCCGCGCCCAGAAGCAAGACCAAAGGGGCACGGTTCACCGAAGCTGATGACAATGCGTTGTCACTGAATTACGGTCGCCAGGAAGTGGTACAGGCCGCGTCGCGGAAATAGTGTTTCAGAAGCCCGCCGAGCCGAGAGCGGCACTTGACCTCGCCGGCGGGGAGAGGCAGTAAGGTCGACCCATCGTCCGGCTAGCCGGCGTCGGGTACGGACAATCGACTGGCTGGTTACCCGCTCTGGTCGGTGAGCGCGAGGTGAGGTGTTTCCTGGGTAGCACCGAACCGATACGAGCCATTCCTATACTGCTTGCACGCTCACACAGGAACGCTTCATGCCAACTCGTTACGATGCGGTTGTGGTTGGGTCCGGGCCGAATGGTCTCTCCGCAGCGGTCGCGCTCGCGCGAAAGGGGCGATCGGTGCTTGTGATCGAAGCTGCAGACAGCATCGGTGGTGGGACTCGCTCAGCGGAACTGACGCTACCAGGATTCGTTCACGATGTCTGTTCCGCGATTCACCCGATGGCCGCTGGTTCGCCATTCTGGAAGATGCTGCCTCTCGCCGAACACGGTCTCCAGTGGATTCACCCGGAGGTCGCATTCGCGCATCCGCTCGACAATGGGAATGCCGCCGCGCAGTTCCGTTCGGTCGAAGCAACGGCTGTGCGACTCCGACACGATGCAAGAGCGTACTGTCGGCTCATGGAACCGCTCGTTACAGGCGCGGAAGGGCTTTTCGCCGATCTGATCGGTCCGCCCCGGTTGCCGCGGCATCCGCTCACGGTCGCGCGATTCGGAATGAACGCGCTTCGGTCGGGTCGTGGGCTGGCAGAATCGCACTTCCAAACGCCCGAGGCCCGCGCACTCATCGCAGGGCTGGCAGCGCATGCGGTGCTTCCACTGGAGCAGCGGCCGGGTGCGGCCGTCGTGCTCATGCTCGGCGCGGCAGGGCACGCGGTGGGCTGGCCGTTCCCGCAGGGCGGCGCGCAGAAACTCGCCGACGCTCTCGCGTCGTACCTTCGCACGCTCGGTGGCGCGGTGCAGACCGGCTGGCGTGTCGCTTCCGTCGACGAACTCCCGCCAGCGAAGGCTGTGCTGCTCGACCTTGCCCCGAAGGTTGCGCTCGCACTCGCGGGGCACAAGTTACCCGAACGCTATCGCCACGCGCTGGAGCGGTTTCGACACGGGCCAGGCATCTTCAAGGTGGACTGGGCGCTGGGCGGACCGATTCCCTGGCGAGCGCCTGAGTGCCGCCAGGCCGGGACCGTTCACGTTGGAGGCACGCTGGAAGAAGTTGCTGCGGCCGAACGAGCGCCGTGGCGCGGCGAGCACGCGGAGCGGCCGTTCGTGATGCTCGCACAGCCAGGTGCGTTCGACCCGACTCGCGCTCCTGCCGGGAAGTCGACCGCGTGGGGTTACTGCCACGTTCCGAGCGGCTCGACTCTCGACATGACGGAGCGAATCGAGATGCAGGTGGAGCGGTTCGCACCAGGTTTCCGTGATCTGATCCTCGCACGCCACACGGCGAACTGCGCCGCGATCGAGCAGCACAATCCGAACTACATCGGCGGCGACATCGTGGGCGGAGTCGCCGACCTGCGGCAGTTGTTCGCTCGCCCGGTGCTCAGCCTCAATCCTTATGCGATGCCTGCCGAGGGTCTGTTCCTCTGTTCGGCCTCAACACCGCCGGGCGCCGGTGTCCACGGGATGTGCGGTTACTTCGCGGCTCAGGCGGCTCTCCGTCGGATGTGAAGTGAGGCAGGGTGTGGGAAATGCAGTTGCCCCCGGGCATCGCGCCTCGGGGGCGGTAGTGGAAGAAATTGCCAGGAAGAAATGACAGCGATTGTAATTCCGACTGGGAGTATTTACCGGTCAGTCGGAGCCACCGAGGTCGAGCCAGAGGTCGAAAATGTCCGTGGTGCTGTTGTCATCGGAAGCGGGATTCTGACGGGAGGTATCGGCCGAGCGGTCGTCGCGATCCGGTGCGTTGGCCTGCATCCTTTGGTCCTCCTGTGCATGGATGTGAGGGCGACGCTCTGGGATAAGCAGTATCTGTGCCGGCACAGGCCGCGGATTTTCACGGCCAAAACTTGAGGCAATCCGGCACTTTCCTCGAATCGCGCAGACCGCCGTGTCGGCAGCGTGGTGCCCTCGCAGGAAGTCGCCCTGTATGATGTCCCGAGCCGCACTCACGCACACGGGTCACTTACCATGAAGCCGACCGAAACACGCCGAACCTTCCTGAAGTCCTCCGCCACGATCGCCGGGGCCGCGCCACTGGCTGGCGCACCCGTCCGCGTGCGGGCTGCCGACGCGAAACCGCTCCGCGCTTACGTTGGCACCTTCAGTTCGCCTCTCAAGGACGTTCTGCCCACGCAGGTCGATCTGCCACCGGGCAACGGCCGCGGCATTCACCTCTTCACGGTGGACCGCACGACCGGCATCATGACGGAGGCCGGCATTCACGAGATGGGAACGAGTCCGAGTTGTCTGGCACTCAATCGCGCCGGAACACGGCTCTACTCGTCGAACGAGACCGACCGTCAGGGTGACAAGAAGGAAGGGACCGTCACGGCGTTCGCGATCAACCGCACGGATGGTTCGCTAAAGCCGATCAACACTGTCCGCTCCGGAGGCGCAGGCCCGACTTACGTCAGCCTCCATCCGTCGGGGAAGTTCCTCTTCGTCGCTAACTACTTCGGTGGCTCGGTCGCGGTGCTGCCCGTGCTCGAAGGAGGCCGACTCGGCGACGCGACCGACGTGAAGGCGGACACCGGGAAGGTTGGACCGACGCGAGCGACCAACGCGCCGAAAGGGAGTTTCGCGATCAGCGGCCACGACCGCACGCACGCGCACATGATTCAGCCAGACCCATCCGGCCGCTTCGTACTGCATGTCGATCTCGGGCTAGACCGCATCTTCATCTGGAAGTTCGACGCGAAGACGGGAACACTCACGGCCAATGATCCGCCGGGCGTGTCGCTGCCGGCTGGCGATGGCCCGCGGCATTTCCACTTCCACCCCAACGCGAAGTGGCTCTACTGCGTTCAGGAAGAAGCCTCGAACGTGGTGCGGTTTGATTACGACACCACCGCTGGGCGGCTGACGCCGCGGCAAACGATCTCGACCTTGCCGCGCGGCTTTGCCGGCAGCAACTTCTGTTCGGGAATCCTGGTGTCCGCCGATGGGAAATTCGTCTACGTCGGCAACCGGTTGCACGACAGCATCGCGATCTTCTCCATCGGAGCCGACGGCAACCTGACTTACCTCGGCGAGGAGTGGACCCGCGGCGATTACCCACGGAGTTTCACCTTCGACCCGACGGGCCGGTTCCTGTACTGCTGCAATCAACGGGCAGACTGCGTGGCGGTGTTTCGCGTGGATCGCAAGACAGGCGCGCTGGCATTCACGGGTCAGTATGTCGCACTGGGAAATCCGTCGCATCTCGTCTTCCTCGATCTGGCGAAGGGCGGTTGACACGCCGCATGGGCCGCGGGCAATCTGGAGGGGACGGCGCCGGCAGCGCCGGGAGGGAGGACGACTTGGAGTCAGATGATTGCAGCACGGGAGGTCGAACGACGCACCAACCGGTGCGGATCGCGTTCCTCACGCACTACACCGAACTGTATGGAGCCAACCTCTCCCTGCTGAACCTCATCGAGGGCCTCGCCGCGCGCGGAGTCGAGTCGCGTGTGCTCTGTCCCGAATCGGGCGATTTGCTGGGCGCGCTGGAGACACGCGGCGTGCCGGCGGCCGTCGTCCCCTTCGAGTGGTGGTCATCGACTTCTCGCACAGCGGACGCCGTGGGGCATCGCGTGCGCCGCAACCTCCGTAACCTCCGCGCGGTGGCCGATCAGGTGGCAGAATGGAGTGCCGAACTGGTGTACTCCAACTCCTCGGTATTCGCAATCGGCGCGATGGCGGCAGCCGAACTGGACCTGCCGCACGTCTGGCATCTGCGTGAGTTCGGACGGCGCGACTACGATCTGCTGCCCGACGCCGGTTCACTCCTGGCGCGGCTCGCGTTCCGCACGGCCGACGCGACAATCTACGTTTCACACGCGCTGCGCCGTGCGCTGGCCGGTCGCGTTCCGCCGCCGAACTCGCAGGTCATCTACAACGGCGTTGCCACCGAGTCCGAGTTCGACCGTCGCCGCCTGGCTGCCGAATCGCTGCGGAGCCGCTCGCAGCCGTTCACGTTCGTCCTGGTTGGCCGCTTCCGCGAGAGTAAGGGTCAGGCCGTGGCCATCCAGGCGTTTGCCGAACTGACCCGCCACTTCCCCAGCGCGCGGTTACTCCTGGTGGGCGGCGCCGGCAGCACGGGCGATCAATCGTACTTTGATCACTGTCGCGAACTGGCGGCCACACTGGGAGTGGCGGGGCGTGCGGAGTTCTGGGGTTACATCCCGGACCCGGAGAGAGCGTTCCTGACCGCGGACTGCGCCCTGATGTGCTCGCGAAGCGAGGCGATGGGCCGCGTGACCGCCGAGGCCATGTCGGCGTGCCGGCCCGTGATCGGCTTCGACGCCGGCGGCACGAGTGAGTTGATCGCTCACGAATCCACCGGGCTACTCTATCGCAGTGGCCCGGCAGAACTGGCCGCGTGCATGGCTCGCTATGCCGGCGCCCCAGAGTTGGCCCGGGCGCATGGGGATGCGGCCTGGGTCGCGGCTCGACAGCGCCACACAACCGAAGGATACGCGGCCCGCGTTCACGAAGTACTGCGTGTGGTACTCGACCGACACGCCAACGCACACTGATGGTCGCGGCGCTGCGGTCACTTCCCCGCGTCGTCGAGCATCACCTTCGCGGCAGGCTTGAGGTGTTCCGCGTCGAGTTTGCCAACCGACCAGAGCAGCCCGCGCGTGACCAGATCCAGGTAACGTGCATCGTTCACCGTGGCGTTGTTGTGGCCGAGTGTCGTCGCGAATACGCGTGTCTTGCCGTGATACCGATTGGTCCAGGCCACGATGGATTCATCCGTCCGCTCCTTGCCCCCCTTCCCCTTCACAACCTGCTTACCCTTCGCCAGAGGCTGCGCGGTGTCGTGGAGCTTGCCCGCCGAGTTGTTGTACAGTTCTTCGTTCACCGTCTTCCAGTCGGCCAGTCCCTTCGTGATGGGGCTTTCCTTGTCGATGTAGCGAACCGCGATGGGAGCCTGTGGCCCGTGCCCGGTGCTGGCCAGTCCGGTGAACTCGAACCACGGCGTTGCCTTCGGGTAGCCTTCTGTCCGGTAGCAGTGCATTCCACAATGCAGAATTACTGCCGGCAGCCCGGCCTTGTGCGGCTTGAGAATGCGTTCCACGATCTTCAGGTCTTTCACGTCGGAAGAACACTCGTCATGAACGACCACATCGAAGCCCTTCGCCCAGTCTTGCTTCTGGTAGACCGGGTTGAGGTGCCGGGTGGTGGTATTCGGATCGTAAGAGATGGCCCATTGCACGTTGGCCCGTGCGGAGATGCCCTTCGTTAACAATTCCTGTTGCTTCTTGTAGTCGTGGCAACATCCGCCGATGACCAGCAGGGCGCGAATGGGTTTGGCGCTCGTCGCTGGAGCGTCGGCCGCACCAGTGGGAGTGCCGCCGGCCAGTGCCGCGGCCAGTGGGATCGCGATTGCGATAACGATTCGGGAGAGCCAGCGCATCGGGGTTACCTCGCGAGTTAGGGTGGGGCACATTATGCCCGGCCGCGGCGCGGAACGCCAGTGGCCCGATTGCCGGTGGTCGCATCTCACCCCGGAGGCTTCGTCTCCACCCCGCGGAGCAGGTCGCGGATCGGCCACACTTTCACGCAGCCATCGTTGCCTGAGCTGAACAACTTCGAGCCATCCGCGGACACGGCCAGTCCACGGATCGCGCCGAGATGCCACTCGAACGATGCCACACATTTCAGCGAGCGTGCCTCGTAGACCAGCAAGACGCCATCGCGAGTGCTGGCATAGATGAACAGGCCGCCGGGGTCGGCGACCAGTGTGGTGATAACGCCGTTGTGAATGTTGTGTCGCCGGTTGTCATCGTTGGCTCTGGCCAGTCTCTTGCCGCTGGTGGTGTCGAAGGCGAGAAGTGTGTTGTAAGCGATCGCGAAGAGCCGTTTGGCGTCATGCGAGAAGGTCACGGCCTCAGAGGGGCCGTTTGTGATGTGGTTCCACAGTCGAGTGCGCGACTCGATGTGCCACACACCCAGTTCGTCTCCACAGTATGCGAGGAGGCTTCCATCGGGCGATACCGCGAACGAACGGATCAGCGTGGGGAGCGTCAACGTGTCTGCGACCACGCCGGACGGGACGCGCAGCATTTCCATGTGACTGCTATGCAGTGCTGCCACCCGATTGATGAGGCAGAGCGTCGGATCAGGCAGGGGGACAACTCCGGCGACGTGTATCGCGTGCTCGTTCGCCGGGTTGGCCCGTGTCGGTGGGTCGGTGGAAAGGTCGAACACCGCGAACAGCCCTTCCCCATGCTCAACCCCGATGCCTGTGACCAGGAGATGCCTCGCGCTGGGGGTAATCGCGATGCCTGTCACGAGTCGATTGTCAAAGCGCATCACAGTACGGATACGACGCGAGATATCCCAACAGGAAACGAAACCCCTCCCTTCCACGGCCGCGACATAGCAACCATCCGGCGCGCAGGCGATTGCTCCGAGCGGTTCGCGGTCCGAGTAGAGTACGCCCGGGGTGTTTCCTGCCAGTCCGGCCTCGCCGAGTTCCTCCTTGCGGTCGGCGCAGGGGCCGCACGTCGCGCCCATCCAGCCGAGCGATTGCGGCGTGCCGACTGCACCGCAGCCGCACGCGCACACCAGTGCCAGCTCATTCTCCGTGGTCCGCCGGCAGACGTATTCCGGGAATGCGTGCCACAGCGGCGGCCACGCTTCCAGTGCCTCTTGCTGGAGCAAGAGTCTGGCCTCAAGGTGTTCGACACGTCGCCCGCGGACGACAACATGTTTGCGGCCGATGGAGTCGGTCCACCACGCGGCCAGCACTTGCGTTGCAGGGATCCCGCCCTTGCCGCCACGGAACATCGCGTAGCCTTCCGGTGAGGCTGCCGCACTGCGGGCGAACTTCCGCCACTTCGCCGGATCGTCGTTGAGGAGCCGCGAGCGGCAGCGCTTGTTGGCCGCGGCCGTGGCCTCGGTCAACGCCGCGATGATGGACTCCGCGTCAGGATCGATCTGCTTCGTTTCGTACTTGAGCATCAGTTTGCCAGAAGGGTCCGTTCGTTCACTGAGACGACGAGAGTGGTTCTGTTCCCCACGGCTGAGATTCCTCGCGACGCGCGTGGATCACCCTACAATACCCGTCGTTCCCCGACCTTCGCCACTTCAACCCCGAACGATCATGCCCAACGAGTCGCTGTTGCAAAGTTTGGTGCCTGGCCACACACCGCGCCGCGGGAAGGTCCGCGATGTGTACGACCTCGGCGACGCGCTTGTGATCGTCGCGAGCGACCGCGTCAGTGCCTTCGACTATATCCTCTCGCCGCCGATTCCCGGCAAGGGACGCATCCTCACCACGATGACGCTGTTCTGGCTGAAATGGCTCGACGTGCCGAATCATTTCCTCAGTGCGAACCTCGCAGACCTGCCGCCAGCATTCCAGCTACCGGAACTGGAAGGGCGAACGATGCTCGTGAAGAAAGCGACCGTCTTCCCTGTGGAATGCGTGGCACGCGGCTACCTCGCTGGCTCCGGATGGAAGGAGTATCAATCGCACGGCACCGTCTGTGGCATTCCGCTCCCTCCAGGGCTGCAACTGGCGAGCAAGCTGCCACAACCGATCTTCACCCCTGCAACGAAGGCCGAGGAAGGACACGACGAGAACATTTCCTTCGAGACAATGGCGAAGACGGTAGGCGTCGAGGTGGCGCGCGAACTCGCGGCGAAGACTCTCGACGTGTACCAACGTGCGACGGAGTATGCCGATGACCGCGGAATCATCCTCGCGGACACGAAGCTCGAATGGGGAAGGCTGCCCACGGGCGAGATCATCCTGATCGACGAGGTACTCACCCCTGATAGCTCGCGCTACTGGCCGAAGGACACCTATCGGCCCGGCGTGTCGCCGCCGTCGTTCGACAAGCAATTCATCCGCGACTGGCTCGAAACGACTACCTGGGACAAAGCCAGCACGCCGCCCGAACTTCCGCCCGAGGTCGTTGCAAAGTCGGCCGCGAAGTATCAGGAATCGCTCGATCGCCTGACGAAGTGAGGGAGGGGGTGTGGCTCCGCGCGAGAATCGTGCTGCTTCCGCGATTACACCTGCTCGATCAGCGATTGTGTTTTGAGGATGGCGAACTCGTCCGGGAACGTATGGAACGCGCTGACGCTCAGGCAGCGCGGTAGCGCCTCGACGATGACGACGCCCAGAGGCGAAAGCCCGATGCGGTTGCCGTCCGGGCAGTGGTAGACGAGCCCCTTGCGCTGGCCATCGGCAACGAGTTCCGCGTGCAGATGGGTGAACTGCTCCGGTGCCAGTACCTCGCGTTGCGAGGCCATCTGATACTTCACCCCTGGCAACTCACAGCGGCCGCGCTGGCCGCCGTCGAAGTGGTGCGCGAGTCGGACGCCGAAACCGGGCAATTCCTGGTCGGCCGCTGCGATGACTTCTTCCAGGTGCGCGCCGGCACTCGACCATCCGAGGGTATGGCCGGTTCGCGTCAGGCGCACGGTGAGCCGGCAGCCGTCACGTTCCACGGAGCGGACCGCGACGACCTCAAACAGTTCCGGGTGTAACGGCCGGTCGTAGAGCCGGAACACCACGTCCGCCACGCGCGGACGCATCATCGGCACACCCATTCGCGTTCCTCGGTCACCCAGATCAGAGCACGCCCGTTGAGATTATAACGTACTCTCCCAATAGAAAACGGGGGCCGTTTGGCCCCCGTTCGCGTCATTGACCTGGAACTGGTCAATTAGTAACCGTAGCAACCGCCGCTGCACCCACGGCTCTTGTGCTTGCCGAAGAGACCGCCGCCGTTGCAGCCGTTCCGCATCCCCAGGAAGTGCCCGCCACTGCAGCCGTTGCTCTTGTGCTTGCTGAAGAGGCCGCCGCCGCTGCAACCGTTGCAGCCATAAGAGACGGTGCCGCAGCATGCCGGCGCTGCCGGTGCAACGACAACGGGCTTGGCCGGAGCCGCAGCCGGAGCGGCCGGAACGTAGCCGGTGCAGCCGGTGCTGTAGAAGCTGCCGCTGCAGCCGTTGCTCTTGTGCTTGCTGAAGAAGCCGCCGCCGTTGCAGCCGTTACGGTTTCCCAGGAAGTGGCCGCCGCTGCAGCTGTTTCCCCTGTGTTTGCTGAACAAGCCGCCGCCATTGCAGCTGTTCCCCTTGCGCTTCCCGAGGAAGTGCCCGCCGGAGCAGCCAGCCGAGACATAGCCGGTGCAACCCGTGCAACCGTTATTGTTCCCGAAGCTCGCCACGTCGCCGCCCGATGTCGCCGCAACCAGAAGTACAACGCTGTACATCTCAGAAGCCCTCTCTGTGCCCGCTGCGCACAAGCCCCCGGCCGCGGCGCCGTGTCCGCGACTAAACGAGCGCTCTCATCCGCTTGCGGTGCTCGCCCGGCCGGTTGGGATGACCAACCGACTTATGCCGGGCGACGTTGTGTAGAGAGGATAGTAAGTTCAGGCAGGATAAGAGTCAACGGTAATCTGGGATGTTTGGGTGTACCATCACCATTACAACTATACCTTGCCGGAACCTTAATCAGGATGGTAATATCTGATTTCAGGACCGGTGATGCGACCCGAGACGCTCTTTCGCCAACAGTTGAGGCCGGATTGCGGTTATGCCCTTCGGGATTCCACGCCGATTGGCTAAGGTACATTCAGCCCGGACGAACAGAGGCCCGTCATGGACAGAGACGCCGCGACCGCGTCGCTTTCGTATGATCCCGCCGCACTGGCGGAAGTCGCGCCCCCCTACGAATGGGCCTTCGTGCGGAAGGTCGGAATCGTGGGCCTGGGATTGCTGGCTGCCGCTGCGGCTCTGGCGCTGGTTGCGACAGCCATGAATGCCGGACCTGACTGGTTCGGCAACTACGCACGGCTGACGCTGGTGCTGGTTGGTTCCATCACAGTGGCGGCGACCGTCTCAATGCGGCCCGAGCAGTGGCAAACCTGGGCGATCGGTACCGCCGGTGCAGCGCTCGCCATCTTTGGCACACCCGCACACTGGGATTCGTTCCGCCTCCTCTTCAGTGTCATCACAGGAGTGGCGCTCCTCGGAGCGGTCTTCCTCGCCGCGCCTGCGAAATACCGGTTGCCAGCACTCAGCGTGGTGCTGCTGTTCCACTTCAGCGGTATCTTCCTCGCGACCACCACGCCGCCTTCAACGCCCTGGGTTACGGAGCAGGCGTACATCCGCGTCTTTAATCCGTATCTCCAGTTCCTCTACTTGCGGAACGCTTATCACTTTTATTCACCGCAGCCCGGTCCGTCGAGCCTGCTGGCCTTCCTGCTGACGACCTACGAGCCACACGCCAAGGTGGGGCCAGATGGCAAACCCGTGCTCGACGAGGCCGGTCGCCCGGTGATGGAGTCGATGGCCGACATCCGGGCACTCGACCCGCCCGAGCGCGCCAAGCGGATTCAGAAGACGCAGTGGATCGTGTTGCCGCGTCGTCCGGCTGATGTGAAGGACCCTCTGGGCCTCTCGTACTACCGTTATCTGGCGCTCACGGAGCAGGTCGCACGGGCCACGCCCGCGCTGCGATCGAACTCGTTCGAGGCCCGCGAGATGCGGCAACGCCGCGAGTTAGTATCGCTGGCGATCCCGCCGCACCCGACCGATCCGCTCGACATTCAGTATCAGTTGCTCCAGCCCGAAGTGGCACGCTACGTCGTACCGTCGTACGCCTCGCACGCCGTGATCGACTACACGCCGAGCAAGGATGTTGCTTCCCGAACCACGGTGAAGGTGTACCGGATTCAGCACAACACGCTGGCCATCGAGGAGTTCTACAACTGGCGGAAGGACGGAGCCAGCACATCGCCGTATCACCCTACAACGTACCGCCCATACTTCCTCGGCGAGTTCGACGCGCGCGGCAACATGGTGAACCCGCAAGACCCCATGCTGTACTGGCTGGTGCCGATCCTGCCCCGGCCAGGCGGCCACACAAGCGATCCGACCAAGCGCGACTTCCTCGACTACCTCTCCTTCCACGCTCTGGGGCCGGAAGGGCTGGGGGCGAGTACGACCGTGGACGACCTCGGCGATCCGAAGTTCAAGGACCGCGTTTTCGACTGGAACCAGTTGCGATAACTCAGAGATCGGTAGACGGAGATCAGAGGACAGAAGTCGCGAATTGCAGCAGGCTTCGTGATCAACGTGGCAGAAGCCGTCCGTTTCTAACGGCTCCGCGTCGACCACGAACATCCTTGCCAGCAACCGCCGACTTCCGCCGCGGAGGAGAGCCATGTCATCAGGATTGACCCCGCGTACCGCGCCCGAGCCGGTGTCGCGCACCCCCTGGCAGCGGTGGGTCGGCTTCTGGTTCCCGGCGTCGGATCCCACGACGCTGGGTTTCATCCGGGTCGCGACCGGCTTGCTGGTGCTGTACATCCACCTCGCGTACAGCGTGAACCTGACGCAATTCTTCGGCAAGACGAGCTGGTACGCGGAGCGATTCGTCGACCGCGAGCGTCTGGAGTATCCCTGGCAGGTTTCACCGTTCTTTAGCTGGGATCCGCAGTCCGTCGTCTCGGCGAAACTGCCGGACTTCCCGCACCGGCGTAAGGCCCTGGTGGACTTCATCAAGGCCTTGCCGAAGGATGAAGCGAAACGGAATCACTCGCTGCGTTTCATCGAGCGGCTCGCGAAGCCAGATACCGGGGAAGCCGCGCTCATAACGCTGGCGTGGTTCAACAAGATGGGAATGTCCGAAACGGAGCGTGATCGGTTCCTCACGGCGCTCGTGGCCGGACCGCCAACAGGCGAGGCACCGCGCGACCTGGCTTACTACTATCGCGAAACGCCCGCGATTCTCTTCGCGATGCCGCCTGCCGAGCGGCAACAACTGGCCGATGAGGTCCGATCGTTCTGGGATGTGCTACCGAAAGACCCCACCGATCGCAGCTACGTCCTGGAGCATCTCACCGAGTTGCCGCAGGAGATTCGCAAGGCGTACGCGGAGTTCCTCCTGACACTGCCGCAGGACGAGAAGGCCCGCGAGCAGCGAATCGACTACCTGGATTACTGGAACAACCAGCCCGAGAAGGTGATTCGCACAGGCAATGCGATCTTCTCCGTGTGGTTCCACGTTTCCAATCCAACCTGGATGGCCATTGTCCACGTCGGCGGGCTGGTGATCCTGGTGATGTTCACCCTGGGGCTGTTCACGCGCGTGACATCGGTTCTGGCATGGCTGGTGGTCGTCGGGTACATCCACCGCACTCAACAGGTGCTATTCGGGATGGACACGATGATGAACATCCTGATGTTTTACCTGATGATCGGAAACTGTGGGGCAGCGCTTTCGGTCGATCGGCTGATCGCGCGTTACCGCGCGGCGCGGGCGAGCCTGCGTCGTGGCGGTGTCATCGACGCGCCGACGCGAGCGTACCTCACGTTCCCACCGCCCTCGCGCAGCGCGGGCTTCGGGTTGCGACTGATACAGGTTCACTTCTGCTTCATCTACATCGCGGCCGGGCTTTCCAAGCTCAAGGGGCCAGCATGGTGGAACGGCACCGCCACCTGGGACGTGTTCGTGAACCCGGAGTTCACACTGATGAACTACCAGTGGTATGAGAGTGCGCTGCGCCACCTCGTAAGCATCAAACCGATCTACTACTCGATGATCATCGGCGGAGCATGGTTCACGCTATTCATCGAGATCGCCGGCCCGTTCCTCCTCTGGACTCGTCTGCGCTGGCTCATCATCTTCCTGGCGAGCCTCATGCACGCAATAATTGCTGTGATGATGGGACTGAATCTCTTCGAATTACTGATGATCGTGATGATCCTGGCCTTCCTGCCGGATGGGGTCGTGCGCGACCGACTCCGTGGCGCTGCGGGTGCTGCCCGGCTGGCTTTCGGATTCAACCCGGGCGAGTCATCCTCGGCGCGAGCCGCGGCGCTTGTGGTGGCCGCTGACACCGACGGTCAGGTGTCGCTTGCGCCCGAACCCGGGCTAACCACACCGGCTCTGACCAACTCTGACGGCAAGCGTGTCACTGGCCGCGAGGGTGTCGGCACGCTGTTTCGGTCAGTCCGATTTCTCTCAGCGGTGAGTTTCCTCCTGTGGGTGCCGGGCCTGAAGGGACTCTTCGCCCGGTGGCTCTTCCCCACACCGGCTTCGACCAGTCCGCCGCAGGCGCCCAAGCCGCCAGCGCCCGCTGCTGCGAGTTGAGCCGCCAGGCGGCGGATTTCATAATGCTGAAGCCACTCCTTCGCGCCAACGAACGTCGGAGGAGTGAACTGACTGATTCCTGCGCGGATGGCAACCCCATCCGCTTTTCACGTCTGCCCATTCTCGCCACATCGCGAAGTGCCCCACCTTTGCCTTAAGTAGCAGCGTCTGGTCGGTCGATTTCTGAAGGTGGTGCGGTATGTACCGCCGCGCGCTGCAAGGAAGGAGGCGACCGTGCGATCCCCCCACACTCTGCTCGCCGTCGCCGGGATGGTCGCGGCGTGCGTGCTGGCATCGGTCGCACGGCCGCAGGACGGTCCCTTCGGCGGCCTCCAGCCCCACTACTGGCCGCATCGTACATTCGGCATTCCTGTTAATGCCGATGAAATCGCCAAGCTCCCCAACAGGCCGACCGACCTGCAACTGTACTACTCGGCCGGACGCGGTAACTTCCAGAAGGGGCCGAAACTGCCGCTCAAGGGACTGCGTGAACTGAATGGGGGAAAGAAAGGCTTCCTCTTCGACGCTCCGCGCGATGGCGATTACGAGTTCACAGTGCAATTCGTTTACGCCGACGGCTCGGTGTCGCCCGAGGAAAACAAACTCGCCGCGCAGGTCCGTGCGGTGATCGACACAATCCCGCCGCGCGTGCGGATCGCGGCCGTGGGCAATGGTGTCGAGTGGCTGGCGACCGACGACAACCTCGATCCCTCCGGTATCACGCTGGAGTGCAAGTGGCCGACCAGTTCCAACTGGACCGCCATCAATACCCACTCCTCGGACCCGCTCTTCAAAGCCTCCGATACGTACGCCTGGAAGATGCCGCCTGGTAAAGTGCTGGAGGTGCGCGTGAAGGCGCGCGACCGCGCGGGCAACGCCGGCATCTCTCCGGTGGTGCGCGTGCCAGGCGAACCGGGTTCCACGGTTGGGCTGCCGAAAACCGGCGGCCACACGTGGCCGGGGAACACGGGCGGTCCGTCGCTCCCGCAGCCACACATCGACTACGTGAACTCGCTCGACTTCCACGTCGATTACACCGTGCAGCGCATGGGTCGTTCGGGTGTGCAGGCCGCGCACCTGTTTGTCATCAAGGACAAGGGCGACTGGCAGTTGGTGAAGCGTTTCCCGGTGAAGTTGATGCCCGACGACAAGGGGCAGCACGCGATGTCGCTGCCCTACAAGGCCGAGCGTGAGGGAACCTATGGCTTCTATGTGATCCCTGAGAGTGGCGCCGGCAAGCGTGCCATCGACCCGAAGAAGGACGACCCGCCGATGGTGCTGGTTGTGGTCGACACCACAAAGCCCTTCGTGCGCATAACAGGCGTGCAGGTGAAACCGGGCGGGACTCGTGGACCGCTGGTTGAGTTCACCTGGGAGGCCGGCGATCCCAACCTCATGCCGCAACCCGTGAGCCTGGAATGGTCGCTGGACAGGAACGCCCAGCGCTGGAACGAGATCAAGTACCGACTCGATAACAATCTCACTTCAACAACCGGCCGCTTCACCTGGGAAGTCCCGGACGAGAAGCTCTGGAAGTTCTACGCTCGTATTCGCGCTGTAGACAAGGCATCGAATGTTGGTGAGCATATCTGGGGGCAGGACCGCGAGAAGAACAATCCCCCGAAGGAAATCATCGTGGACCTGGAGAAGCCCTCGGTGACCATCGACCGCGTTCGCGGTGGCCCGGCGGGAAGCCAGCCGGATACGAAGCCGGAAAAGACCGAGAAGCCTGAGAAGCCCGAAGTGCCAGGTCTGCCCGATGTGGAGAAGAACGATTAGAGTGGGAGAACCACCGGCGCGGGTCCGTGGCGAACAGTGAGGCTCTCCCGTGCGAACTGGACTCGACGTTCTTCGTGACGAGCAATTCCAGCGACTCACCGGCCAGCGGGTTGGGCTGGTGTGCCACCCGGCATCAGTCGATTCGCACCTCCGCCACGCAGCAGACTTGCTTGCCGGCGCGCCTGGCATAACACTTACCGCACTCTTCGGCCCCGAACATGGCTTCGCCGGCACCGCCCAGGACCTCATCGGCGTCGCGGATGCAACGGAAGGCGCGCTTCGCATCCACAGTCTCTACGGCACATCGTTTGCGTCGCTCACGCCGAGCCCGGAGCAACTCCGCGGCCTCGACTCGCTCGTGATCGACCTTCAGGACATCGGCAGCCGCTACTACACCTTCCAGGCAACGATGCTCTACTGCCTCGAAGCCTGCGCGGCGTGCGGCGTGGCGGTCGTGGTGCTCGATCGACCCAACCCACTGGGCGGCGCGGAGGTGGAAGGACCGGCACTCCGTGCGGGCTTCACAAGCTTCGTCGGCGCGCACAATATCGCGATACGCCACGGACTGACGATGGGCGAACTCGCGCACTTCTACCAGAAGCATCGCGTACCGAATGTGCAACTCGACGTGGTCGCGTGCGATGGCTGGCACCGCGCATCGTATTTCGAGCAGACGCGCTTGCCCTGGGTGCTGCCGTCGCCGAACATGCCAACACCAGAGACGGCGGTGGTCTATCCGGGCATGTGCCTGATCGAGGGAACGATTCTCTCGGAAGGCCGCGGCACGACACGGCCATTCGAGTTGGTCGGCGCAGTGGGAATCGAGCCACGCGCGCTCGCGGCGCGACTCGCGGGCGAATCACTGCCGGGCGTGCAGTTCCGCGCGACGTGGTTCCGCCCCACGTTCCAGAAGTTCGCCGGGCAGAACTGCGGCGGCGTGCAACTGCACGTCACCGACCGCAGCGTGTTCCAACCAGTGCGAACAGGGCTGGCGGTACTGGCCGCGCTGCGCGCGATTTCCGGCACGCGGTTCGCATGGCGAACGGAGGAATACGAGTTCGTCACCGACCGACCGGCCATCGACCTGCTCTTCGGCAGCGACCGGGAACGCCTCGCGCTGGAAGCCGGCGTGCCCTGGCGCGAGATCGCGGCGGCATGGGAACCGGAAGAGGCTGCGTTCCGCGCGGAGCGGCGCGCGTTCTTGCTGTATTAGCGTGAGCAACTCACGCCGACGGATCTTCTTCAACGCCGGCGAGCGGCCTGCTCGCGAAGCCTATGACTCACCTCTCCGCGCTCGACTTCGGCATTGTTGGCGCTTATGTCCTGGGAATGATGCTCCTGGGCGGTTGGTTCGCGCGGCGGCAGCGTGACACACAGACTTACTTCGTCGGCGGGCGGAACGTTGGCTTCGTGCTGCTCCTGATTTCCGTGGTTGCGACCGAGACGAGTACCGTCACGTTCCTGAGCGTACCGGGACTGGGTTTCAAGCCGGGTGGGAATCTCACCTTCTTGCAACTGGCGATTGGCTACATCGTTGGCCGTCTCCTCGTGGCGTGGTGGCTGTTGCCGCAATACTTCCACGGCGAGCTGCTCACGGCGTATCAACTCCTCCGCCGCCGCTTCGATGCCCGTGTGCAACGCACCGCTTCAGGCATCTTCCTGGTCACCCGAACGGCGGCCGATGGCATGCGTCTGTTCCTCACAGCGCTCCTGCTGAAGGAGTTTACTGGCTGGGACATCGCGGTTTCCGTGCTGGTGATGGGCGCGGCAACCGTTCTCTACACGTACCTCGGAGGGATGGAAGCCGTCATCTGGACCGATGTGATCCAGTTTGTCGTTTACACTCTGGGGGCGCTGGTCGCCGCGGGCTTCATCCTGAGTGATGTCCACGGTGGCTGGTCCGGATTTGTGAACGAAGCCGGCGCGGCCGGGAAGTTCACTCTCTTCGACTTCCGCTGGAACAGCACAAATCCCTACACATTCTGGGCCGGAGTGATTGGCGGTGCGTTCTTCACAATGGCCAGCCACGGCGCGGACCAGCTCATGGTGCAGCGTTTCCTTTGCGCGAAGTCGCTTGGCGGCGCACGGGCGGCGCTGGTCGGGAGCGGCTTCGTGGTTCTCGCTCAGTTCCTGCTCTTCCTTCTCATTGGCGTCGGTCTTTTCGTGCTGAACCAGCAGGGCGGGCTTGAACTGCCGACCGAGGTGAAGAATCGCGCCGACGAGGTGTTCGGCTTCTTCATTGTGAACCGGCTACCCGCCGGGGTGGTGGGACTGTTGATCGCGGCGGTGCTCTCGGCGGCAATGTCCACGCTTTCATCATCGTTGAACAGTTCTGCCGGAGCCGTGGTGAACGACTTCTACCGCCCGCTGCGTCCGGACCGCAGTGAATCGCACTACCTGAGTGCCTCGCGGCTCTTGACCGTTGGCTTTGGTCTGGCTCAGGTGGGGGTGGCGTTGCTGGCGTCGGTCGCACTCCAGCGGAGCGTGATCGAGATGGTGTTAAGCGTTGCCGGCTTCACAACGGGTCTGATCCTCGGCCTCTTCGCGCTGGGCAGCCTGCGGCAGCCCGTTTCGTCTGTGTCCGCGCTGATTGGGCTGGTCTGCGGCTTCGTCACCGTAACCGCCGTGTGGCTCCCCACAACATTCGGCGCGCCGGTGCTGGCGTGGCCGTGGTTCGCTCCGGTCGGTACTCTCACAACTGTCTTCGCGGCGCTTGTAACGAACCGGCTTTTCGGCCGCGGCACGGGCATTGCATAGCTTTCTGCTATTCTCGGAGTTACGATTAGACCCTCCTGGTGCATTCTCCTGGTAAGTCGCCGCACATGGATCACCTTCAGACGGAAGCCCGGAACCCCGCGTCGGCGGAACTCGATGAGCTATCGCCTCTTCAGTTCGTCCGGTTGATGAACGCTGAAGACGCGCGCGTGATTCCAGCGGTCGCATCACAGGCCGAGGCCATTGCGAAGGGGATCGAGGTCATCACCGACCATCTGCGCTGCGGTGGGCGACTCGTCTACATCGGCGCAGGCACGTCCGGGCGGCTGGGCGTGCTGGATGCCAGTGAATGCCCGCCGACGTTCAACGCTCCTCCTGGTTTGATCGTGGGTGTCATCGCGGGCGGCACAGCAGCACTCACGCGAGCGGTGGAAGGAGCCGAGGATCATCCGGAACTGGCCACGAGCGATCTTTCGGCCGTTTCACTTTCGCCACAAGACGTTCTGGTCGGGATCGCGACCAGCGGCCGGACGCCGTATGTACTGGCTGCTGTTGACTATGCGCGCAGACTCGGCGCCTTCACCATCGGCCTCTCCTGCAATCCAGACGCCGACATTACGCGGCATGTCGATCTGGCCATCACGCCCGTTGTGGGTCCGGAAGTGCTGAGCGGTTCGACCCGCATGAAGGCTGGCACTGCGACCAAGCTCGTGCTGAACATGCTCAGTACCGGCGCAATGGTCCGCCTCGGCAAGACTTACGGCAATTTGATGGTGGACCTGCGTGCCACGAACGAGAAACTGCGGCACCGCACGAACCGGATTGTCCGTGAGGCCACCGGCCTCGATCGTACTGGCGCCGACTTGCTGCTCGACCGCTGCGATCGCGAGCTGAAAACGGCTCTGGTTTCACACCTGGCGCACCTCGGTCCCGAAGAGGCGCGCGAACGGCTCCGCAAGGCCAACGGCCGTGTGCGAACTGCTGTCGGCGCCAACGGTAAGAACGGCCATTCGGCACGCCATGGCGATACGGAATCGCTTGTTCTGGGTATAGACGGAGGCGGTACCACCACGGTCGTGCTGCTGGCATCGTGCGACGGCAAGGGCGGTTGGAAGTTGCTCGGTCGCGGTGAAACAGGGCCGAGTAACCGGCAAGTTGTCGGTACGCCGGCGGCACTGGCAGCGCTGGACGAAGCGACCGACCGCGCCTTCGCTGCCGCTGGAAAGGCCCGATGCGAGGTTCGCGCCGCATGTCTGGGACTGGCCGGGGCCGGCCGACCAGGCGACCAGGAGATCATCCGCGAATGGGCCGCCCGTATCAGCCTCGCGGCCAATGTGCAGGTGATGGAAGACGCCGCTCTCTTGCTCGCAGCCGGCACGCCCGAAGGCTGGGGCGTCGCAGTCGTAGCAGGTACTGGTTCAATGGCTTACGCCCGCACGCCCGACGGGCGCACGGCCCGATCCGGCGGCTGGGGGCCGCTGCTGGGCGATGAAGGAAGTGGCTACGCCATCGCCCTGGCGGGCCTTCGCGCCGCTGCTCGCTCTGCCGACGGCCGCGCGCGGGCCACTCCGCTCACCGATCGCCTGCTCGCGGCTTATGGGCTATCGCGGCCTGAAGAACTCGTCGGAGTCGTTTACCGGGGCGGCGACCGCGCGGCACTGGCGGCTCTGGGGCCAGTCGTACTCCAGGCAGCCGACGACGGCGATCCGGTGGCCGAAGAGATCGTTCGCGAGGCGGCTGGCGAACTGGCCTCTGCGGCGGCGGCCGCGGCGCGGCAACTCGACCTCGGCGCGACCTTCCCGGTCGCACTGGCCGGCGGGTTGCTCGTCGCCTCACCCACGTATCACGAACGCTTTCTGGCTGCGTTGCAGGCCCGCGGGCTCATCGCCCGTCCGGCGACGCTCGTCACCGAACCGGCGGAAGGTGCGGTGAAACTGGCGTTACTCAGGGCAGCCACGCCGAGCGAATCCCATTGACCACCTGCCCTTCACTCACATGGGCTGTCGTGGCAGGTGCGATCGGTGAGAGGCGATGGCCTCTCCTTCTTCCATAACCGGTTTCCATCCTTCTGAAAGGCTCGCCAATGCTCCGCCTCGCCATTGGGCTAACGGCCCTCGGCCTCGCCGCGCCTGCGCTTTGCGCTGCCGATCCGCCACCGTTGAAGCACGAGTTCCGTGGCGTGTGGGTGGCCACTGTCGCCAACATCGACTGGCCCAGCAAGCCCGGGCTGCCTGTTGAGAAGCAGAAAGCGGAACTCCTCGCTATTCTCGATAAGTCGGCGGCACTCCGCCTCAACGCGGTCGTCTTCCAGGTCCGGCCGATGGCCGATGCGCTGTACGAATCGAAACGGGAGCCGTGGAGCGAATACCTCACGGGCACGATGGGCAAGTCACCTGGTTACGATCCACTCGCGTTCGCGGTGGAAGAGGCTCACAAGCGTGGGCTGGAACTCCACGCCTGGTTCAACCCTTACCGGGCGCGACACCCTTCCGCGAAGTCTGCCGCCCCGAAAGACCACATCACCAAGGCACGGCCCGACATCGCCAAGCCCTACGGCACACACTACTGGATGAACCCAACGCACAGGGACGTTCAGGATCACTCAGTCGCCGTAATCATCGACGTAGTAAAACGATACGACATCGACGGCATTCACATCGACGACTACTTCTACCCGTACAAGGAGAAGGACGCAGCCGGCAGGATTATCCCGTTCCCGGACGATGACACCTGGACCGCGTATCAGAAAGCCGGTGGCAAACTCGATCGCGACGACTGGCGACGTGACGCCGTAAATACTTTCGTGCGAAGGATGTACGCCGAGACGAAGAAGGCCAAGCCGTGGGTGAAGGTCGGCATCAGCCCGTTCGGTATCTGGCGGCCAGGACATCCGCCGGGCATTGCTGGTCTGGATCAGTTCGCCGCACTCTATGCCGACGCAAAGCTTTGGTTCAACGAGGGTTGGGTCGATTACTTCACGCCGCAACTCTACTGGCCCATTGCGCAGGAGAAGCAGAGTTTCCCGAAGCTGTTCAAGTGGTGGCGAACGCAGAATACCCAGAAGCGGCACCTCTGGCCCGGCCTCTATACGAGTCGGGTCGGTGGCGCCGCAAAGGGCTGGAAGGCGCAGGAGATCGCCGATCAGATCGCCATTACCCGCATGCATCCCGATCCAGGCGTGATTCACTTCAGCATGAAGTCGCTGATGAAGAACACCGGCGGGATCGCCGACGAGGTGGCGAAGGTCTACGCGGCACCGGCACTGGTACCAGCGTCGCCCTGGCTAGCGAAGGGGAATCCGCCTGCGAAGCCGTCGCTGAGTCGCACGAAGCAATCACTGAGCGTGAAGGCCGCTCCAGGAACGCGGTTCGTCGTCGTGCGTGTACAAAGCGGCGATGCGTGGACGACACGCGTTCGGGGCGTGGCAGCCGACGGCACAGCGACAGTGTCTCTGCCAGCGGCAGCGAAGCGGATTGTGGTGCTCGCTCTCGACCGCGCCGGCCGCGCCAGCGAGTCGGTGGAAGTGAAATAAGGCCGCTTCTGACGGAAACGGCAGCGTGAGCGGCGGATCCAATGATCTGCCGCTCACTTCGTCTTCGACGCAGCCTTGAACTCCTCGGCAGTCATCTTTTTCACAGTGCCATCTTGAAGCAGGACGAAGCCACCGGACGCTGGCACGTCCTTCTGATAGGCCAGCACGCTACCCGAGCCAGCGGCCGACTTCGACGTACGCCAGAGCACGATGTATTCACGCGATGCCACGGCAGCATGTCCAACAGGGTGCGAACCGGCGGCGTCGGTGAGGTCCTCGATGCGGGCGGGCGCGTGGTGGTTGACCTCGGAATACTCCTTGAGCATCGCGGCCACATCGTCGACCGTTTCCTGCCCGCTTGGGCCGGAGTCCGTTGGCTTCGTGGTCGTGCCGCCACACCCCGGTGCGACGGCAAGAAGCACAGCCAACAGATGCCAGATTCGGAAAGTCATTCCGCGCCTCATGGGACGTTGCCAGGCTCGCCACCGGAGCGGGTGCCGAGAGCCTGCCACTGGGGGAAGTTGATCGACTCGGAAATGAACCGGACGCTTCCGTCGGCCATGCAAACATTCACACCGCTGGTGTGATAGCTGCTGGCGGCGATGTGCGCCTGGTTCAAGTTGCTGTAGTTGCCACAGTTGTATCGCTGTGTGCCAGTACCCATCTTCCGGTTCCAGTTCGGCGGCAGCGTGTGCGTGTATGACTGAAGGAAGTTCAAGGCCCGATAATACTGGTGCCCACTGTAGGTCAGCCGACCGCTGTATGAGGAACCCGTTGCACAGGCCGGGATACCACGGCCGTCGTATAGGCTTGGCAAGCCCTTGACTCGCAGGATAGTCGTGTTGTCGTGAGTGCCAGAGTTCCAGTCGAGAGTTGCCCGCATTCGCTCTGACCACATCACGGTGTTGCTCGTACCGTCCATGATCGCCACGAGCGTCGGCCCCTTCATCTCGCCACCCGACGGATACGGAGTCGAAAAGATGCCGCCAGCCGAGCTTCCATCGCGCACATCCGCGGACATCCCCATGCTGCCGACGTAGTTGTTGCGGCCCGCGTTGTAGTAGTTGTTCGCAGAACCATCGGACGGGCAAAGGTAGATCGGCACGTCCTGGCTGCGGGCTGCCGACTGGCCGTAGGTAGCTGGAGTGATCGATGCGTCGATCCGCGTATCGCTATTCACATCGTAAAGCAGTTGCGGGTGGAACTGGTTCAGTTTGTTGCCCTGTTCGACATACGGCAGGATGATGGCCAGAGTGCTCGCCAGGGAGGTAACAGTTCACAGGTCGGTGTTGCCTCAGGGGCACGGCCGCCTCTTCCGGCC